>DASZPU010000121.1:0-6605 GCA_035550195.1 Nannocystaceae bacterium
GCCGAGCCCCCGCCCGAGCGCGACCAGCAACGCCGCGAGCGGATGCTCGCCGCCGGCACCGAGCAATCCACTCTTGATGCCGGTGGTGACGAAGCGTCGCGCGATGCGATGCGGCGGATCGACGAGCACGCGGTGCAACAACGGGAGTCGTCGCTCGATGCGCTCGCGTACGCCCATGGGCCGGCGATGATACACGGCCGCGTCGCGGCGACGTCCCATGGGACACGCACCGCCGCGTCGGGCCGCGGGCAGCGGCGTAGCTCCGGGATCCCGCGGGGTTGCGCGCGACCCCGCGGCTGGCATCGCGGCTGCTCTGCACGGGCTCGCCCATGAACCACTTCTTCTCCACCTCGCTTCGTCGGCTCTGCTCGCCTCGCGTTCGTCTCGGTGTCGCGCTCGGCCTCGCGTTGGCCGGCGGCTGTGATCCCGAAGCACCGATCGAGGCACGTTTGTGCAATCGACTCGACAGCTGCAACTTCTTCGGCGCCGGCGTCAGCGAAGGCGACTGCACCGATGTGATGACGATGTGCAGCGACGGGCTCGTCACGTCGGCGAAGACCGACTGGGAGCGCGCCGCCAACGACTCGCTCGAGATGGCGAACTGCGTGAACTTCCTCGCCGCGTATCAAGAGATCTCGGTGTGCTCGATCCTCACCGACGGCACGATCGGCACGCCCGGCGGTGCACCCGGCGGCTCGACACCCGGTGGCGGAAGCGGCCCGGCACCCTCGTGCACCGAAGGACAGATCACCTGCGTCGGCCCGACCGAGATCGAAGTGTGCGACGGCGGCGAGCTGTTGCAGCTGCCGTGTCAGGACGTGTGCACCCAGCAAGGCTACGCGGGCGCGGACGAGTGCAGCTTCGACGAGGAGAGCGGTCACGACGTGTGCTGGTGCTACGACGCGCCCGCGCCTCCGCCCGGGGGTCCGGGCGGCGGCTGAGGCTCGAAGGCGGTCGGCGCGCGGACGCGCATCGGCACGCGAGGGCCGGCCCGTTGCGAAGGGACGCGGAGCGGGCTGACCCGCCATCACGGAGCGTCGGGATGAAAACCGTCACTGCCGTCTTGGCGGTGACGCATCGACCCCGTAGCTTGATTGCATGCCCCGTGGATCTGGTGTCGCTGCGCTCTCGTTCGTCGCCGCGGCGTTCGTGCTCGCGAGCGCATCGGAGGTCGCGGCCGCGGAAGGCCGCAAGATCCCGTATCAAGCCGTCGAAGCGCAGGGCCTCGTCATCGGCCAGCTCTTCCCGCACGCGCACTTCGGTGGCGACCTCGCGTACACGATCGGTACCGAGAATTTCCAAGCGCGCTTCGGTGCTCAAGCGGCGTCGGGTCGCGCGTTCAACCTCGGCTCGGGAAAGATCGGCAACACGCTCGCCGTCGGAACGCTCGACGCATGCGGCGCGAAGCGAGTGTTCCGCCACCGCGTGCGCATGTGCATCGGTGGTCAGGGCGGCATGGTCGCGCACCGCTGGTCGGGCTACGATCGCCCCGGTCGCAAGGCGACCCCGTACGTCGCGGGCGTGTTGAAGGGCGACTACTCGTACTGGGTCCGCGAGCGCTTCGCGCTGATGTTCGGCGTGGGCGTCACGATCCCGATGATCGGTCCCGAGTTCCGCGCGAAGGATGCGAGCGGCCATCAGTCGTCGATCGTGTTCCCGGGCCCGGTGACGGGCATGATCACGCTCGGCGGTACCTTCAGGCTGTAGCGGGTATCATCCGCGCCGGATGCAGCCCGGCACCCATGAACAGATCGATCATTCCCTATGCGGCCGTCCGCTTTCGGTCGGCGCAGGCCATGCGGAGGTCGAGCTCGTCGCGAGCGACCGCATGCGCGTCGATGCCAGCGGCCTCGTCCACGGCGGCTTCGTCTTCGGCGCGGCCGATCATGCGGCGATGCTCGCGATCGGTGCGCCCACCGTGGTGCTCGGCTCCGCCGACGTCCGCTTCCTCGCGCCGGTGAAGGTCGGCGAGAGGGTGCTCGCGTCGGCACGGCTCGATCGCGTCGACGGCAAGAAGCACATGGTCGAGGTGATCGCGCGCACCGACGCGCGCGAGGTGTTGCGGGGCGTGTTGACTTGCTTCGTGCCTGCGCGGCACGTGCTGGAGGCCGACGATGCACGGCGGTGATCTGGTCGCGGAGGTGCTCGAGCGTCAGGGCGTGCGGCAGCTGTTCACGCTGTGCGGCGGACACATCTCGCCGATCCTCACCGGCGCGAAGTCGCGGGGCATCGCGGTGATCGACGTGCGCGACGAAGCCACCGCGGTGTTCGCCGCGGATGCGGTTGCGCGGCTCACCGGCATCCCCGGCGTCGCCGCGGTCACCGCGGGTCCCGGCGTGACCAACACCATCACCGCGATCAAGAACGCCCAGCTCGCGCAGTCGCCGGTCGTGTTGATCGGTGGCGCGACCGCGACGGTGCTGCGCGGTCGCGGAGCGCTGCAGGACATCGATCAGCTCGCGCTATTCGCCCCGCACGTGAAGTCGTGCGAGTCGGTGGGCAAGGTGAAGGATCTGGTCGGCGCGATGGAGCGGGCGTTCGCGCTCGCGCAAGACGGCGTGCCGGGGCCGGTGTTCGTCGAGACGCCGGTCGATCTCTTGTACGACGAGTCGACGGTGCGCGAGATGATCGGTGCGAAGGCGGCCTCCGACGTGAAGGGGCTGGTGGACTCGGCGATCCAGCTCTACCTGCGCGCCCACATGGCGCGGGTGTTCGCGGGCTACAAGAAGGTGCGCGCGCAGACGCGGCAGCCCCCGAAGATCGTCGCGCCCTTCCCTGGCGCGATCGAGCGCGCGGCGAAGCTCGTGCGCGAGGCGGCGCGCCCCGTGGTGCTGGTCGGCTCGCAGGCGACGGTGCGTGGACCCGAGGAGTGCAAGCGACTCGCGTCGGCGCTCGAGCGCATCGGTGCGCCCGTGTATCTGTCGGGCATGGCGCGCGGGCTGCTGGGCGCGAAGCACTCGCTGCTCTGTCGACACAAGCGCACGCAAGCGCTGCGCGAAGCCGACGTGGTGGTGCTCGCGGGTGTGCCGTGCGACTTCCGGCTCAACTACGGGCTGCACATCGGACGCAAGGCGAAGGTCGTCGCGCTCAATCGCAGCGACGACGACGCGCGCAAGAATCGGCGGCCGCAGCTCGCGATCATCGCGGACCCCTGCGAGAGCTTGCTGGCGCTCGCGCGCGAGCTGTCGCCGGAGCGCGACGCGATCGAGCCGTGGCGTGATCGTCTGCGCACGCGGGATCGCGAGCGCAACGACGAGATCGCCGAGCAAGCGAAGGCCGAGGTGCCGCTCGTGCATCCGCTGCGGATCTGCGCGGCGATCGACGGCGTGCTGCCCGACGACAGCGTGCTCGTGGCCGACGGCGGCGACTTCGTGGCGACCGCGTCGTACGTCACCGCGCCGCGCGGGCCCTTGTCGTGGCTCGACCCCGGCGTGTTCGGCACGCTCGGCGTCGGGGCCGGCTTCGCACTCGGCGCGAAGCTCGTGCGTCCCGACGCGGAGGTCTGGCTGATCTGGGGCGACGGCTCGGCCGGCTACGGGCTCGCCGAGATCGACACGTTCGTGCGCCACGGCCTCGGCATGATCGCGGTCGTCGGCAACGACGCGAGCTGGGCGCAGATCGCCCGCGATCAGGTCGGCCTGCTCGGCGACGACGTCGGCACGGTGCTGCGCCGCAGCGACTACCACAAGGTCGCCGAAGCGCTCGGCGGCGCGGGGCTCTTGCTCGACGACGCGACGAAGATCGGCGAGACGCTCGCGCGCGCGCAGGAGCTCGCGAAAGCAGGCAAGCCGGTGCTCATCAACGTGCACTTGTCCGCGAGCGAGTTCCGCAAGGGCTCGATCTCGATGTGAGCTCGACCGCGCGCGCTCAGTGCAGCGCCGCGGCGATGCGGGCGGGCAACGACGTGCGATCGGTGCCTGCGGCGGCGAGACGATCGTTCGCGCGGTGGGCCAGCACCAGTGCGCGCGTCGGCTCCCGGTCGAGGCGTCGTGCGGCGCGCGCGGCCCGTAGCAGATCCTCGGCGACTTCGTGGCGCGGCCGTAGGTCGGCGCGGGCGAGCTCGTCGATCGCGGCGAGCGCTTCCTTGCCGGAAGCCGCGTCGTTGCGATCGGCGGCGAGCTCGGCCACGACCGACCATGCGCCGAGGCGTTGCTCGGGCGACGCGTCGGCCGACACCAGCAGCTCGCGCACGCGGTGCACGTCGCCGTCGGACGGCGTGCGCCCGCGCGCGAGCGCGGCTTGGATCCGCAGCGCATAGGCTTCGAGCTGCAACGGCTTCTCCGTGCTCGCATCCGCGGCCTCGATGCAGCTCGCGAGCGTGCGATCGATCTCGTCGTCGGGCCGCGGCACCAGCTCGAGCCACCGCCGCATCATGTGCACGCGCCAGCCGACCGCGCGCGGAGCCGCGGCCCCGTACGACGCGCTGCGGATCGCGTCGACGTTGCGATAGTAGGGCAGCGCGCGCGCGAGCTCGCCTTCGAGATACAGCACCTCCGCGAGCCCCGACGTCACCTGCTCGCGCGCCGGATGCTCGGGCGGCAGCGATTGATCCTGGATCCTCGCGGCACGCTCGAGCTCCTCGCGCGCACGCTCGACGTCGCCGAGCCGCCAGTAGACCAGCCCGAGATTGCCCGCGAGATCCGCGACGCGCGGGTGCGACTCGCCGAGCAACACGACGTAGCCGGCCATCGCCTCGGTCAGCAGCTGCACCGCGCGCGCCTGCTGCCCGCGCGTGCCCGCGTACGCCGCGAGGTTGGCCTTGAGCTGCAGCGGTCGCAATCCCGTCGGATCGTGCGCGGTCGCGAGGTCGAGCCCGCGCGCGAACAGCTCCTCGGCGCGATCGTACTCGCCACGATTCGCGTTGATCACCGCCTCGTTGTTCACGACGCGCAGCTCGATCAACCAATCACCACCGGTGCGCCGCAGCAGCGCGTTCGAGGTGGCGAGCCACTGCAGCGCCTCGTCGTACTCGCGATCGCGGTAGCCGAGCTGCCAGCCCAGCTCGCCGGCGAACTCCGCAGCCTGCAGATCGTTGCCGATCTCCAGCGCGCGATCGAAGGCGGCGCGCAACCGCGGCACCTCGACGCGCGGTGCGGTGTCCGAGCGCGCCAGGCGAGCGCGCGCCGCCTCGAGCTCGACCCCCATCGGCGCCCAACCGGTCGCCTGCACGCGCGGCTCGAGCTCGGCGAGCATCGCCTCGGCTTCGCGCACATGCCCGGCACGGTTGAGCACGTCGGCGCGCTCGATCGTGGTGCGCAGCTCGGCGACCTCGACCAGCAGATCCGCCGGCGGTGGATCGAGGCGATGGCGCAGCGCTTGTTCGTCGCTGCAGCGATCGGGATCGCGCACACCGCCGAGCACGTCGAATGCGTGCTCGACGAGCGCCGCATCGGCCGACTGCAGCAGCTCGAGCGCAGCGTCGAGCTCGCGACGGCGATCGTCGAGGCACTCGCGGCGACGCTCGAGCCCGACGCGCGCCGCATCTTGTTGCGCGCCTTCGGCGAGGCCGCGACAGATCTCGCGCCACTGCGCCGACCAACGATCGTGGTGATCGTCGAGCCGAGTGCCGATCGAGCGCGCGACGTCGGCCGCGAACGGCGTGCCGGTCGCGACGAAGCCCGCGGTGAGCTGCTCACGCGCGGTGGGGTTCCACGACGCGTCGATCGGTACGGTCGCACAGGGATCCACCGGCGGAGGCGAGCGGTTCGCATACGCGACTCCGGCGACGCCGGCCGCGATCGCACCGACCGCGATCCACCGCGCATATCGGCGCGGACGCGCGGCATCGTCGAGCGCACCGAGCAGTGCGTCCATGTTGGGGAAGCGATCGTCGGGCGCCGTGGCGAGCCCGCGCGCCAGCACGTTGCGGATGCGTTGCGGCACGCCGTGCGAGTCCTGCGGCAGCTCGAGCTGCCCATCCGTGACCGCGACCGCGAGCGCCTGCAGCGTCTCGCCGCCGAACGGACGCTTGCCCCACAGCGCCTCCCACGTCGCGATGCAGAACGAGAACTGATCGGTGCGCGCGTCGCAGGCGAGCCGCAGGTGTTGCTCGGGTGCCATGTACGCCGGCGTGCCCAGCAACGCACCGGTCGCGGTGAGTTGGATCGATCCGCTCGACAACGTCGACGGCATCCGACCACCGCTGTGCTCCTGCGCCTCCGGCTCGCGATCGATCGCACGCGCGAGGCCGAAGTCGGCGACGCGCGCACGTCCATCCTTGCCGACCAGCACGTTGTCGGGCTTGAAGTCGCGATGCACGATGCCGGCCGCGTGCGCGGCGGCGAGCCCACGCCCGGCCTGCACGAGCATCGCGATCACTTCGCGCCACGCTCGCGGCTCGCGACGCAGCCATGCGCCGAGGTTCTCGCCGTCGACCAACTCCATCGCGACGAACATCGTCGAAGCCGAGCTGCGCGCGCCGTATGCACCGACGTCGTGCACCGCTACCACGTTGGGATGCACGACCTTCGCGGCCGCTTGCGCCTCGCGGATCATCCGCTCGATGCCGGTCGTGTTCGCCTGCGCGAGCAGCTTCACCGCCACGCGGCGATCGAGATCGGGATCGTACGCGGAGTACACGACGCCCATCGCACCGGCGCCGATGC
>DASZPU010000122.1:0-4469 GCA_035550195.1 Nannocystaceae bacterium
AACGGCGGTGCGCCGCGCGCCCCGCGGACGTGCGCAGCATGAAGATCGCGACCTACAACATCAACGGCATCAAGGCCCATCTGACGCATCTGCTCGAGTGGCTCGCGCGCGAGTCGCCCGACGTCGTGTGCTTGCAGGAGCTCAAGTCGCTCGACGAGGGGTTTCCCGAGCTGGCGATCCGCGCGGAAGGGTATCGCGCGATCTGGAAGGGCCAACGTTCGTGGAACGGCGTCGCGATCCTGGCGAAGGACGAGCAGCCGATCGAACGTCTGCGCGTGCTACCGGGCGACGATGCCGACGCACAGAGCCGCTACCTCGAGGCGAAGGTCGGCGGCATCGTGGTGGGCTGCTTGTATCTGCCCAACGGCAATCCGCAGCCCGGGCCGAAGTTCGACTACAAGCTGGCGTGGTTCGAGCGCTTGATCGCACACGCGCAATCGCTGCTCGCGAGCGGCGAAGACGTCGTGCTCGCCGGCGACTACAACGTGGTGCCGACCGACTTCGACATCTACGACACCAAGTCGTGGCTGGACGACGCGCTGCTGCAGCCACAGAGTCGCGAGTGCTACCGCCGTCTGCTCGCACAGGGTTGGACGGATGCGCTGCGCAGCCGTCACCCGGAGGCGCGCATCTACACGTTCTGGGACTACTTCCGCAAGCGCTGGGAACGCGACGCAGGGCTGCGTATCGATCACCTGCTGCTCAGCCCGTCGGTCGCGCCGCGGCTGCGCGAAGCCGGCGTCGACCGCTGGGTGCGTGGCGAGACGAAGCCGAGCGATCACGCCCCGACATGGATCGAGCTGCAGTGATAGGCTGAGGTTCATGCGGCGGTTGGGTTGGGCGCTGTGCGTGATCGGTTGCGGCCCGCTCGTCGCCGTCGACGACACGAGCGAGAGCTCGGGTGATCCGTCGAGCGCGACGGCCACGGTGGGCACGAGCGTCGGCACGAGCACGAGCGTCGGCACGAGCACCAGCGTCGGCACGACCGCCACCACCGCGAGCACGACGGCGACGACGACGATCTCGACGACCGCGACCGACACCGGCGATCCGCCGCCGGGGAGCTACTGCCAGGTGCAGTGCGAAGCGCCGATCGATTGCTGCTCCGTCTACGCGGGCGATCCGAGCTGCCAGGGCATGTTCGGACAGTACCCCTATCGCTTCGGCTGCGAAGGCGGGCTCTGCCAATTCCTCGGCTGCGAGAACGACGACGAGTGCACGTTCGACGGCGTGTTGATGGGCTACCGCTGCGTCGAGCTGCAGGGCATCGGTGCGTGCGTCGCCGGATGCATGCAGGATCAAGACTGCGAGGATCAGTTCCTCACCGGCTGGGTCTGCCTCGCGGAAGGCTACTGTTCGCTGCCGCCGTGCGTCGACGACACGGAGTGCGACGGCACGGTGTGCAACCTCGATACCGGACAGTGCGGCGGCTGCACGAGCGACGAGCAGTGTGCCGAGTTCGGCGCATGCGATCCGGACACGCACACCTGCGTGTGCACGTCGGCGAACGAATGCCCCGACGGCTGGACCTGCGCGCCCTGAGTCACGGCAGGTAGAACTGTTCGAAGAACGCCTTGGTCGCGTCGGTGCCGATCGACGGCCACTCGTGACCGGCCGGGTGCGAGCAGAACGTCACCGGCGTCTCCGCGTCACAGCCGTCGTAGCTCACGCAGCCTTCGGGCGTGCTCGGCGTCGACGTGGCTTCGCAGCCGGCGAGGTCGCGGAAGAAGTCGCGGTACTCCTCGCGCGCGGGCTCGTTCTCCATCTCGCCGATCGTGATCCATGCCGCCGGCACCGCGACGCAGTCGGCAGGCTCGAAGTAGATCACGCTGCCACCGACCGCGATCGCACGGATGTACTCGCGCCGGCAGCCGAGCACGCCGGAGAACGATCCGCCGCCGCTGAAGCCCATCGAGAACACGTTGGCGTCGTCGATGCAGAGCTGTGTGCGCGCTTCTTCGAGCACGGTGTCGAAATAGTTCAGCTCGAGCTCGATGCGCGCGGGCCACGTCGACGGATCGGCGTTGTAGTCGCGCCACTGGTGATCGATCGCCTCCGCGACAACGACGATCGCCTCGGTCGCGAAGGCGGCTCGGATGTCGCGCACGCCGCCTTGCGAATCCCAGTACGAGACGTCGCCACCGTTGCCGTGCAACGCGAAGACGAGTGGCCACGGCTGTTCCTGCGTGTAGTTCGAGGGCAGCCGCAGGATGTAGCGCCGATCGTAGCCGTCGAGCATGAACGTGTGCTCGCCGTCGGCGAGCCCTTCACCGCTGGCGCAGCCGGGACTGCCGGTCTCGCCACCCGACTCGCTGCTGCTCGATCCGTCGCCGGTGACGACGCTGGTGCTCGCATCGGTGGGATCGTCGGTCGTCGTGCTCGTGCTCTCCGCACTGCTCGCGCTGGTCGTGGTGCTCGCGCTCGTCGTGGTGGTCGCGGTCGTGCTCGGCCCGCTGGTGCTCGTGCTCCCGCCGCTGCTCGAGTCCGCAGCGGTGTCGGAGCCGCGCTCGCTCGCACACGCACACGCCAGGATCAGAACCGCCCCGAGAGTCCGCTCGCCCATACCGCGCACGCTAGCACGAGGCGTACGTGCAACGTCGTGATCACTTCGCTGCGCAGAACACGATCACGGCCGTCGGGGCGCTGCGACATCGCACGAGCTACGTAGCGCGCGCGATGCCGCAGCTTCGATCATCCGCGGTGACGCGAGTTGTGATTGCGACGCGTCGCGGGTACGCGCGCACGGTGGTCGTGCGGACGCGGTGGCGCGGGCGTGCGTTGTGGTGGCGGAGCTCGACGCGTCTCGGTCGGCGTCTGCGGCTCGAGCGGCTGGGTGGGCAAGGTGAGTGGTTTGTCGGTCGGCATGGAATCCTCGATGCTCGGCAAAACGCCCACGGCCACGCCGCACGATCGCGACGGGTCGCGCATGCACGCGACGCGTCGCGGTCGCATCGACGCGCCGCGGGGCAATGGTGGTGGTTTCGATCGCCACCGCCGACGCAACCGCGCGACTCGATCGCCGCAGCATCACGACGTCGCGCTGCTACGAGACGTGCCCGTCTCGCACCGAAGCGCGCATCGACGACCCTGCGACGGCGAAATCACCCGGAAACGCGCGCCAACGGCCGCTGTGCGCCGTCGGTGACGATCCCTAGCGAAGTGCCCTCACACGAGGGTGGTCGATTCAGTCACGCATCGTAGGCCCGTGTTCGGGGCCGCCGACAACCTACGGGACGCAGTGCATGAAGTCAAGGCGCGCTCGCGAAGCCGACCGCTGCGCCGACGACGATCGACGGCGCGCGAAGTGTCCACCACGCTGGACGCCGAGCGACCGGTGTCTGAAATCCTGGACGGCGGGTCGTGCGGAAGTTCTGAGAATCGCTCGGCCGCGCGACGGTGCGACACTTGCGAAGCGTGGCCGCGTGGCCACCAGCGATGACGCCTCCGACACGACCGCAACCATCGTCCTCGAGCACGCGTTGTTCGTGCGTTGGCGCGACGGCGACGTGCGTGCGGGCACCGAGCTCGCGCGCCGCGTCGATCCGCTGCTGAACCGCTACTTCGCGCGACGCTTCACCGGCGACATTCGCGATCTGGTCCAGCGCACTTGGCTCGCGATGATCGAGGCCAAGCTGCGCTTCCGGATGGACTGCCCCTTCCGTGCATTCTGTCTCGCGACCGCGCGCAACATCATGCGCGAGGAGATCCGACGACTGCGTCGTTGCCCGCCCATCGACGAACCGATGCTCGTGCCGACCGCGATCCCGGATCCGGTCGACGAGCTCGAGCGGGCAGAGGTCTTCGCGCAGCTCGATCTCGTCCTCGATGGCCTCGACGCCCGCTCGGCCGAGGTCGTGCGGCTCTTCTACTGGGAGGATACTTGCGGGCGCAAGATCGGGATCCAGCTCGCAATCCCCGAGAGCTCGGTGCGCAGCCGCCTGCGCCGTGCGAAGCAGCGAATCGCCGACGACATCGGTGAGCACGCGCGCGAGCTCTACGACGCCAAAAGTCGGTATGCTGGCACAGCAGCACCGTGCACGACGTCGTCATCGTAGGCGCCGGACCAGCCGGCAGCGCGCTCGCAACCCGGCTGTCTGCAGCGGGCGCCGACGTCGTAGTGCTCGATCAGGCCCACTTTCCGCGGGACAAGGTCTGCGGTGATTTCGTCAACGCGCGGGCATTGGCGCAGCTGCAGGCGCTCGGTTGCTACGACGACATCGTCGCGCTGGGCTGCACCCCGATCACGCGCTCGTCGACCTGGCTGGGTGATCGATGCCTCGCGCGCACCGACCTGCCGCACATCGCGGGCATGCCCGCGCACGGCTTCACGATCCCGCGCAAGCAGCTCGACGCCGCCATCCTGGCGCGGGCGCAGCGTGCGGGTGCAGGCGTCGTCGAAGGCGCTCGCGCGATCGAGCTCGCGTATGAACGCGATCACGTCACCGTGGTGGCCGAGCACGAGGGCAGCG
>DASZPU010000123.1:0-5494 GCA_035550195.1 Nannocystaceae bacterium
GCGATCCGCCCGACGCCCATCGTGAGCTTCGAGTTCGAGGAGCCCCACGATCACCAGTTCCTCTACGTGATCGCCGGAGACGGCTCCACGCACGTCGTCGATCGCAACACCGACGAGACCGAGCTCGGGGTCGAGTGCGACACGCAAGTCGATCCGTCGCAAGCGACCTCGCGCGCGTGCCATCCCATCGATCCCGGATCGCAGGGCGGGCAGGCCGAGCGCCGTCCGTTCGCGGCCGGCCCGGGCATCCGTACGAGCGAAGGCTCGTCGATCACCGACTGGACCTTCGAGATCGCCAAGAGCCCACAAAAGGGCACGGATCGCACGCGCGCGCCCTTCGGCGACGCCGGCGTCGTCGGCATCGGCGTCACCAGCTTCGGTCGCGTCGTGCTCGCCGTGTTCACGGAGTACGACGACGCGCCGACGACGATCTCGGTCACGTCGGACGGTCGCAAGATCGATCCGATCGGATTGCTCAACGTCGAAGTGCGGCCGCACATGCTGTGGCCGGTCACCGATCCGTCGAGCGGCGAGCCGTCGGTCTTGCCGCTCGTCAACGACGAGCCCCCCAACCGCGTGATCCCGGCCGAGGACCAGGTCACGCAGGTGCTGGCGCCGACCTTGCGCCGCGTCGACTACACGTACTTCGCGACCTCGGTGAAGAACGAGTTCTCCAACGAGCAGCGTCGCATCTGGGAGGCGCTCGGCCAGCCCACCAACGCCGATCGCTTGAGCGGCTTCGACGACAGCTTGTACGAGAGCTTCCCGGCGCGCGTCGCCGTGCGCGACTATCGACAGTGGCGCGGCGATCAGGTCTGGCAGCTGCTGTGGGAGCCCGCGATCCCCGGCACCGAAGGCACCACCGGTCGCGTCGTCTGCGAAGACCCCAGCGACTACGGCGGCGGCACGTGTCAGGTGAGCGACGGGCAGTCGGTGAGCATCGTCGACGAAGGCGCGACGTTCTGCGACGAGGGCGTGCTGCCCGGCGACAAGCTCGTGCTGTTCGGCTGCGGCACCGACGACGAGTGCGGCGCGGGCCGTCGTTGCCTGCGTGATCCCACGGCACCGGGCAGCAGCAGCGGCATCTGCGTGTCGGCGAGCGCGTACGAGAACAACCTCGAGCAGCTCCGCCAGTACTGTGCACCGTTCATCGCGGATCCCTGTGGCGCGCCGCGACGCGAGTATCTCGTGACGAGCGCGACGCAGACCGAGGTCGGGCTCGCGGCGATGGACATCCCCGCGGTCACGTTCATGCGCCACGATTGTCCGCTGCCCGCGGGCCCCGACAACCTCCGCGATCCGCTGGGCCCGAAGCCCACCGAGCCCGTCGACGCGTGCGTCGATCGTCTGCCGATCCCCGCGGGCGGCTGCGACGGCGCGTACTCGGAGGAGTGCGCGGGCTTCTGTTATCCGAAAGGCTCCGATTGCGGCGACGATCGCCTCGGTCTGCAAGAGTGCGAAGCGCGGCTCACCTGCGTCGTGCCGCCGGGTCAGGAGCAACCCTCGGGCGGCTGCACCTCCGATGCCGAGTGCGCCGATCTCGGAGCGAACGGCGAGCAGTACATCTGCTTCGACTCGGTGTGCCGCACGCCGTGCGAAGGCGGCAGCTTCAACTGTCGGCAGGCGCTCTTGCCCGGGCCCGGTTGTTTCGGTGAGTTCGTGCGTTACGCGGTCGCGACGCGCGAGAGCTTCGTCGTGGGCCTCAACCCCGCGCAGCAGTTCATCACCGATCGCGTCATCACCGATCCCGAGACCGGCGAGTGCCGCGAGGATCCCACGGTATCGAACCTGCTCACCAGTCGCTTGCGACTCGGGGCCGACGAAGCCGCCACGTTCGCGAACATCCCCGCGTGCCCGAACGCGGACGAGGCGTCGCCGGCCGATCCCAATCCTTGCCGGATCATGACCCAGCGCAGCGACCCCGATGGCGAGCTGACGCTCTATCACGCGTTCAGCTACGACGAGGAGCCGGTGGAAGCGCTGCGCTTCTCGAACCCGTACGGCACGATCGTGATCGATCTGGTGAGCCTGCTCGATCTCGCGAGCCCCACGGAGCTGCTCGAGGCCGGCACCTTTCCCGCCTGCTACGCCCGCTTCCGTCGCGCACGGATCCCCCGCAACTATCGCGAGGAGTTCGGCACGCCCCAGACCACCGGCTATGCGGCGTTCAACGACCCGATCGTCGTCGGCAACACGCCGCTGACCTACCCGGTGCGGGTGGTGCCCGCGCCCGAGACCGGTGTCGCATTCGCCGTCGATGCCGGCGGTCGCGGCGGAGTCACGGGCGTGCGCGGTCAGGTGGTGCGCCTGACGATCTCACAGGGCTCGATCAGAGGCGACGAGCAGTTCCGGGTGCGCTAGCCCGTGCTAACCTGGCGGCACGACGTGCCGCGTTTCCGTTTCAGGATCGGTGGCAAGACCGTACTGCTCCCCGAGGGCAAGCACGACGTCGGCCGCATGCCCGAGTGTTGGCTCGTGCTCGACGACGATCTCGTGTCGCGCACGCACGCGCGCATCCACGTCGGGCCGATCGACACCGAGATCGAGGATCTCGGCAGTCGCAACGGCACGTTCTTGAACGGCGAGCGCATCAACGGACGGCGCGCGCTCAAGGACGGCGACAAGATCCGCATCGGTCGCGATCTGATCGCGGTGCTCGGCATCGACACGTCGCAGGTCGCGGAGGACGACGACATCCGGCGCACGCTCGCGCCCGGCGAAGACACGCGCTTTCCGTCGCTCATCGGACAGCTCGTCGAGAAGAGCCTGCGCGCGGGCAAGATCAAGGACGCCGAACGCTATGCGCTCGCGCTGTCGTCACAGCTCGTCGCCGCGCGCGTGCCCGTGACGCATCCGGCTGCGGATGCGTGCAACCGCTGTCTCATCCAGCTCGCCGACAAGACCAGCAGCGGCGTGTGGATCGATCGGCTCTTCAAGCTCTACGCCGCGCAGTCGTGGATCATGGCCAACGACACGGTCGAGGGCATCCGCGTCGCGCTCGATCGCATCCCGCGGGTGCCGGGCACCGGCATGCGCGACTACGAGGCGCTCCTGCGTCAGCTCGCGAAGGAAGGGCAGGCGGTGCCGCCCGAGCTCATGCGTGCGATCGCCGAGCTGGCCGACGCCTATGCTGGGGGCTAGCGGGCCGGCTGCGGGCGCGGCTCGGTGGTCGCGGCGGTCTCGTCGTCGTCGTCGACGATCTCGATCTCGGGGATCACTCGGCCCAGGCGATCGACCTTGATGCGGAAGCGCGCGCTCTGACCTGCGGTGGGCTCGCGGGAGGGGGCCTGCGCATCGCCGGGCTTGTCCATGGGCATGGGGCCCGGAGTAGCACGATTGGCCCGAAGGGCAAACTGACGCGCGTTCGCGCCCGGGTCGGGCGAGCGGGGCGCTGGGGGCGTCAGGGCGCCTTCTTCTTCACCGTGAGCACCGTGCGGTTGTTCTTGCTGCGGCCGGACTCGGTCATGTTGACCGCGACCGGCTTGCTCGCGCCGTAGCCCTTGGTCGAGAGGCGCGAGGCGCTGACGCCCTTGGCGACCAGGTAGCCCTTCACCGAGTCGGCGCGCTCGTCGGAGCGGGTCTGCGCCGCGCCGCGATCGTCGGTGTGCACGCCGATCTCGACGAGCTCGTACTCCGGGTGGCCGTTCAAGAACGACGCGAGCTCGTCGAGCAGCGAGTGGCTCGACGCCGCGACCGCGTTGCCTTCGTACTTGATGCCGCCCTTGAGCTTGATGACGCCCTTGCCACCGCTGACGCGCGGCGTCGCGACCGGTGCATCGCGCTCGAGCTTCTCGTTGATCTGGATGTTGCCCTTGGGCGGCACGGTGAAGGTGATGACCTTCTCCTTGAAGCCGGGCGCGGTGATCGTGCCACGGTAGTCGCCCGCGTAGAGCTCGAGCGCGATCTGTCCGTCGGGCATCGAGTTGAACGGCTCGTCGACGCCCATGCCGGTGACGTGCATCGTGTACTGCACGCCGGCGCCACGATCGTCGGTGACCAGACCGTTCATCTGACCGGTCGGCGGTGCGGGTGTGGTGGTGAGCTGGATCTGCAGCGAGGTGTCTTCGCCGTCCTTGATCTCGGCGGTCGCTTCACCGGCGACTTGTCCGTTGATCTCGACCTGCACCTGCACGGTGCCGGCGGGGAAGCGGAAGCTGGTGAACGCACCGCTCGCGTCGGTGAGGATCGCGTTGGACGATGCACCGGGGAACACGACCTTCGCATCCGGGATCGGTGCGCCGTTCGGATCGAGCACCTGACCGACGATGCGACCTTCGACCGGCGGTGGCGGAGTCGTCTGCGGCGTCTCGACCGGCTTCTCGACCTCCTTGATCTGCGGCTTCGGATCGAAGCTCCAGCCGAGCCCGAGGATGATCTGATAAGGCGGCTGCCGTGGGCCGCGGTCGAAGTTCGGGGAGACGAGTCCGATGTCGGACGCGACGTCGATGTGGAGGCCGGAGATCACGTTGGCGCGGATGCCGAGCGTGAGCCACTGGCTGCTCTTGGGGAGCGGCGGCGGGTTGGTGTTCGGGACCGCGAAGAATTTCTCCTGCACCGTCGAGATGTCCCACGCCCACTCGAGGATCGGATCGATCCCGAAGTTCTTCTTCTTCCCGAGGCGCACCGGGAAGTCGATCGCGTAGCGCATGCGCACGCGCGAGTGGTTGCCGCCGAGTGAGAAGCGCGACACCTCGGCGCTCGGCCCATCGGTGATCGCTTTGTAGTTCGCGACGCCGAGCGAGTTGTCGAGGTAGAAGCCGAGGTTCGCCGTCAAGCGCACCGGCACGTTCTTCTTCGTCGCGTAGCGAAGGTCGGCGGCGAAGAGCGCATCGAACCAGAAGTTCACCTTCGAGGTGCGCAGCTTCTCGCTGCCCGAGAGCAGCCCAAGGCCGAGCAAACCACCGACGCCGATGCCGTTCTTGAAGCGCCAACCACCCTTCAAGCCGAAGTCGACGTCGCCGAGCGCGAACACGGCTTCGGCATCCTGACGATCGGGTTGCGGACGTTGGTTGCGATTCGCACTGCTCTTCACCGCGAAGTAGAGCTCGCCCCACTTGAACGGCGAGAAGCTCATCGTCACGGCACCGCGCACGCGCGAGTGCGTGTCTTGGCCCATCGTGCCGCTGTACATGAACCCTTCTTTCTTGAAGAAGTCCGTGTGCACGCGGAACCTGAAGGTGAAGCGACCGCCGAAGTCCGGCAACGCCGTGTGGAACAGACCGATCGAGCCACCGTCGCTGGTCATCAGCGGCTCGCGACGGCCGTCCTTCATCATCCCGGGGTCGTTCTCGCGGATCGCATCGACCTTGCGCTGGGCCTTCTTGTCGGCCGGGAACGTCGATCCGCCGGCGTCCGCCGCGGTCTCGCCGCTCGACTCCGAGGCCTCGCCGACCTCGTCCTGTGCGCTCGCACCGAGATCGACCGATGCATCGCCGCTCGCATCGATCGCAGCATCGGGCGCAGGCTCGGTCGGCGCCGCCGCGGGGGGGGGCGC
>DASZPU010000124.1:0-7378 GCA_035550195.1 Nannocystaceae bacterium
CGCCGCTTCGACGTCGGCGAGCAGCAAGCACGAGAACGCGATCTCGATCGGAGCCTTGCGCACCGTGAGCGCGCGCTCGTGCGATCGCTTCGCGTCCGCGAGCGCACCAGCCATGCGCTGCGCGAGCCCGAGCTTGTGCAGCGCCCACCCGAGATCGGCCGGATCGCCACCGGCCTCGTCGTACTGTGTGACGGCCTCGCGGTAGCGCTCGGTCGCACGCGCAGCATCGCCGGCGTCGAGGTACACGTCGCCGAGCGCACGCAGGGCGAGCGCGATACGAGCGTCGCTCGGCCCCAGCAGCGCGCGCGTGATCACCAGCGCACGATCGCCGGCCTCGGCTGCGCGCTCGAGGTCACCGCGCAGCCGCAGCGCCGTCGCGAGCGAGATCCAGTGCTGTGCGGTCTGCAGATCCTCGGACCGCCCCGCCTGTGCGCGGATCAGGATCGCTTGTTCCAACAGCGGGATCGCTTCGTCCGCACGCTCCTCGTCGGCGAGCAGCGGCGCCGCGAGGTTGCCGAGCGCGGTCGCCGTGCGCGGATGCGAAGGCCCGAGCACGCCGCGCGTGAGCTCGAGCGCGCGGCGATAGTCGGCGAGCGCTTCGTTCGCGTCTCCGAGCTTCCACTGTGCACGTGCGCGGTACTCGTGCGCGACCGCGAGCACGAGATCGTCGGCGCCCGCGAGGCCGATCGCCAGGTCGGCCTCGCGGCGCGCGTCGTCCCACTCGCCGTGCGCGGCCGCCAGCGCGCTGCGCATCGCGTGCAGCCGCGCCGCGAGCACGGGCTCTTGCGCCGCGCCGCCGATGCGCTCGAGCGCCGCACCGGCCTCCCGCGACCAACGCGAGGCCTGCTCGAGATCGGTGTGTCCGCCGATGTGTTGGCGCGCGAGCTCGATCGCGGCGTCGCTCACCACCCGATCGTGCCGCGATGCCAGCGCGAGCTCGTGCGCGCGCCGAAACGATCGCAGCGCGCCGGGCAGGTCGTCGTTGCGCTGCGCGATGCTGCCGCGCAAGAGCTCCACCTCGGCCAACAGCGGCGTGAACGCGTCGGCCCAGTGTGCTGCGACCTGGTTGCGCGCGTCGTCGCGCGCGACCGCGAGCGGCCACGCCACCGCGACCGTCGCACCCGCGAGCGCGGCCGCAGGGATCCATGCCCGCCGCGGACGCAGCGCGGCCTCGAACGCCGCGAGCAGCTCGGCGGTGTTGCGCTGACGCTTGCGCGGATCGGTGGCGAGCCCGCGCTGCAGCACCCGCACGAGCGCGCGCGGTACTCCATTCGTGCGCGGCAGCTCGACGCGACCGTGCAGCTTCGCGTCGGCGAGCTCGGCGAGCGATCCGGCGCGGAACGGCCGCTCGCCGAAGAGCACCTCCCACGCGGTGACGCACAGCGCGTAGCGATCGGTCGCCTCCGAGGCCGCAACGCCGCCGTGTTGCTCGGGCGCGAAGTAGGCGGGCGTGCCGACCCAGCCGTGCGTCTGCACCGGGTCGCCCTGCGAGTCGAGCGTGATCGCGACCTGCACGTCGACATCACCCGCGCGCGCGAGCCCGAAGTCCGCGAGCTGTCCGCGACCGCTCGGGCTCACCAATACGTTGCCGGGCTTGAGATCGCGGTGCAGCAACCCGCCGGCGTGCACCGCGACGAGCCCCGCGATCGCATCGCGCAACACCGCCGCACGCGCTTGCCACGTGCGTGGCTGCGCGGCCAGCCACGCGCGCAGGTCTGCACCGCGCACGAGCTCGGTGACCATGAAGAGCTGACCTTCGTGCTCGCCGATGTCGAGCACACCGAGCACGTTGGGATGGGCGACGCGCGCGAGCGCCTGCGCCTCGCGACGCAGTCGCGCACGCCCGAGATCGTCGAGCCGATTCGACGCGTGGATCAGCTTGATCGCGACCTCGCGATCGAGCTCCGGATCGTGGGCGATCCACACGCTGCCCTGCGCACCGTGGCCGAGCGCCTCACCGATCACGTAGCGACCGATGCGCGTCGGCGCGGCGCGTCCGAACATGCGGCGCTCGAGCTCCGCGAGCGCCTGCGCCCGCGCGACGCCGCTCTCGTCGCGACCCGCTCGCATCGCGAGCGCGACGGGATCGTCCGCGATCGTCATCCCGGTGGGCATGCGCTCCCACAGCAGATGGTACCCGCGATCTGCTGTTGCAGTGCGTCGCTCAGCGCTTGGCCGTCCTCCGCGGGCAAGTACAGCGCTGCGCCGGCCGGGTCGACCGCGACCGCGTTGCCGAGCCCGTCGACGACGCAGCTCGTGTCGAAATCGGTCGCGGTGCCGCCCGCACACGCGAGCTGGTTGAGCGACTGATGGCTCACCGATCCCGGCGGCAGGTTGCCGAATCCGATCACCCACGTCGCCACGCCCGAAGCGAGCAACGCTTGTGCACGTGCGACCGGATTGCCGTTGCACTTCTCCTTGCCGTCCGTGACGAGCACGATGTTGCCGACCGCACCGCTGCCCGCGAGCGCAGCTCCGGCGGCTTGCAGCGCAGCGTCGATCGGCGTGCCCTTGCACAGCCGCGTGTCGACGGGGTCGATGCGATCAGCGATCGCAGCCGCGGTGCCGGGCGCCGGCGCGATCTCGACGGTGGCGGAGCACAAGAAGCCGTCGACGTGCGCATCGCCGAGCACCTCGTCGACATGGTCGCAGTACTGGTTGTCGGCCGGGCTCGGGAACATCGCGAAGCCCAGCTCGATGCTCGCGTCGTACATCGCGACGAAGCCTTCGATCGCCGCGACGGCGTACGCCCACTTCGTCGAGTGCACGTTGGGCGCATCGTTGCCGGTCGAGTCCTCCGCCATGCTGAACGATCGATCGACGACGATCAGCAGCGCGGGCGGAGGACATTCGATCGGCCCCGACTCGCCGCCGTCGTCGGCGCTGCCGAGATCCCACTTCGTGCTCTCGTCACCCTTGCCGCCTTCGACCGCGCCACCGCTTCCGCCGTCGCTCTCGGCGTCCTCGCTCGACTCGCCGACGTCGACGCTGCCGCTCTCCTCGCCGCGCGGGCTCGTGCTGCCGACGCTGCCGTTGCCGAACGATGGATTCGCGTCCACGTCAGCGCCGCACGCGGACGCGAGCGCGGCCCACACCACGACCTGATTCCTCTTCATGCGACTTCCCCCCACGGGGAAATTGCCGCTCGGCCGGGTGCGTTCACGGAAATCGACCGCGGGCGAAACGGCTGAACCGGCCGCGGAATCGGGCAATTCCCCGGCCATGACGAACACGCTCAGGCTCGCCGGTCTCACCGGCTTGGTGCTCGCGGCATGCGAGGTCTCATCGGACGACGTGCGCACGGTCGACGCGACGACGCCGCGCGACGGTGCGAACGGAGTCGTGCGCTGGACCGCCGGCAAGGGCGTGAACGTGCGCGCCGAGCCGCGCGCAGACAGCACGAAGATCGGTGGGCTCGCCGAAGGCGCGCAGCTCGTGGTCGGCTGCCAGATCGAAGGGCAGAGCGTGCAGGGCAACACGATCTGGGACTACGTGCCCGCGAAGCAAGGCTATGTCGCCGATGCATTCGTCGACACGGGTTGGCCGTCGTGGATCCCCGGCGTGCCGAAGTGCGGCGCCGACGATGGTTGTGGCGACGTCGACTACTTCGGCGAGTGCGACGGCGACACGCTGGTGTGGTGCGAGCACGATGCGCTGCGCACCGTCGACTGTGGCGCACGCGTCTGCGCGTGGCGCAACGACGACATCGGCTTCGATTGCGTGAACGAAGCGAGCGGTGGTCGCCTCGGCATCGGCGGGATCGTCGGCGGCGCGGCGTTCAGCGTGTCGCAGGACTACGGCCCGACGAGCTTCGACGGCGGCTACTCGTACTGCCACGCGTACACCGACTACGGTGGCTTGTTCCACTGCGGCATCGACATCGCGATCCCCGACGGCACGCCGCTGTTCGCCGGCGAGGATGCGACGGTGGTCATCGTCGGCAGCGACTACTTCGAGGACTGGAACGTGCCGTGGGCCGCGAACTCCGGCGAGCTGCGGCTCGAGACCGCTGCGGGCACGCACATCATCTACGGGCACATGTCGCGCATCGACGTGCACGAGGGCGACGACCTCGCGGCCGGCGATGCGACCGGCCTGAGCGGTTACGCCAACGGCGACCACGTGCACATCGAGGTGCGCGAGCTCGATCCGTCGTTCGCGAGCGGTTACCGCAGCGTCGATCCGGTCGACTACTTCGGCTGGTGAGCGTACGCGGCGCGTGATCGGGCTTACGGCTTCGTCGCGCGCGCACGGGGTACGAAGAAATTCCGGACAGCTTCGCGGGCCACGACATGTGGCTCGACATGCACAGGGGGATCCGAAGCGCGCTCGTGCTCGTGATGGCCGCGGGCTGTAACAACGGCGACGACGCGGCCACCGGCTCGGGCGACGCGACCGCGGGCGTGGATTCGAGCGGCAGCGCGGAAGCGGCCAGCGATCCCAGCGACGGCTCGACCGGCGGTGCATCGACGGACGCGTCGTCGACCAGCGCCACGTCGGCGGACGACGGCTCGAGCAGCGATGGGCCGAGCGACGACACTGGCGATACCGGACCGATCGATGTCGCGTGCGCAGACGGTCGCATCACCGCACCGTTCGCTGCACTGCCCGAGCTCGCGCGCGTGCAAGGCATCGTGCGCGGCACCGGCGTGGCGCTGCAGTTCGAGCCCGTCGACGGCGCGCGGGACTATCGCGTGTACGCACTGCCCAGCGCGGACGCGGTGAGCGAGGTCGATGGCGAAGTGCACGTGGAGAACGCGACGTACCGCTGCGCAGGCGATCGTGCGGCGATCGATCTGCCGTACTTCCAGAACGGGTATCTCACGGTCGACACCGCGATCGCCGGCGACATCGCCGGCTACACGCGCAACGAAGACGAGTCGACGCTCGGGTACGTGTTCACCATCGAAGGCGATGGCCGCGTGCCGGTGTACGCGCTCGGCAGCCCGGAGTCGGGTCACGACGGGCAGTGCTTCGGCGGACGCACGTCGAAGACGCGCGCGCTGCGATACACCACCGACGAAGGCGAGCGCGCATCGCTGCTCGACGCGGGGTGGCGCGACGACGGCATCGCGTTCTACACGACCGCCGATGCCGATCGCGACGTGCACTTCGCCGACGCCGGCGGCACGTGGGTGTTCTACGCGTCGGATGCGGAGGTCGGCGCACGCGGAGCCGGCGAGACCGAGCTCGCGATCGCGAGCGCACAGGCCGAGGGCATGGTGCCGCTGCGACGCTTCTGGATCTCGCCGTGCGGCGGCATCGCGCACGACGTGTTGTCCGCGGGCGAGTCGCGATTCCAGCGCGACTTCGCAGAGGGCGCACAGCCGGTGTGGGCGCTCGACTGGCCGACGCTCGAGCCCGATCAGGTGCTGGTCGTCGAAGCGCTCGATGCCGGCTGCCCGTTCCAGGGCCACCTGTCGGCGCGCGCCGTGCCGCCGACCGGATATGCGCAGGAGTTCGTCACGCTCGACGACGTGCGCGCCGCGGCTGCACACGGCGAAGTGTTCGTGAACGGGCAACACGACGGCGCCAGCGTGCCCAAGCCGATCGCGCGCTCGTTCGTGTGCCCCGAGATCACCGACGTCGATGCGATGGACGTCTTCGAAGAGTTCTCGGCGCCGATGGGCTTCGCGCAGGTCGACCTCGTGACCAGCGGCGGCTGGGCGCTCTACCTCGAGAACGACGACTTCGCGGCCTCGTTCTTCTCGATCGAGCCGGACGTGTTCGGGCTCGATGCGGTGCTCGGCGAGCTGTGGGTCACCTATGCGGACTGGGCCTCGGACACCAACGGACGCTTCCGTTTGACGTCGAAGACCGACGCGACGATCGGCGACGACAGCTTCGTGCACGCGACCGTCGAGGTCGACTTGTTCTCGACGTCGCGACGCTATCCGCAGCTGTGGATCTCGAGCGCAGCCGTACCGGTGCAGGACAACATGACCGAGGGGGTCACGCTGAACCTGCAGGCGTTCGGGGCCTGGCCGACCGGGCTCGAGATGCAGTGGTGCGACCATCGCTACTGGGACGTGAACGATCAGTGCCCGATCTTCCCGACGCAGCACGCCGACTTCGAGGAGCAGCCGTGGCCGGCGCAGCCGTTCGTCGCCGATCTCACCGCGTCCGGCGTGCGCGTGCGTCTCGATCTGTGGGTGTCGACGGATCGCGCGTATGCATTCATCGACGGCAAGCCGCACAGCTGCATCGAGGCGCCGGGGCTGTTGCCCGCGGGTGCGGTGACGGTCACGTACGGCGACACGCTCTACCACTCGGGCGTCGACGAGCCCGTCGTCGGCACCGACTTCATGGACTTCCTGCGCGAGCACCAACTCACCGAGACGCGCCGGCACGTCGACAACTACGGGTTCTCGAGCGGCGTGTCGGAGCCGGCTTGGGATCACGCGAGGCTGCCCTGTGCGGTGGGTCTGCCGTAGCGCGTGCATCGTCGCGCTCGGCTGTGGCGGGTCGACGTCCGCGGACGCCGACACGTCGACGAGCGCGCACGGATCGAGCGACGTCGAATCGTCGAGCGCGGCCGCGTCGAGCGAGTCGTCGACGACGCCCGTCACGAGCGCGTCGTCCGAAGCGTCGAGCTCGAGCAGCGGCACGCCCGATGAACCGCCCGTGCCCACCGACGAGCAGTGGGCGCGATTGCTCGCGCTGCGCTACGACGACGGACCTCCGCCGATCGATGTGACGAACGCGTGGGCCGACGACGCCGACGCGGCCGAGCTCGGGCGCGCGTTGTTCTTCGATCCGCGCTTCTCCGGCCCCTTGCTCGAGGGCGACAACGACGGCTCGCCCGGCACCCTCGGTGTCGACGGCGAGGTGCACAAGGTGGCGTGCGCGAGCTGCCACGTCGCGGAGACGAGCTTCGTCGACACGCGCAGCCCGCATGGTCAGATCTCGCTGGCTGCCGCGTGGGTGCTGCGCAAGACGCCGTCGCTGCTCGACGTGGGCTTTGCCAAGCTGCTCGCGTGGGGCGGGCGCAGGGACGCGCTGTTCAACGTGCCGTTCGGTGCGATCGAGAGCTCGCGCGAGCTCAACTCGTCGCGGCTGTACTACGCGAAGCAGCTCTACGCGAACCATCGCGCGCGCTACGAGGCGCTGTTCGGCGCGATGCCGGATTTCTCCGACGCCGCGCGCTTCGGCACGCTCGCCGCGAGCACGAATGGGTGCACGGAGATCGACGGCCAGGTCTGCAACGGTCGACCGGGCGACGGCGGTGTGTTCGACGCGCTCGCGCCCGCGGATCAGGACGAGGTGACCCGCGCGGTCGTGAACGCGTCGAAGGCGATGGGCGCATATCTCCGGCTCCTGCGTTGCGGCAGCTCGCGCTTCGACGAGTGGCTCGACGGTGACGAGTCCGCGCTCACCG
>DASZPU010000125.1:0-3352 GCA_035550195.1 Nannocystaceae bacterium
GATCGAGCGTCTCGTCGTACGCGGAGAACACCATGCCCATGCCGCCCGCGCCGAGGCGATCGAGCATCACGTAGCGACCGACCCGCACCGCCGGCTGCGGCTTGCCGAACAAGCGCGCGCGAGCCCGTTGCGCGATCACGAGGCGATCGAGCGTGAGGTTGCAATCGGCGGGATGCGGACCGACGAATGCGCCGGTCATCACGCCCGCTGGATCGCGATCGGTGATCGACTCGTGCATCGCGGTCGCTCAGAAGGGCGCGAGGATCTCGTAGTCGTCCGAGAACGTGCCGGGTGCGGGCGCGTCGGGATCGGTCTTCAACACCAGCCCGCGATCGTCGTCGCCGGCGGTCGTGCCGGTCGCGTCGCCGCTGGGCGTCGCGCCGATCGTGCCCGTGTCGACGAGCATGCCGCCTTCGGCGATCAGCACGAACGCGGCCCAGTAGTAGGGATCGCGCCACGCCGGTGTGGCGGCGATCGTGCGCTTGGCCGCACGCAACGCACGGCCGGCGTCGAGACCCGCGCGGTGCTGGCGATAGAACTCGACCATCAACGCTTCGGTCGCGCGCGAGCTCACCGGCCACAGCGACGCGACCACACCGCGACTGCCCGCGGCCAGGAACGCGCGGCCCATGCCCATCACGCCTTCGCCCGGCAACGTGTCGCCGGTGCCGGTGCTGCACGCGGACAAGACCGCGAGGTCGGCCTTCAGCGCCAGCGCACCGACCTCCGACGCGGTGAGGAATCCGTCGGAGCCCTTCTCGTTGGCGAGCACGAGCGCCGGCTCGCCGAGGCCGGGGAGCTGCCCCGCGAGGATGCCGTGCGTCGCGAAGTGCACGTACGCGTGCGCGCTCGGTGGTTGCTTGCGCAGCGTGCTCTCGCTCGCATCGGTACCGAGCACGACGTCGGCCTTGCCGTCGAACAGCTCCGCGATCGCGAGCACCTCGGAGCGTGTCTCCGGCAGGCGCTTGAACGCAGACAGGAAGGACGACCCACGCTCCGAGATCGCGCGCGACTCCGCGGCATCGAGGTAGCCGACCGTGGTCGGCGGCGGCCCGTAGCTGGGATCGCCGAACGCATAGAAGCGATCGTCCGCGCGATGCGGCGTCGCACGGGCGAGGAACGACAACGACGGCGCGTAGGCGATCGTCGCGCGCTCGCCGAGCGCACGCCCGCCGACCACGAGCAGCTCGACCGGGAACGACGCGAGCGCACCCTCGGCGACCACGATGATCCGCTGCGCCCCCGCGAGCTCGCCCGCGACCGCGCCGAAGATCTGCTGGCCGAGCCGCACGAGCTCGGCCGACGCGGGCTGTCGCTTCGCGATCGCGGCGGTCGTGCGCACGAGTCGTTCGTCGAGCTCGCCGGGGGCGAGCGCGACGATCGCAGCCTTCGCGGTGCGTGATCCGATCGCGACCACGCTGATCTCGTCGCCTGCGAGCGACAGGCTGAGCACGACCGCACCGTCGCCCAGCGTGCGACGCACGGCCGCCGCCGATACCTCGGTCGTGCGCTCGCCCGCGAGCTCGCGGAGCTGTCGTGCGCGCATGTTGTCGGTGGCGGCGAGCAGGCGATCGAGCGCCGCCTCGTCGCCTTGCTTCGCGTACTGCCGCATGCGCACGCGCACGAGCCCTTCGGCGGGCACGCGCCCCTGGCCGCGGAAGAACATCGCGCGCTCCTCGATCGGAATCGCGGCGCGGATCTGTTCGAAACGCGCGACGTCTCGCTCGTAGAGCTCCGCCGCGCCGTCGAGATCGTCGGCGCGCTCGCGGATCTTGCCGAGCAACGTGAGCAGCTGCGACTCGAGGATCGCCCGGTCGCGCGCCGAGCCGGCTCCGGCCACACACTGGTCGGCCTTCTGCTTCGCGAGCTCGAGCTTGCCGAAGCTGTACTCGATGTCGGCGACCGTGCACGCCAAGCGGTTCCGCAGCGGACCGATCGCCACGGAGCCACCCCACATGTCGAGGTCGGCGTTCACGCGCTCGTAGAGGCCGCGCGCCATGCGTTCCTGGCCGACGGCAGCGAAGGCCGCGGCCGCGCGCATCATGAGGATCGATCGTCGCGCCAGGCGGCTCTCGCGAGCGACCGCGCTGAGCTTGAACTTGTCGCTCGCGCGCCAGATGCCCGAGAGCGCGCGCTCGAGCTTCGGCCACGCCGCCGATACGCGCGCGCTCGCATCGGAATGGCCGAGCGCATCCTGCAACGTCCAGTCGAGCAGCTCGATCCACGCGTCGAGCTCGGGACCGGGATCGGGGCGTTCCTCGGCACCGATCGTCGCGTCGCCGAGCTTCGTCGCGCGCCCGAGATAGTCGTCGCCGAGCTCGAGCTCGCCGATCTGCGTGAACGTGCGCGCCATGCCGGCGGTCGCCGCGAGCTCGGTCGCGACGTCACCGCTCGTCTGTCCGGCCGCGAGTGCAGCACGCATGTGCGGCAGACCTTGGCGCGGACGATGCGTCGACACGAAGTAGCTGCCCATCGCGCGCTCGAGTCGTGCACGCGGGCCGGGGTCGTCTCCGATCTCCGCGACGCCGTCGTCGTAGTGACGGCGCGCCTCTGCATCGTGCTCGGCAGGATCGCTGCCGAGCTCGCCGAGCTTGCCGAGCGCCACGATCGCGAAGCCGTGCGCCTGCGCGGCCCGTGCCGGATCGTCGGCCTGCGCGAGCTCCTTCTCGACGTTGACGATCGCGCCGGGATAGTTGCCCATCGTGTAGGCCGCGTTCGCGCGGTGCCACGCGGCAGAGCCGTGCACACCTGCGGCGCAACCCGAGAGCAGTACGAGGGCCGACAACATCGCACGCGTGTCCATGTCAGAACCTCCCCACGAGCGTGAAGCCGCCACCGTTGCGCGTCGCCATCGCACCGAAACGCGGCGCGCGCTCGAGCTTCGCCGACAGTGCGGATCGTTTGCGCCGCACGCCGAAGCCGATCATCACCGGCCCGATCACTCCGAACACGATCCCGACGCCGACACCCGTGCCGAGCAACCAGTCGCGATGGGTGAGCCCGCCCGCGGCGATCATGCCGAGCCCGCCGACACCCACGAGCGTCATCACGACGCCGCCGCCGATCATGCGCCGGTGCTTGCGGGTCTCGCGGGGGATCGGATCGGGGCCAGGATCGGGCGCCGGCTTGGGCGGCGGCGGCTCGTTCGCAGCCACCAGCTTCGCGTCGATGCGTGCGAGGCGATCACGGGCGCGCGCGTGCTCGCGTGCCCGCTCGGCAGGGTCGGCGTACGCCGCATCGACCTGCTCGCCGTACCAGCGCACGAACTCTCGCGCGCCCGCGAGCGAGCTGCGCTTGCCGTTGGCATCGAACTCGCGCTCGAGCGCCGTCGCGACGTCGAGCACGAGGCGCA
>DASZPU010000126.1:0-12686 GCA_035550195.1 Nannocystaceae bacterium
TGCCGACCAGCACACCTTCGTGTGTGACCGTGCCGAGCGCGTCGACGTCGAGCTCGCGGATCGCTTGCTCGCCGGTGTCGCCGTGCTCGAGCGCGCGCGCGAGCCCGAAGTCGACGACGCGCACGCGACCGTCGTCGCCGACGAGCACGTTCGCGGGCTTGAAGTCGCGGTGCACCATGCCGGCCGCATGCGCAGCCGCGAGCCCGCGTCCGGCCGCACGGAACACGCCGAGGATCCGCCGCCAGCTCGGCTTCTCCGCGAGCAGCCACGCGCGCATGTTGGCGCCGGCGATGTACTGCATCGCGATGAACAGTCCGTCGCCGTGCTCGCCGACGTCGAAGATCGGCACGACGTTGGGATGCGCGAGCGCAGCCATCGCGCGCGCCTCGCGGAGCAGTCGCGCTTGCTGCTCCACCGCGATCGCATCGTCGCCGCGTCGTGGTCGCACCAACTTGATCGCGACCTCGCGGCGCAGCTGCGGATCGTGTGCGCGGAGCACGACGCCCATGCCGCCGCGGCCGATCGTCCCGACCACGTGATAACGGCCGATCTCCGCTGGCCCCGCGGCGCCTGCGGCCGCGGGCAGCGTGTCCGCGGCCGCTCTGGCGACGCGATCGTCCTCGGGCCGGGTGTCCGCCACGCGGGGCGAGCCTAATCCAGCTTTGGCCGCGGCGTCGCAGCTTCGCAAAGCTGGATTAGCACGCAGCGCGCGGCTACAACCATGTGGCCCCGATGCTCCGACTGCAGATCATCGAGGAGGGGCACCCGCCCCGCCTGGTGACGTTCAATCGCGACGCGATCACGATCGGTCGCACCGACGCGTGCGATCTGCAGCTCACCGGCAAGGGCGTGTCGAGCCAGCACTGCCGCATCACGCGGATCCCCGGCGGCTTCCGCCTCGAGGATCTCGGCTCGACCAACGGCACGTACGTCAACCGCAAGCGCGTCGGTCCGCCGCAGAACGTCACCGCCTACGACGAGATCGTGATGGCGGTGTATCAGCTCAAGCTGCTCGACGAGACCGTGCGTCATCCGACCGGCAACGTGCCGGTCGCGGGGGCATCACCGGTCACCGGGCAGCTGCCGGTCGCACAGAGTGGCCCGGTGCCGATCGCTCACACCGGCGCGCATCCGATCGCGCCGACCACGAGCGGACCGCAGCCGGCCGTGCGTCCGCCGCTCACGAATCCCGGTGCGACGCCGACTCCGGGCACGCAGCCGCAGGTGTCGACGTCCGCGGTGACGCAGATGCCCGCGACCGGTCAGCTCGACGACGCCGCGTGGGTGCGCGAGTGGCAGCGCCTCGACAAGCTCGCCGCCGAGTGGATCGCGGCGAAGCGCGATCGCAAGCGACTGCTGCGCGGTGACAAGCTCGCGCACGCCCGACGCTGGCTGTCGCAGGGTCGCGGTCGCAATCCGCCCGCGAAGAAAGAGCACAAGGAGTTCATCGTCGCGGCCACGCGCGCGTCGCAGCTCCGCATCCTCCGCAACGTGGCGCTCGGCGGGCTCGTGCTCGGGGCCGGTGTCGCCGCGACCATCGTGATCGTGAAGAAGCGCGACGCCGAGCTCGCGCAGCCGATGATGAACGGCATCGCGTTCGCGAAGAAGGACGACACCGAGACGCCGATCGAGCCCGAGCTCGCCGACAGCTCGAAGTCCGATGCGCTCGCGGAGAAGGCCGAGGCGCTGCTCGACGCGCAGCCGAGCGTCGCGGCTTGGATCGCGATCGAAGCGCTGCATCGCTTGCCCGAGCAGCGCGCGTTCGATCCGCGCGGCTCGAAGGCCGAGCGCGTGCTCCGTCGCGCGCTCACCGGCATGCGCGGTCGTCCATTGCCCGGACACGACGGCGAGCTCGCAGCGATCGCGATGAGCAGCGACGGACGTTGGGCCGCGACGGCGGCGAGCGGTGCCGAGTCGTCGGCCGTGCGGCTGTGGGCGCTCGATCGCGGCGCGACCACGCCCACGATGCTGCGCTCGCACGTCGGTGCCGTGCACGTGCTCGCGTTCACGAACGACGGCATGAAGCTGGTGAGCGCCGGCGACGAGGACAAGCTCTACGTCTGGGATCTGCGCGACGCGGAGAGCGAGCCCACCGGCGTGCCGTTGGTCGGCCCGGCGATGGGTACCACCGCGTTGTCGCTGTCGGCCGACGGCACGCTGCTCGTCGCCGGTGGTCGCGACGGCACCGTGAAGTCGTACGACCTCGCGATGTCGCCACCGTCGGGTCGTACGATCGGCAATCACGGCGGCTCGGTGAACTCGATCGAGCTGTCGCCCGACGGGCTGCGCATGATCAGCTGCGCCGACGACGGGCTCGCGTACGTGTGGCGGCTCGCCGCGGGTATGCCGAGCGGCAAGGTGCAGCTCGAGGGCCACATGGGCGGCGTGCTCGACGGCACGCTCTCGGTCGACGGCAAGTGGGCGGTCACCGGTGGGGCCGACGGCACCGGCATCCTGTGGAACCTGCACGACGGCAAGCCCTCGAAGAGCAAGCGCGTGCTCAACGGTCACGATCCCGGCTCGCGGGTCGTGCAGGTCGCGGTCACGCCCGACTCGCGCTTCGCCGTCACGGCGAGCACGGATCACAAGCTCGCGGTGTGGAAGTTGTTCGTCGCGGCCCCCGAAGTGAGCGCGGCGAAGGACAACCGCGCGGGCGCGGAGATCACCGAGATGATGGTGCGCGGACCGAGCGCGGGTGATGCCGATCGCGCGGGCCGCTCGCAGGTCGTCTACTCCGCATCGGCCGACGGCAAGGTGCGCTCGCTCGATCTCGCGAAGATCGACACCGAGCTGCGTGGCAACGAGGCGAAGGTGTTCGACGGCGCGATCACCAAGTTCGCACTCGACGCGCGCGGGCTCGTGTTCGCAGCGGGCGGTGCGAAGGGTGAGGCGCGCATCGACGATGTCGACGAAGCGCAGGGTGCAGGGCTCGCGAAGGTCGGCCGCGGCCACGCGAAGGAAGTGATGGACGTCGCGATCGCGGCCGGTGGCACGCGCGTGCTCACCGGCAGCGTCGACGGCACGGCGAAGCTGTGGGACGCGACCAAGCCCGGTCGCTTGCACGAGCTCGCGTCGCTGACCGGACACACCGGCCGTGTGAAGGCGGTCGCGGTGGCGCCCGACGGGCGCATCGCGGTGACCGGCGGCGAAGACGGGGTCGTGCGCATGTGGGATCTGTCGGCCGAGGATCCGGTGGTGGCCTCGCGCGCGTTCCCGGGGCACACCGCGGAGATCAACGACGTCGTGCTCGGCCCCGACGGCAAGGTGCTGGTCTCGATCTCCGCCGACAAGACCGCACGCGTGTGGAAGATGCAGCAGAAGGATCCCGCGGAGGGCGTCGCGGTGCTCAAGCACGACGACGAGGTCACCACTGCGGCGATCGGTCCGGGCTCGAAGTGGCTCATCACCGGAAGCATCGGTCAGCTCAACCTGTGGAAGCTCGATGCGCCGGATCCCGCGGCCGCGACCCGTGCGTTGGTCGAGCACGAGTCCGACATCACGGTCGTCGCGATGAGCCCGAAGGGGCGCTGGGCCGCATCGGCCGACGATCGCGGCAAGGCGATCTTGTGGGACCTCGAGCACAAGGACATCAAGGCGCTGCGCTTGCGCGGCCACGAAGACGGCGTCGACGCGCTCGCGTTCGATCCCACCGGCAAGTGGCTCGCCACCGGTGGTCGTGACAACGCGATCTTCGTGTGGCACGTGGCGTCGAAGAATCCCGACGAGCGCTCGATCCAGCTCACCGGCCACGAGCAGCGCATCAGCGCGCTCGGGTGGTCGAGCGACGGCAAGTGGCTGGTGTCCGCGAGCAACGACGGCAAGGCGCGCGCGTGGCCGATCGACGCGCCCGATCCGGTCGCGGGCGTGATGCTGCTCGACGGCCACGACGGCGTGATCACCTCGCTCGTGGTCGAGTCCACGCAGTACGTGGTCACCACGAGCTACGACAAGAGCGTGCGCGTGTGGCCGCTGCAACCGCCCGAGATGATCGCCGCGTCGTGCGTGCGCCTCGGGCAGGAGCTGAGCGACGCGCAGTGGGCCGAGCTGATCGGCGGCAAGCGGCGCGCGGCGTGCAGCATGGCGATCCGCTAGCGGCGCGCGAGCAGGCCGCCCGCGATCATCGCGACGACGAACACGATCACGCCGAAGTCGGCGGTGGGTAGCGATGCGATCGCGGGGCCGGGGCAGAACCCGCTGATGCCCCAGCCGACGCCGAAGACGGCGGAGCCGACGAGCAGCTTGCGATCGATGCGCTGCGAAGTGGGGAGCGCGAACGCGTCGTCGAGCAACGGGCGCCGCTTCGCGAGCACGAAGTGGAACGTGACGAAGGTGATGCCGACCGCGCCGCCGAGCACGAACACGAGCGTCGGATCCCACGCGCCGGCGACGTCGAGGAAGCCGAGCACGCGCGACGGATCGGTCATGCCCGAGACCCACAGGCCCAGGCCGAACACGAGGCCGGCGACGAGCGCAGATGCATCGCGGATCACGACGACACTCCTACGACGTGGCGCATCACGAAGGTCGCGAGCATCGCGGTGCCGACGAACGTGATCACCGCGACGAATGAGCGCTTCGATCGCCGACCGAGCCCGCACACGCCGTGACCGCTCGTGCATCCGCTCGCCATGCGCGTGCCGATGCCGACCAGCAGACCGCCGAGCGCGAGCCGACCGATCGCGCCCGCGGGTGTCGACGAAGCATGCGACGCACACAGCACGCCGGAGAGGAAGAGCCCGCCCAGGAAGCACGCGCGCCAGCGCAGCTCGCCCTGCACGGAGCCGAACAGCTCGTGCAGCGCACCGCTCACGCCCGCGAGCCGCCCGAGGTTCGCGAGCAAGAGGGTGCTGGCCAGCCCGATCATGACGCCGCCGACGAGGCCCGCGATCGGATCGACACCGCTCATCGGAGATCTCCTACCACGGTCGGACTGCGGGGTGTATCTCGTGATGACCTACACGCGCGAGGCGTGAAGCTCGCCCAGCCAAGTCGCGCTCGCGAGCGTGCCGTCGTTGTTGCGATCGATCTGGGTGAAGGCGTCGCGTCGCGCGAGCGCATCGAGCAGGCCGGCGAGGTTCGCCGTGCTGAAGCGGCGGCACACCAGCGACGGCACGCCGCGGCGGCGGGCCTCGGTGCGGGCGAACTGCACCGCGGGATGGTTGTTGTGGCCGGTGACGATCACCGCGACGTCGCAGCGACCCATGATCGCGGCGAGCGTGCGCTTGTGCGGCGTCGACCAATGACCCGCGTGGTGCTCGAGCCGGTGCCCGTGGCGCTCCGCGAGCGCGCGCAGGTTGGGCGCGTTGCGGTCGAGCCCGCCGATCACGGCGATCGTCATTCGGTGGTGATTCGTGTCGTTCATGTGCAGGCCTCGAAACGCCGAAAGCCCGCCGACCTCGAAGGGTGGCGGGCTTTCGCGTGTGACAGGGTGATGCGGAGATCAGATCACGATGCACGCGCGCGTCCGCCGGGTGGCGGGACAACAACACATCGCATCGGTGCGGAGCACGAAGTCAGCATGACCGCGGCGATCGTGCGCGTCAACCACGTGAACGACCGTAGAACGTCGCGTACGTGGCCGTGAGCGCCGTGATGGGCCGTGACGGCTACTTCGCGCAGACGTCGGCGACGCCGTTGTCGCAGGCCTTCTGCCGCATCGCAGCCGCCGCCTTCGCATCCTTCTTGCCGCCCTTGCCCTGGTCCATCGCGAGCGAGAGCGCGAGACATGCGGCGCCGAGTCCGGCGTCGCACTCCTTCTGCAGCACGGTACGGGCGTGCTTCGCGTCCTTCGTCGATCCGATGTCGAGCATCAGCTGCGCTTCGCCGACGCACGCGGGGTGATGATCCTTGCTGCACAGCTTCGCGAAGATCTCGCGCGCCTTCGTGCGGTCCGCGGGCGCGGTCGAGATCGCGAACGAGGTGGCGGCCTTCATACACTCGCCGTCGGCGTCGTTGCCCGCATCGCACTGCGCGGCCCACAGCTCGCGCGCCTTCGCTTGATCGGCCCCGCCACCTTCACCTTTGTCGAGCATGTCGGCGAGATACGAGCACGCCATCGCGTGACCGCCGGTGCAGCCCTTGTCGAAGTACGCGCGCGCCTGCGCGGGATCGGGCTTGCCGCCGTCGCCTTGCTGGAACATCAGCGCGACGGACGTGCACTCGTCCGCGGCCCCGCCGTCGCACGCTTTCGCTTGCTTCGCGCGCTCGTCGGTCGCGGGATCGGCCGGCGGATCCGCGGGCGTTGCGGGCGTCGCGGGTGTGGCCGCGGTGTCGGAGGGTGGCGTCGTCGCAGCATCGTTCTGCTTGCTGCACGCAAAGAGGGCGAACGCGAGAGTGCCGATGAGTGCGGGACGCTGCATCGCGATGTGCTACGCCCGCCGATGCGGGCGCGCAACGGCGCCCGACGGAACATGCGACGCCACCGGTTGTGGTGCCGTCGTGCCGGTGTCGCCGGGACTTTCCCCGAGGCTCGGTCAGGGACTGCCTGTATCGCGCCCTGATGCGGCGCAACGCATCGTTACGCGCGGCGGCCGGTGGATCGCGATATCGGGTGGCTGTCCGGCTCGTGGGACGTGGCCGCGCGACGCTCGTGTGCGGCGCGCTCGAGTTCTAAAGTTGCGGCGACGATGCGATCGGACATGGCACCGCCGCGAGGGCTCATCAAGCAGATGCGGATCACGCTGGTCTGCCCGGGCGCGACGAGCCGCTCCGCGCTCGTCACGTTGACGCGTGCGGCGTTGGGTCTGCGCACGCATTGGTATGCGATCAGTCGCGTCGAGCACGACGCCGAGATCGTCGAGCACGTCACCCACGGTCACGTCGACGAGCGCGACGCGCTGCGCGAGTCCGCCGATTGGCTACGCACGCGCTTCGGCGCACGCACGACCTGCTACGGTGGCACGGTGTGCATCGTCGGCGTGACGGCCGATGCGAGCGCGACAGCGGCGTGACGCGCTGGGCGGTCGCTAGTCGATGCGGCGCGCCCACGCGCCGAAGACCATGTCGCCGATGAAGGTCGCTTGCGTGGTCGCGAGCTCGGCAGCGAGGCGGGCGTCGAGCGTGTCGACGTCGAGCTCGGCTTCGGTCGCGACGCCCTGCGCGACGATGCGCGGCGCGATGTAGCGAATGACCTGCGCGAGGTCCGAGCGGGTGGCGGCGCGCTGCACGATCGCTTCGGCCCGCACGTGCTCGACGAAGAGGCCGGCGCGCTCGAGCACGGACGCGAGTCGGAAGCCCATGTGCAGGTCGGCGCCTTCGCGCGCGACGGTGTTCCAGATCCAGTGGTGCACGGTCTCGTGCAGCGGTAGCGGCACGATGCTCGCGGGGATCATGGTGGTGTCGTGCTCTTGGAACACGATGACACCGGCGGGCCGCAGCACGGCGAGCAACGCTCGGATCGCAGCGACGGGATCGCGCTGATACATGAGCACGCGCCGACCGATGATGAAATCGAAGCTGCCGCAGTCGCGCGGGAGGTCGTCGAGGTCGGCGGCGACGAAGTCGACGTTGTCCAGATCGAGCGACCACATGCGCTCGCGCGCCCGCTCGAGGATCTGCGGATCGCGATCGAGGCCGACGACCGCGCCGTCGTGACCGACGAGCGCGGCCGCGATCGCCGTGACGCTGCCGAGCCCGCACCCGACATCGAGCACGCGGTGGCCTTCGCGAATACCCGCGTCGTGCAGGAGCCGCCGCGTCATCTCGTTCTCTGCGGTCATCGCGACGCGCTCACTCGCCGTGCGCGTTGCTCGTGTCTTTGCAGTCCGGTTCCCATTCCGCGCACCGGAAGCGCACGTGCACGTGCGTGTAGTGCTCGGCCGAGTGCCGGAAGATGCCCTTGCTCGAGTAGCTCGCGCGCGGATACTGAATCCACTCGTCGAGCTCTTCCTTCGTCGCGCCCATGTTCTTCGCGGCGTCGTAGACGAACTTCTGGCGCGACCAGTCCAAGAACACGTACTTCACCGCGCCGGTCTTGATCAGCGCCCGCACCAGGCCGTAGGTCGCGTACCAGTCGATCTCCGGCCCCACCGGTCGGTGCCACTTCTTCGTGCCGGTCGCGCCTTCCTTCTTGCGATACGCGCCGCGCACCGCCGGCAACCAGATGTCGATGTCGCGTCCCGCCTGGTGCGACTTGTGGGGATCGAAGTGGCCGCCGCCCTTCTTCGACAGATCCGAGATCATGATGTAGCCCTCGTAGTCCACATCGCGACGGAACGAAGCCAGCGCCTCGCGCAGCTTCTGGATCGTGTACGCCGAGCCCCACACGTTCGGCGACACCATCGTGTAGTTGCTGTCTTCCGGCAGCTTCACGCCGTTCTCGATCCGCCCGCCGTTGCACGAGCCCACCGACTTCGACTGGTGGTCCACGTGGAACTCGGGAATCCGCGCCGTCGGATCCTTCGCCGTGTACGGCTTCGGATCCACGTACACCGCCACCTTCGTGCCCGGCTTCAGCTCGTCGACACCCTTGTTGAAGTCGCGCAGACGCGTCACCGAGATCCCGAAACGCTCCGCGATCTCCTTCCACGTCTCGCCCGGCTCCGGATCCACTTCCACTTTCACCTGCGGGAGCGGGCGGACCTTGGGCTTGCGGATCTCCAAGTGCTTCCCCGGCATCAGCGGCTCGTCGGGGTTCAGCAGGTTGGCTTTGACGATGTCCTCGCGATCGACTCCGTACCGCTTCGCGACGTCGTCGAGCGTCTCCGTCGGGATCACCTCGTGATCGATCGCGCCTTCGACGTCCGCGACGATCTTGTCGTCGTCGCCCTGCGGCGCATCGGCGTCGGTCGTCGGCTTCTTCTTCGTCGGCGGACGCTTCGGTCCCGGATCGTCGTCCTCGTCGTCACCGCCCGACGAGCCGCCGTCGTCCGCGACCGCGACCGGCGTCTCCTCCGGCGGTGGATCCGGCTTCGGCCAGAAAACGATCGCGAGCGCCACCGCGCTCGCCAACACCACCACCGCGAGCCCGCCGAAGATCGCCGTCATCAGCGACTTGCGCGACGCACCCACGATGCTCGCCGCGATCAGCTCGCGCACCAGCCGACCGACCTCGTCCGCCACCGACGGCGGCGGCGTCGTCAGCCACCGCCGCGCCGATCGCAGCTCCTCGCCGTTGAGCAAGAACCGCGACTGGCGATCCGCCGCATCCCACTGCTCGGCGTAGCGCTGCAGCTTCTGATGTTGATCGCGCCACTTCCGATGCGTGCCACCGCTGCGCAGGATCGGCCCCGTCGTCGCGGGCAGCTCGACGTCCGTGCCGTGCACCTCCGCAGGCGCGGCCATGCGCGTCAGCTGCAACAAGAACGGGCCGACGTAGAAGCGATCGTTTTCGCCGATGCGCGTCGGCTCCTCCAACCGCTTCCCGTTCAGCCACGTGCCGTTCGTCGAGCCGCGCTCCTTGAGCGTGACCACGCCGCCCGCACCGACCTCGATCATGCAGTGGAACGCCGACACGCCGTGCCCCTCGAGCACGACGCCGTTGGTCTGATCGCGCCCGATCGAGACCTGCGTGCCCGGCAGCGGATGGGTCCGCGCTGACCCGTCTCCCCCGGTGACTCTGAGCCCGAACACTGCCCGCGCCCGCGGAGGCTAGAAGACCTTGGTCTCGAGCTTGAAGTCGTGGTTCTTCGGGAACTTCGCGTGCGACTCGACCGCTCGCTTCACGCACTGCTTGGTCTCGTCGGAGAGCGAGCCGCCGCCGTTCTTCTCGACCTTCGTCACGCTCGCCTTGCCTTCTTGCGAGATGCGATAGGTGACCTTGATCGAGATCGGGATCGGACCCTTGCAGGTCTTCACCGAGCCCGCGGCCTTGTTGATGCCCTTGCTGACGTCCTCGGCCGAGAGCTTGTCGACTTCCTTCTTCTTGTGTCCGCCGCCGTCGTTCGGCTTGTCGGGCTTGTCCGGCTTCACCGGCTTCTCGGGCGGCACGTCCTGCTTCTCGGGCGGCGGATCCTGCTTCTCGGGCGGTGGATCCTGCTTCTCCGGAGGCGTGTCCTGCTTCTCGGGCGGCGGATCCTGCTTCTCGGGCGGCGGATCGACCGGCGCGAGGATCGGACCCTTGTCGTCCTCGTCGGGCTCGACCTTCGCGGTGATCGGCTTCTCTTCCGTCTTCGGCGTCTCGGTCTTCGCGACCTCGGGCGGCTTGGGATCGTCGAGCATGATCCACGCGACGAGACCACCGCCACCGATCGCGATCACGGCACCGACGACGAGCATCGCGATGAAGCCGGCCTTGCCGCGGCGCTCGACCGCGAACACGGTCGCGTCGGGATTGCGCGTGTTGTCCGGTGCGAAGGTCGGCGGGCTCGTCTCGGGGCGCGGCGGCGACGTCGGACCACCGCGCGGCGGAACGCTCTGAGGGCCGCGCGCAGAGTAGGGCGGAGGATTCGTGCTCGGATGACCGACCGGAGGATTGCGCGTGATGACGGCGCCTCCGCCTTGGGGCAGCACTTCCTGCCCCATGCCGTCCATCATGTACGTCGCCTCGGGCTTCGCGTGCACCATCGGCGGCGGCGTGTTGCTCGTGCCCCACTCCGCACCCAAGCGGATCGTGCCGCCGGGTTCCATGCCTTCGTGTCCGCCTTGCGACGGATCGAGCATGATCGTGCCGCCGCGACCTTCGGGCGGATGGCTCGGTGCACGCGGTGCTTGCTGTTGCTGCGGCGGTACGTTGCCGAGCCACTGCGTCGAGCCCGGTGGCTCGAACTGCGGCCCACCCATCTGCGTGCCGCCAGGGCCGATGAACGCGGGGCCGACGTCTTGTCCACCGATCAAGCGACCGTCGGGGCCGATCGACATGATCGCGGCCTCGAGCTCGGCCATGCTCTGGTAGCGATCGTCGGGGCGCTTCGACAGCGCCTTCACGATCACCGCTTCGACGACCGGGCTGATGCGTGCATCCGGTGCCATCGTGGACGGCAACGTGAGCGGCTCGGTGAGGTGCCGGCTCAGCACGCGCATGAAGTTGTCGCCGTCGAACGGCACCGTGCCGGTGAGGAACTCGTACAAGCAGATCGCGGCCGCGTACACGTCGGTGCGCGCGTCGGCGGGATCGCCCATCGCTTGCTCGGGCGCCATGTACTTCGCGGTGCCGAACACGGCACCGGTGCGCGTGAGCCCGCCGCCTTCACCGGACTCGTCGGTGACCTTCGCGATGCCGAAGTCGAGCAGCTTGATGAAGTCGCGGCCGTCGCTGCGCTTCTGCAGGAAGCAGTTCGCGGGCTTGAGATCGCGGTGGATGATGCCGCGTTGGTGCGCGGCCTTCAGCGCGCGGACGATCTGCAGCATCAAGTCGCGCGCGCGCGCCCACGGGATCCGTCGCTCGCGTCGCAGCACCTGCGAGAGGTCTTCGCCCTCGAGGTACTCCATCGCGAAGAACACCGAGCCGCCGGGGACGGGGCCGAAGTCGACGATGTCGACGATGTTCTCGTGCTGGATCATCGAGGCTGCGCGGGCCTCTTGCAGGAAGCGATCGACGTGGGTCTGCTCGCGGCAGAGCTCGTGCTTGAGAACCTTGAGCGCGACCTTCTTGCGCAGCGTGACGTGCTCGGCGAGATAGACCGAGCCCATGCCGCCGTCGCCGATCATCTTGACGACGCGGAAACGATCGTTGAGTACGGTCCCGACGAGGTCTTCAGGCCGTTGCCACATGCCTCCGGGTACTCCGCCGTAGTTCTGGTCGGTCATCGACGGTCCCTCAGCATACCCGAGATGCAAACGGTGGGGGGTCGTCGATCGTTCTCGACGATGTGGGCAGGAGAGCCACCATCCGATGACGAGCGTAGCCCGCCGGATCGTGAGCGCCCTTAAACCTTGAAGCCGAAGGAGAAGGCCCGGCCGAGCGCGCCGGCGCGCAGCTCGGCATCGATCTGGAGCTGATCTCCGACCGCCTTGCCGCGCAGCGTGCACACGCCGGGCGCCTCGGGGAGCAGGCCGGCGGCCGCGCGGGCGAGGGCGGTGTCGATCTCGTGCGGGGTCGCGCCGACGGTGAGGGTGTCCTTCGCCGCGATCGCGGCTCGCACCGCACGTCCGACCAGGATGCGACCCGTGAGGCCCGGACCTTCGCCGGCCGCGATCATCGGAGCGCCGACGAGCACGAGGCGCTCGCCTTCGGGCTCGCTGCCGACCACGGTGATGCCGGCGCCTGCCATCGCGCGCGCTGCGTCGAAGCCGATGGGCGCGCGCGTCGGCAACGCGCGCGAGTGGCCCTTCTCGCTGACGGTGTGCGATGCGCTCGAGCTGATCGCGCCGGCGCGACCGAACGCGTCGCCGAAGGTGTGATCGCGACGCAGCGACGCGGCGAGCATCGTCGCGACTGCGAAGACCGGTGCACCGAACACGACGCGCGCACCGACGCGCGTGTCTTCGTTCGCGAGCACGACGTCGTTGGTGACCGCGCAGAGCCACGACATGCCGGGCGCGTTGCGCAGCTCGTTCCAGGCACCGAGCGGCGAGTCGTCGCTGCCCTCGAGCGCGTGCGGATCGAGCGTGAACACGATCGGCGCGCACGCATGCTCGGCGAGCTGCGCGAGCTCGCCGAGCACCGCGCTCTGCGACGGCAGCACGAACACCGCATCGGGCGGCGTGCCGGCGCCGCGATCGAGCGCATGCGAGAGCGTCGCGAGCACGGCCGCGGGCGCCACATCCAAGATGTCGATCGCGAGCTCCGAGTGTCCGGGCGACTCCCC
>DASZPU010000127.1:0-1661 GCA_035550195.1 Nannocystaceae bacterium
CTTCGGCTTCGTCGAGGACGCGCGCGGGCTCGCCGTGTTCGTGTGCGGCGAGCCCGATCGCAGCGTGCTGACCGAGCGACTGCTCGTGCCGCTCGCGGCCGAGCTCGCGAAGCAGCGACTCGCGGGCAGCGTCACCGTCGAGCGCACGATCGCCGAACGCGACGGCAGCGTGCGCGTGGTGCTGCGACCGCGTCGTTGATCACGGCACCGGCGCGAGCTCGAACACGAGCTCGACGTGCTGATCACCTTCGGCACCGGGAATCTTCACCTCGCCGCGCCAGCCGTCCTCGAACGGACGCGCGATGACTTCGTCGGCGAGCTGGTCGTCGCCGTTGGTGTCGTCGTCCCACAGCTTCACGTGCAGCGTGATCGCGTTGCCGGCCTCGGGCACGACCGGCACGTGCACGCTACCGACCTCGCCATCGGCGGGCCACCCCTTGCCGCTGTCGACCGACACGTGGTGGTTCTCGTCGGTCTCCCAGACCACGAGCTGGTTGCCGTCCGAGCCGGCCACCGCGACGCGGCCGTAGAGCTCGAGCTCGCCGCCGCCGTCACCACCGTCTTGCACGACCTTCAGCTGCTTCAACGCCACGCGCACGTCCTGGCTCACGCGCGCGCACGATTCCACCTCGTACTCGCTGGTGAGCGCGAAGCCGGCCGGCGAGTCGTCGGCGACCCACGCGAGCTCGTACGCGATCGCAGCGCCCGGCGACTCGCGGCTCCACGTGCCGCCCTGCTCGACGAACGTGCGCAGCTCGTCGACGCCGTAGATCGCCTTCACCGCATCGTCACCGTTGCCCCCGACCACGAACGCGGTGATGTGCGAGTTGGCCAGCACCTCTTCGTGCGACAAGGACACGTTGCCGTCGACCGACGTGACACCGTGGTACGCGAACTCGAGCGCCGCACCGAGCTCTTCCGCGGAGAGCTCGGACGTGATCGTGAACAGCACCATGCGGCCGTAGCTCACCGACGCGACGTACGCGGGTGCCTCTGCGCCGAACTCGGCCTCGACGTCGTCGACGTCGACCTCGGGCGCGAACAGGCCGGAGGGCGTCTCGGGCGGATCGACGTCGACCGTGTAATACGACTGCACGAACTCCACGACGTAGCGGCTCTTCACCTCGGTGCGATCGAACTCGAGGCTGGTCGACACCTCGCCGAGCCCGAAGCCCCAGCTGCCCGACACGCCGACCGCGAGCTCGAGCTGCTCCGACGAGTAGACCTCTTGGATGTCGGCGAACACGTGGGCCGCAGTGCTGCCGACGACGTTGGCCGCGAGGATGTCGTGCAGCGCGTCGCGGAACGACGACAGGCTGGGCTTGTCGACCGTGGCCGACACCGCGCCGTCGAGCACGCCTTCGAGCGACGCCGAGAAGCGCAGCGGTGCGCGCGGGAGGATCTTCGGCGCGAGCAATCCGGTCGAGAGCGCGTCGGCACCGACGAGCGCACCGGGGTAGAGCGACTGCGCGTTGGCCTGCACCGCCGTGATGCGATCGAACTGGCGGGTCTCGTCCCAGCGCTCCTTGCTGCACGTGTAGTCGCCCTGCGGACCTTCGTCGCCGAGCATCGTCTTGTCGAGCTGCTCCGCCGCGACCATCGGCACGCCGAGATCCGACACCCATGCATCGATCGCTTCGCGCTCGCTGCCCGATCCGCCG
>DASZPU010000128.1:0-3351 GCA_035550195.1 Nannocystaceae bacterium
GGGCAGCGCGCGCATCGATCTCGGACGACTGTCCGTGCTGGGCCTGCCGCCGCAAGCCGAGGGCGTGCGCGTCACGGCGAGCCGGCTCGCGGTGAGCACGTTCGACGTCGGCGATTTCGCCGGCAGCGAGCTCGTGATCGAGCGTCGCGATCGCTTGTACGTCCCGCTCGTAGTCCGCCGTTGAGCGACGAGCCCGAACGCGAGCCCGAAGCGGACGATGCGATCGCCCGCTGGCTGCGCGCCGCGGCCAGCGATCGACCGAGCGGCGATCTCGAGGCGAAGAGCTGGCGCGCGAGCGTCTCGGAGAAGCTCTTCGGCACCACGCCCGCGCAGATCCACATCGGGCGCTACCGCGTGCTCGCGCGCATCGGTGGTGGTGCGCGCGGCGTGGTGTGGGCGGCGATCGATCCCGAGCTCGATCGCAAGGTCGCGGTGAAGGTGCTGCACGCCCACGAAGGCCTGCAGGCGGCGCGCGAAGAAATGGTGCGCGAGGCCAAGTCGCTCGCACGACTGTCGCATCCCAACGTGGTGCCGGTGTTCGATGCCGGCGAGCACGAGGGCCACGTGTTCGTCACACTCGAGCACGTCTCGGGCACGACGTTGCGCGGCTGGCTCGAGCAACCGCACGCGTGGCGCGAGATCGTCGCGGTGCTCGTGCAAGCGGGCCGCGGGCTCGAGGCCGCGCACGCCGCCGGCATCGTGCACGGCGACTTCAAGCCCGAGAACGTGCTCATCGGCGACGACGGGCGCGTGCGCGTGTCGGACTTCGGCATCGCGCGCCGCGTCGAAGACGACGACGCCTCGGGTGCGGGCACGCCCGCGTACATGGCCCCCGAGCAATTCCTCGGCGACGCGCTCGATGGTCGCGCGGATCAGTTCGCGTTCTGCGTGGTGTTGCACGAAGCGCTCTACGGCGAGCGCCCGTTCGCGGGTCGCGATCGCACCGCGCTCGCAGCCAACGTGATCGCCGGTCGTCGTCGCACGCCCTCGGGCCGCGAGGTACCGCGCTGGCTCGAGCGCGCGCTCGCCCGCGGGCTCGTGCCGGATCGCAACGCGCGTCACCCCGACATGACGGTGCTGCTGCGCGAGCTCGGGCGCGAACGCAGCCGGCGATCGTGGTGGGCCGCCGGCATCGCTGCGGCCGGTGCGACTGCAGCCGTGCTCGCCGCGACGTCGCTGCGCGCCGACGCCGATCGCTGCAATCGCGGTGCATCCGAGCTCGACACCGTGTGGAACGAGACGCGCGCCGCGGAGATCCACGCCGCGTTCGCGGCCACGCGCCTGCCCTACGCCGAAGAGCGCGCCGAACGGCTCACCGCGGAGCTCGATCACTTCGCCACGAGCTGGCGCGAGGTGCATGCACGCGCGTGTGCGAGCGACGAAGGCGACACCGTCGAGCTCGGCCGCCTCTACTGTCTGCACACGCGCTTGCTCGAGCTCGACTCGCTCGTCGAGGTGATGGCGACCGCGGATCCCAGCGTGGTCGAGTACGCGACCCAAGGCGGACGCGCGCCGCCGAGCCCCGAGAACTGCATCTGGGCCGCCGCGGCGCCGCAGATCGCCGGTGAGCCCGGGGCCTCGCACGAGCTGCGCGCGACGATCGCCCGCGCGCGCGCGATGGGTGACACCGGCAAGCTGCAAGACGGCCTCGCGCTCGCCCGCCATGCGATCGATCGCGCCCAGGAGCTCGGCGATCGCTCGCTCGAAGCCGAAGCGCTGCTGGTCGCTGCGGAGATCGAGCGCGTGCTGCTGGGCATCACCCGCGATGTCGATCCCGACGCCACGATGCACGCGGCGTTGCTCGCCGCCGAAGTGGCGCACCGTCCCGATCTCGTCGCCCAAGCCGCGGTCGGCGAGCTCGAGGTCGCACAGATGCGCGGCGAGTATACCCATGCGCTCGCGCTCGAGAGCCGTGCACGCGAGGCGGTCGCCGCGATCGGCCAACCACCCGAGCTCGAAGGTCGCATCGACTTCGCGCTCGCCACGACGCTGTGGTTCATCGACGAATTCGATCGCGCGCTCGGACACTTCGATCGCGCATACGAGCGCTTCGAGCAGGCCGGCCCGCCGAGCCATCGCTGGCTCGCGATGTCCGACAACATCCGCGGCGAGCTGACGTTCAAGCGCGGCGACTACGTGGCCTCGCGCCCGTACTACGAACGATCGCTCGCGCTCGCGACCGAGATCTTCGGTCCGGTGCACCAGCTCGTCGCCAACGGCAACGGCAACCTCGGCGAGACCTACTTCGTGATGGGCGACTACGAGATGGCCGGCAAGCTGTTCGGCGAATCGCTGCGGATCCGGCGCGAGATCTTCGGCGACACCTCGGTGTGGGCGATCCACAGCTTCGCGCACGTCGGCGACGTCGCGCTCGAGCGCGGCGAGCCCGAACGCGCGCTCGAGTTCTACCGCGAAGGCTTGGCGGAGCGGCTCGCGTTGCGGCCCGGGCTGGAGCGCTCCACCAGCGACGAGGTCGCGGTGATCTCGGTCTATCGCGATCTGCAGTCGTGGTCGCAGGAGACCTGGCTGCGCAACGGCATCGCGGCGGCGCTGCTCGACCTCGGTCAGCTCGACGACGCACTCGAAGAAGCCGAACGCACCGCGGCCGCGCCATTGACCGACGAATTCCAGCATCCCGATCTGAGCGCGCGCATCGACATGCGCGGGCAAGTACTGCTCGCGCTCGATCGCCCGAGCGATGCGATCGGCGAGTTCACGCGGGCGATCGAAGTGCTCGATGCCGCGTATCCGCCGGAGGCTCGCGCGTACGTGTGGCCGCTGTTGGGGCTCGGCCGGGCCCGGTTCGCGCTCGGCGACGCCGCCGGCGCACTCCCGCCGCTGCAGCGATCGCTCGCGCTGCTGTCGGCGACACCGAGTGCTTACCCGCGCACGCAGGCCGCCACCCACCTGGCGCTCGCGCGCGCGTACCGGGCGCTCGCGCGGGACGACGACGCGAGAAATCACGCTTTGCGTGCGCAGGAGCTGCTCTCGCACTTCACGAGCGGGCCGGGCGCGCGCGAGCTGGCGGACGTACGAAGGGTGATTGCGGAAGCGCCCCGCGAGCGGTGATACTGCGAAGCTGGGACGCTGGGTCCCTGCGGAACAAATCGATCATGTCGCTACGTCGGGTTTCCTTGTTCATGGCGCTCGGGCTCTTTGCGTGCGGCGGGTCGTCGCCATCGGGAACCGGTGAATCCACCGGCACGTCTGCCACCACTGCGCCGGTCGAATCGAGCGGCAGCGAGAGCACCACCGGCACGCCACCGGCCGATAGCTCTTCGTCGGGTACACCGCAGCCCGAGACCGGGGGCTCGAGCTCGAGCTCGACCACCGAAGTCGATCCCACGTTCG
>DASZPU010000129.1:0-2693 GCA_035550195.1 Nannocystaceae bacterium
CTCGATCACGCGCGCCCGACTGCGCGCCGCGAGCCGCAGTCGCAGCGCACGATCGTGGAAGAGGCGTTCGATCGCATCGGCGAGCGCGACCGCGTCGTCGGGCGGCACCAGCAACGCGTTGTCTTCGTGGGTCGCCAGCTCGCGACAGCCCGACACGTCGCTGGCCACGAGCGCGCGTCCACACGCCGCGGCCTCGAGCAACGCGAGCGGCAGACCTTCGTGCCGCGACGGCAGCACCGCGACATGGCAGCGTCGCCACACCTCGCGGACATCCGCGACGTGATGCAGCCAGCGCACGCCGGGCACCGACGTGCGCGCGCGCAGCTCGTGCTCGTCGAGCGAGGTGGGGTTCTCGCGATCGGGCGCACCGGCGAGCTCGAGCGCGATCGGCAGTCCGCGCGCGCGCAGCAGCGCATGCGCTTCGAGCAGCGTCGGCACGCCCTTGTCGGCGAGCATGCGGCCCACGAAGCCGATCGTGAACGGCTGCGGCGGGTCGGGTAGCACCGCGAAGCGTCGCAGATCGACGCCCGAGCCGCGCACCAGTCGAATCGCCGCGGGATCCACGAGCCCTTCGGCGCCGAGGCGCTGCGCGTCGCTCTCGTTCTGCACGACCACCACGCTACCGCGTCGTCGCAGCAAGCGGCGCAAGGTCGGACGTGCGATGCGTCCGATCGCCGCCGCCACGCGCCCGCGCGATCCGAAGGCGAAGCCGAACCCGGTGAGCGCGTTCACGACCCGCGGAATCCGCGACACGCCGGCGGCGATGCTGCCGTAGACCACCGGCTTGAGCGCGACGTGGTGCACGAGATCGGGCCCGAGCTCGGCGTAGAGCGCGGCGATCTCGGCGATGTCGCGCGCGGCCGAGATCGGATCGAGCGAACGACGACGCCAGCGCAGCGGATGCAGCTCGAAGCCTTCGTCACGGATCTGCGCGGCATGATCCGCGCAACGCGTCGCGACCGCGACCCGGAAGCCGGCGTCGCGGGCCGCTCGCGCCATCGGCAGACGATGCGAGCAGAAGTACCAGTCCTCGGTGACCAGGTAGAGCAGTCGCGGCGCGCGTACGGCCGCAGCCGGGCGCGTGCGCGACTCGTCGCTGGTCACCGTTGCGATCACGTGGCCCCGGCGCGGCGGAACACGAACTGGTTGCACGCGGCATGGCCACCGCACGTGCGCAGCGCGGTGAGCAGGAAGCCCTGACGACCGACCGCCTCGAACACTTCTTCGGGCTTCGCGACCTCGTAGGGATATCCGCCGACCCAGTCGACCCAGTCGTGCCACACCGACATGCCGCGACCCGCGGTGTCGAGATAGCGCGCGATCGGGTTGCGCCCGCGCAGCGCGTCGGCGGCGAAGCAGCGCGCGACCTGGAACGCCGAGAACGCGCCGAGGATGCCGGTGCGTCCGACCGGCCCCGACTGCACGTACGTGCGCTTCATCAGCGTGTGCACGTGCGTCCACACCGCCTGCTTGTTGTAGATGGAGATGAACAAGCGCCCGAGCGGGCCGACGCGCGCGATGACGTTGTCGAGCGCGCGCCACATCTCGCCGGTGTGGTGCAGCACGCCCCAGCAGTACACGACGTCGAAGGTGCCGAGCGATGCGAGGAAGTCGGCGTCGAGCAGCGAGCCTTCTTCGACACGCCAGCCGTCGTCGTTGCGGCGGAAGCGTTCGCGGAGCGCCTTCGTGGTCGCGACCGAGTCGCGATCGAAGTCGAACGAGCGCACCTTGGCCCCGAGGTTGCGCGCCGCGAGGCTGAACAGGCCGCTGCCGCAACCCGCGTCGAGGAAGGTCAGCCCCCGGAGATCGTCGACCTCCAACATCTCGCGCAGCGACGCCTCGGCCTCGGCGATGCGCGGCTCGTCGATGACGCGTGCGTAGCGACTCCAGTTGGCCCCGAAGCCGAAGCGCTTCTTGTCGCGAATCTCCTCCGTCCAGCTCTCGTTCATGATGCTTCTCCTTGCAGTGCGACTGCGGATCCTTCCACGGCGAACACGAGCCCGCGCGTGAGATCGGTGGTGGGTGCGTAGCCGATGAGCTCGGCGGCCAGTGAGATGTCGGCGAGGCTGTGGCGTACGTCGCCGGCGCGGAAGTCTTCGTGCACCGGTTCGAAGCCTGCACACGGGGCACCGCGCGCCGCCATCGCGTCGCGCAGCTTCGCGAACAGCTCGAGCAACGTGGTGCGGTGGCCGAGCGCGACGTTGAGCACGCGGCCGATCGCTTCGTCGCCGGCCAACGCGGCGAGCACGTTGGCCTGCACGACGTTGGCGACCGGACAGAAGTCGCGACTGGTGAGCCCATCGCCGTAGATCACCGGGCGACGTCCGTCTGCGAACGCGGCGATCCAGCGCGGCACGACCGCGGCGTACGGGCCGTTCGGATTCTGGCGGGGGCCGACGACGTTGAAGTAGCGCAGCCCGACCGTGCGCAGCCCGAACACGCGCTGCCAGGTCTCCGCGCACAACTCGTCGATGCGCTTGGACAGCGCGTAGGGCGAGAGCGGCCGACCGATGCACTCCTCGCGCTTGCAGTCGTTGGCGTCGTCGCCGTACACGCTCGAGCTCGACGCGAACACGATCTGCTTCACGCCGGCCTCGCGCGCGGCGAGCAGCATGTTGACGGTGCCGTCGACGTTCACCGCGTGCGTCTCGGCCGGCTTCTCGATCGAACGCGGCACCGAGCCGAGCGCAGCT
>DASZPU010000130.1:0-6518 GCA_035550195.1 Nannocystaceae bacterium
GGTTGGTCGAGCCTGGCAAGCTCGCCGACCAACCGCCCCGCAGCCACGAGGTCCTGCAGATCCACCGAGCCGGGAGACGGCGGCTCGGCGTGGGGCGCGAGCGGATCACGATCGCTCGACAGCTGCAGCGCGGAAAAACCCAGCACCGGTCGCGACGCGTCGTGACACGCGGTGCACTCGCTCGTCGTGGGGATCGCGTGACGCGACCCGTTCGCGAGCGCGACGATCGGCGCGACGGTGGTGCCACCGGTCGTCGCCGACAACGTCGCGGAGCCGCCGTCGGCGCTCCACACGTACGTCGCGAACGCCCAGCGACCATCTGCGCCGAGCTCCATCGTGCGCGTCTCGACCGGCTTGCCGCCGAACGAGAACTCCTTCCACAGCTTCGTGCCGACCGGGAACGACCACGCATCGGGATCGCTCGCATCGATCGCTGCGCCCGCAGGCAGTCGGATCCAGCGGCGCTTCGTCGCGCCGTCGGACCACAGCGGATACTGCGGCACGAAGCTCATCACGTCGTCGGCGACGACGCGCGCATCGAAGTCGGCGAAGAGGCCGGTGTCGCGCAGATCGGCGGGGATCGTCGCGGGTGCGGGCGCCACCGCGGCCGGTGCGTCGTCGTCGCAGGCCGCGAGCATCGCGAGCGCAGCACCCATCGCGCACACGAATGCGCGTGAGCGGAGCAGCTTGCCGAGCAGTGACGACGGGGTCATCGCTCGGTGGGTGTGGGTCGTCTCGAGAATCCGTCGCGACCCGTCACGACGCGCATGCGACGTGGCGCACGCACGCGCGCCGTAACATCGACGAGCGATGTGGTAAGGCGGGCTGGCAGCGTCGGGTTGATCGGGCCGCGCGCCGGCGCGATCCTCTTCTGCGTGGTGGGAAGGTCGACGCTCGTCGTGGTCGCGTTCGCGCTCGCGTGCGGCTCGGATGCGAGCAGCGGCGCGGACACGAGCACCGGCACGTCGTCGACGAGCGCGGGCAGCAGCGGCACCCCGTCGGCAACGTCCGGTGTCGACTCGAGCGGACCCGCCGAAGGACCGGGCTTCATCCTCGCGCCCGACGGTGGCGTCGCGAACGAGTGCGATCCGTGGGCGCAGGATTGTCCGCGCGGCGAGAAGTGCATGCCGTGGGCGAACATGCGCGGCAGCACGTGGAACGCGACGCGCTGCTCGCCGATCGATCCGACGCCCGCACAACCCGGCGATCCCTGCACCGTCGAAGGCTCCGATGTGAGCGGCATCGACGACTGCGCGCTCGGAGCGATGTGCTGGGACGTCGACACCGAGACGCTCACCGGCGTGTGCGCGCCGCTGTGCATGGGCAGTGCGAACGCACCGGTCTGCGAAGATCCGAACAACGCGTGCATCCTCGGCAACGGCGGCGTGCTCAACGTGTGCTTGCCGTTGTGCGATCCGGTGGTGCAGCCGTGCCCGATGGGACAGGCGTGCTATCCGATCAGCGGTGGCTTCGTGTGCGGTCCGGATCAGTCCGACGACATGGGCGCGTACGGAGATCCGTGCGCGTTCGTCAACGTCTGCGATCCCGGATTGAGAAGCACATCGTCGTCGTCGGTGGTGGGCTCGCGGGCCTTCTGTGCGAGCGCCGACCTCGTGCCGAGCTGTGCGTCGGGTGCTTGCTGCACGCCGTACTGCGACGTCACCGATCCCGACGCATCGGCGGCATGTCCCGGCGCCGCCGACGGACAAGCGTGCAACGCATGGTTCGACGACGGCCAAGCGCCGCCGGGGCTCGAGCACGTCGGTGCGTGCGCGATCCCGCAGTGATCAGCCGGTGGTGCTCTCGCTACCGCTCGACGTGCCGCTCGTGCCGGCGGTCGTGGCCGGCGGCGCGTTGTCGTGCACGCCGCAGATGCCGTCCCCCGCGGTCGTGCTGTCGCCGCCCGTGGTGCCGCCGTCCTTGATGCAGGTGAAGCGCGGGCCGCAGTCGCTGTCCTCGGTGCACACCGTGCCTTCGAGGAACTCGCCGCGGAAGCACGACGCGAGCGCGACGACGACGAGCGCGAGGCGACGCATCAGAACCTCACCGACCAGAGCAGACCGGCGCCGCCGCGCGAGGCGGTGGGCGTGACGGTGCGAGTGCGCGAGCGACTCGCGGACACGAGGATGCCGATCGCGCTGCTGATCGCGACGCCGGCCGCGACGCCCGTCCAGATCGCGGTGCGATTCATGCGACGACCGTCGCGCAGGATGCGATCGAGCTCGTCGCGATTCGCGTGCTGCGGATCGCCGCCGACCGCACGCTCGCCGTCGCGCTCGAGCTGCTGCGATTGCGCGATCGCCCAGCCCATCGTGCCCGCGAGCGCGAGACCACCGGCGAGCACGATCGAGCCTGCGATCACGAAGCCGACGCGCGCGCCCCTGCCCTGCCCCGGCATCGTCGTGGGCTTGTAGGGCTCGACCGGTCGCGGCGGCGGCGGTGACACGACCTCCGGCTTCTTCGCGACCTCGGGCTTCGCTTCGTCCGGCTTCGCTTCGTCCGGCTTCGCTTCGTCCGCCGGCGGATCGACCGGCTCGCTCGGCGTGGTCGCCGGCGCGAGCGTCAGCGCGAGCGCAGTCGTGATCGCAGCGAGCATCGTCTACTGCGCCGCCGCTGCGTCGTCGTTGGCCGCGCGCGGCACTTGCACGATCACGTCGCGCTCGATCATCCCCTGCTCCGCGAAGAACTCGTAGCCGTCGCGCACCGCCTCGGCCATCGTCGTCGGCCGCCAACCCAGCTCGCTTCTCGCCTTGCTGGTATCCGCGTGGCGCTGCATCGTGAGGATCCGGATCGACCCGGGCGTGAGCCGCTGCGGCACGTTGGGGAAGAACCGCGACAGCGCACCCGAGTAGAGGCTCGACACCGCCGACATCAAGCCCGCGGGGATCCGCATCGGCTTGCTGCGCGGCCCGACCGTCGCCGTCCACATCTCGATCAGATCCGACAGCGTGTGGAACGCGGTCGCGAACACGTACTTGTGCCCCTTGCGTCCGCGCTCCATCGCGAGCACGTGACCATCGGCGATGTCGCGTCCGGCGACGAACTCGAAGCCACCCGGCACGTACGCGCGCACCTTGCCGCGGGTGAAGTCGCACATCGTGCGGCCCATTCGCGACGGCACGAAGTCCCACGGACCGAGGCACGAGCACGACGTGGCGATCACCGCATCGAGCCCGTCGGCCACGACCTTCAGCATCTCGTGCTCGGCCAGCGCCTTGCTGCGCGCGTAGGGCAGCACTGCAGTGTCGTACGGCCAGTGCGGCATCTCGTCCGTCGACGGCTTGCTCGGGTCGTCGGGATCGTAGCCGACCGCCGAGAACGAGCCGGTGAGCACCGCACGCGCGACGCCGTTCTTCAACGCCGCGCGCATCACGTTGCGCGTACCGATGACGTTGATGCCGAAGAGGTTCTTGTACTCGTTCGCGCTCGGGCTGAGGATCGAGATCTTCGCCGCGACGTGGAACACGCGCGTGCAACCAGCGACGAGGCGATCCATCGCTTCGGCATCGCGGATGTCGCCCTCGACGAGCTCGACCTGCAGCCCGTCGAACGGACGGCGATCGGCGCCGGGCTCGACGAGGCAGCGCAGATCCTCGCCGTCGGCGAGCAGCCTGCGCACGAGGTTCGCGCCCACGTGACCGGAGCCGCCGGTGACGAAGACCTTCCCGCGCGGGATCGAGATCGGGCTCGCGTTGCTCACGAAAAGGGGGGTACCACCGCGGCCGCGTCGATGTCCACCGCGCGTGCGGTTGCGGCCGCAGCTACCCGCACCTATCCTCCCGCGCGTCCATGACGATGCGTGGCGAGCATCACACCGCGATCGCACGTGCCGTCGCAGAGCTGCGCGCCGGGGGGCTCGTGGCGTTTCCGACGGAGACGGTCTACGGGCTCGGCGCCGACGCCGAGTCGCCGGCCGCGGTGCGGAAGATCTTCGCGGCGAAGGGACGACCGCCTGCGCATCCGCTCATCGTGCACATCGGCGACGCGGCGCAGCTCGATCGCTGGGCCGCGCACGTGCCCGATGCCGCGCGCAAGCTCGCTGCGCAGTGCTGGCCCGGTCCGCTCACGATGGTGCTGCAGCGATCGGCGCGCGTGCCCGACGAGGTCACCGGCGGATTGCCCACCGTCGGTCTGCGCGTGCCGAGCCATCCCGTCGCGCTCGCGCTGTTGCGTGCGTTCGGTGGTGGCATCGCAGCGCCGTCGGCCAATCGTTTCGGCGCGGTGAGCCCGACGACTGCGCAGCATGTGCAGGCCGATCTCGGCGACGTCGTCGACGTGATCCTCGATGGTGGTCCGTGCGACGTCGGGCTCGAGTCGACCATCGTCGATCTCACGCACGATGATCCGGTGTTGTTGCGCGCCGGCGGCATCGATCGCGAGACGCTCGCGACGATCCTCGGCGTGGACGTATCGCTCGCGGGCGACGATGCGTTACCGAGCCCGGGCCGATTGCCGTCGCACTACGCTCCGCGCGCGCCGGTCGAGCTCGTCGAACCCGATGGCATCGATGCCGCGATCGCAGCACACCCGGGCAAGAAGGTCGGGGTGCTGCGCCAAGGCGGTCACTCCGACGCGCCGCGTTGGCGCGAGCACGCGGGTCGCGTCGAGGTCGAGCTCGGTGATTCCGCGGCCGTGGCCCACGATCTCTACGCGACCCTGCGCGAGCTCGACGCGCGCGGCTGCGAGGTGATCATCGCCACATTGCCGCACGAGCGCGGCCTCGGGCTCGCCATCGCCGACCGCTTGCGCAAGGCGGCAGGTCCGCGGGGGGCTTGACCGGCCCCCGCAGCCTTGGGAGAACGCTTCCGCGTCATGACCACGGTTTTCGATCCGCACGAGCTGCATGCGATCGCTCGCGCGCACATCGGCGCGCCGATCGAAGAGATCCTCCCGCGCCTGCACGCGGACCTGCGCGAGCGCTACGGCGATCACATCGCGGCCGATCCGCCGTGGATGCTCAACAACGCCGGCGGTGCGATGGGCACCATGTGGGTGCTGCATTTCTCGATCACCGAGTACCTGATCGTGTTCGGCTCGCCGATCGGCACCGAAGGTCACAGCGGTCGCTTCTGGGCCGACGACTGGTTCTGCATCCTCGACGGCGAGCAGTGGGCTTACGAGAACGGCTCGCTGCAGCGCCAAGTGTTCCGCCCCGGCGACATGCACCACATGCCGCGGGGCAACGCGCGCGGCTACCGGATCCCCGATCACTGCTGGGCGCTCGAGTATGCCCGCGGCATCATCCCCACGATGCTGCCGTTCGGCGTCGCCGACGTCCTGAGCTCCACGCTCGACGTCCGCACGCTCGCGCGAACGATGTCCACCGCCGCGCGCTCGGTCGTGCGCGAGCTGCTGCGTGGCAAGGTCTGACCGCACGTCGCATGCTGGCGACGTGGGGATGGTACGCGTTCGCGGCGCCCGCGAGCACAACCTGAAGGGCGTCGACGTCGACATCCCGCGTGATCGACTGGTGGTGTTCACCGGCATCTCGGGCTCGGGCAAGTCGTCGCTCGCGTTCGGCACGCTCTACGCCGAAGCGCAGCGTCGCTACCTCGAGTCGGTGTCGCCGTATGCACGTCGGCTCTTCCAGCAGATGGCGGTGCCGCAGGTCGAGTCGATCGAAGGCCTGCCACCTGCGGTCGCGCTGCAGCAACAACGCGGCACGCCCACCACGCGATCGTCGGTGGGCAGCGTCACCACGCTGTCGAATCTGTTGCGCATGCTCTACTCGCGCGCCGGCGACTATCCGCGCGGCGCGGAGATGCTGCACGCCGAAGCGTTCTCGCCCAACACGCCCGAAGGCGCCTGCCCCAAGTGCCACGGGCTCGGCCGTGTGTACGACGCGACCGAAGCGTCGATGGTGCCGGATCCGAGCCTGACGATCCGCGAGCGTGCGATCGCAGCGTGGCCCACCGCGTGGCACGGACAGAACCTGCGCGACATCCTCACCACGCTCGGCTACGACGTCGACAAACCGTGGCGCGAGCTCGCGAAGAAGGATCGCGAGTGGATCCTCTTCACCGACGAGCAGCCCGTGGTGCCGGTGTACGCCGGCTACACGCCCGCCGAGACCCGACGCGCGGTGAAGAAGAAGGAAGAGCCCAGCTACATGGGCACGTTCACGAGCGCGCGCCGTCACGTGCTGCACTCGTTCGCCACCAGCGACAGCCCGCGCATGAAGGAACGCGCCGCGCGCTACATGCTCGACGCGCAGTGCTCGGAGTGCGGCGGCAAGCGATTGCGTAGGGCGTCGCTGGCGGTGCGCTTCGCGGGTCTCGACATCGGCGAGATCGCAGCGCTGTCGCTGCGCAAGCTCGACCTGCTGCTGCGTCCGGTCGCCGACGGCTCGCGCACACCCAAGGACGCTTCGCGTCATCCCGAGCGAGCGATCGTCGCGCAGCGCATCGCCGAAGATCTCTGCGGTCGCCTCGACGCGTTGCTCGGGCTCGGGCTCGGCTATCTCTCGCTCGATCGCAGCACTCCGACGCTGTCGCCCGGTGAGCTGCAGCGCCTGCGGC
>DASZPU010000131.1:0-14240 GCA_035550195.1 Nannocystaceae bacterium
TGCCCGACGCTCGTCAACGACTGCACGGGCGACGGCGGTGGTGGCAGCGGCGGAGGCAGCTGCGATCACGACGTCTGCGAAGAAGGCGGGCCGCTGCAGCCGTCGTGCGGCTCGTGTGCCGCGGACATCTGCCAGATCGACGAGTACTGCTGCAATAGCGGCTGGGATGCCACGTGCATCCAAGAGGTCGAGCAATACTGCGCGGGCGGATGCGGCGGTGGCCAAGGCGGATCGTGTGCGCACGACGAGTGCAGCACGGGCGCCGCGCTCGACGAGACCTGCAGCTCGTGCACCTCTGCGGTGTGCTCCGCGGATCCGTTCTGCTGCCAGACCGAGTGGGACGACGTCTGCGTCGGCGAGGTCGCGACCGAGTGCGGTGAAGACTGTGGTGGCGGAGGCGGCGGATGCATCCACGACGAGTGCGAGCAGGGCGGTCCGCTCACCTCGGCGTGCTCGAGCTGCGCCGACACGGTGTGCGGCGTCGACGACTTCTGCTGCACCACCGATTGGGACGCGACCTGCGTGCAGGAAGCCGACGACTACTGCGGTGGGATCTGCGGCGGCGGTGGCGGGGTCGGCTGCGCGCACGACGAATGCGCGCAGGGTGGACCGCTCGATGCGCTCTGCAGCGATTGCGCGCAGGCGGTGTGCGATGCCGATCCGGTCTGCTGCGACGAGGTGTGGGACGACATCTGCGTCGGCGAGGCCGACCAGTTCTGCGGCTGCTGACGTTCTGATACCTTCGCCTCGATAACAGGAGCGCTTGACGTGAACCCTTCGAAGCTTCTTCTCGCCTCGCCCGCGCTCCTCTTGCTCGCTGCGTGTCCCCACGGCGAGACCGGGCAGAACACCACCGAAGGCTCGATCGGCACCACGACCGACACGGTCACGGTGAGCGACAGCGATCCCACCGCCGACACCACCAACGCCGAAGACGGCGGCGTGTGCCTCTTGCACAACTGCGAGAGCGACGACGAGTGTGCCGGGTGCACCGAGGGGCGCAACAGCTGCTTCACCGAGGAGAAGCGCTGCGTCGCCTGCGATCCGCTGACCGAGAACGGCTGCGAAGACGGCGAGATGTGCACCGAGTTCGGCTACTGCGTGCCGATCGGCGCGTCGTGTCCGGTCGACGACGAAGGCAACCAGGTCACCGAGTGCAACGACGATCCCGATTGCGCGGCCTGTGATCCGCTCCATCAGGTGTGCGAAGCGGGCTTGTGCGTCGCGTGTCGCGGCGATGCGACCGAGGCCTGCCAGAGCACCGAGCAGTGCGTCGACAACCAGTGCGTGCCGAAGTGCCCGCAGGACTGCACGATCGACGCCGACTGTGCGGCCTGTGGCGAAGGCACGCCCACGCCGGCGATGGCCTGCCACAACCATCGCTGCGCCGAGTGCTCCGAGACCAACCCGTGTCCCGCGGGCGCGACGTGCTCGCCCGAAGGCGTGTGCACGCCGACCTGCGGTCTGCCGGGCATGGTGCAGGGCACCTGTGACGCCGATGCGGACTGCGCCGGCTGCCAAGGCGACAACGACAGCTGCAACGCGCCGATCAACGGCGGCCACGGCCAGTGCGGTCCGTCGGCAGCGGGTTGCTCCGATCTCGGCAACGGCGTCGCGGTGCTGCCCGAGCCCTTCGACGCGGTCACGAACCTGTGCAGCAACGACGGCGACTGCTCCGGCGTCGGCGTCGACTACAACGTCGGTCAGCTGCTGCGCGACCTCACCGGTCTCGATCAGATCGGCGACGCGATCATCTCGTACCCGATGGCCGCATGCGCAGCGGTCACCGTCGGCGTCGGCCAGACCAGCATCTCGTGTGGTGTGTGCGTGCCGTGCCGCGAAGACAACGACTGCATGGACATCGACATCGACATGTTGTCGAGCGATCTGTTCGGCGCGCTCGGTGGCATCGCGGCGGCGCTCCTGCTCGACCAGCTCTTCGGGCCCGAAGAGCACCTCGTGCACATGTTCTGTCAGCCGGTCGCGGGCGACTACGGCGTGTGCGTGCCGTGCCCGACGCTCATCAACGACTGCACCGGCGGCGGTGGTGGAGGCGGCAGCGGCAACTGCGATCACGACGTGTGCACGGCCGGCACCGCGCTCGATCCGACCTGCGGCGACTGTGCGTCGACGATCTGCAGCCTCGACTCGTTCTGCTGCGAGAACGAGTGGGACGACGTCTGCGTCGGCCACGTCGCGGACAACTGCGCGGGCGGTTGCGACGGCGGCGGCAGCGGGTGCCACGATCAGTGCACCGTCGGCGACGCGATGGACGACAGCTGCAACGCATGCGTCTCGCAGATCTGCGCGGAGGATCCGTTCTGCTGCCAGACGTCGTGGGACATGACCTGCGTCGGCGAAGTCGACACGATCTGCGACGGTCAGTGTGCCGGCAGCGGTTGTGCGCACGACGAGTGCGAGCAGGGCGGCCCGCTCGACGACGCCTGCTCGACCTGCGCGACCGACGTGTGCGGTGCGGATCCGTTCTGCTGCATGACCGACTGGGACGCGACCTGCGTCATGGAAGCCGCGGACATGTGCGCGTGCTCGGCCGGCGGTTGTGCGCACGACGAGTGCCAGACCGGCGGTCCGCTCGAGGACGGCTGCTCCGACTGCGCCACCGACGTGTGCGCGATGGATGCGTTCTGCTGCAGCGATCAGTGGGACTCGACCTGCGTCACCGAGGCGCAGGACGTCGCGTCGTGCAGCTGCTGAGCGTCAGCTGATCGTGGCCGGGTCGACGCCGAGGCGCTCGGCGTACCTGGCCAGCGCGGTCCGCCACGCGGGCCGCGCGTGCGCGCGTGCGTAGTAGTCCGTGAGGCGGGGATACGCTGCGAGCGTCTTCGTGCGCCTCAGCATGCGCAGCACGTTCGCGAGCAGGATGTCGGCGACGGTGAAGTCCGCACCGGCGATCCAGCTGCGCGCCTCGAGCTGCTGCTCGAGGCTGCCGAGGAAGCGCTGCGCGACGCCGTCCCACAGCGCGCGGTGCTCCGCGAGCTCGCCGTTTTTGTCGAACGCATCGATCATGTCGAGCTCCGCGAGCGGCGGCATCACCGTCGTGGTCGCAGCGAAGCACCACTGCATCACGTGCGTGCGGCCCTGCAGATCGTCGGGGATCAGCTTGCGGTACTTCTCGGCGAGGTAGAGCAGGATCGCCCCCGACTCGCTGACGACGAAGCCGTCGTCGTCGATCACCGGCACCTGACGGAACGCGCTCAGCTTCAGATACGCCTCGGTGTCGAGCTCGCCCGCGGTGTGATCGAGCGCGTGCACGCGATACGGCAGCGCCAGCTCGAGCAGCGCCCACTCGACGCGCATGTCCTTGGTCTCGCCGATGCCCTCGGGGAAGATCCGGCCGAAGCCGTAGAGCGTGATCATCGGCCGCAGCTTACGATCCGCTGGGCCAGCGACCATCGAACACGAGGCGCGCCGGGCCCGACATCTTCACGCCGGCAGCGATCGCCGACGGCACCGTGATCTCGAGCGCGCCGCCGGGCAACACCACGGTCACCGGCGCATCGGCCGGCGCGAGCTCGGCATCGACCGCCGCCGCCACCGTCGCGCATGCACCGGTGCCGCACGCGGCCGTGATGCCGCAGCCGCGCTCCCATACCCACAGCGTGATGCGCCCGTCGGCCTCGATGCGCGCGAGCTCGACATTCGTGCCCTCGGGAAAATCGTCGTCGCGCTCGATCAGCGGACCGAGCACGCGCGCCATCACCTCGGGATCCTCGCCGCGCTCGACGAACGCGATCGCGTGCGGGTTGCCCATCGACACCTGCGCGAACGAGCGGCCGTTCGCGGGGCCGGGGCGCACGCTGCCGAGCCGCGCCGCGGGCCCCATGTCGACCGTCACCTGCGCGCCGTCGACGAGACATCCGCGCAGCCCCGCGTCGGTGTCGACGATCCACTCGCTGCGACCTTCGTGATGCGCGAGCCACAGCGCGACGCAGCGCAATCCGTTGCCGCACATCTGCGGACGCGAGCCGTCCGCGTTGACGACGATCATCTTCGCCTGCGCGCGCCCGCTGCCTGCACCGACGATCAGCACGCCGTCGGCACCGACGCCCGTGCGGCGATCACAGATCCGCGGCGCGAGGTGCTGCAGTCGCTCGACGAGCGCGGCTTCGTCGTCGCCGCGGCCATCGACCAGCACGAAGTCGTTGCCGAGCCCCTCGACCTTCACGAATGCCGGCCAAGGGGAGGGCACGGCTCAGCCCTCGGCGTCTTCTTCCGGCGCCGCTTCGATCACCGCGCCCTCGTCCGAAGGCGCCTCTTCCTCGGGCTCTTCGACGATGGTCGGCTTCTGGCCGGGGTCGGGCAGCTGCTTGCTGCCGGGACCGAGCCGCTCGTAGTCGACGTCGTCGGCATCGGCGGCGAGCGTCTCGTCTTCCTTGCTCTCCGACTTGAGGCGATCGGATCCGCTGTGGGCACCGGCGTACGCGAGGTACACCGCGCAGACCATGAAGCCGATCGCGAGGCCTTGGGTGAGCTTCGCGAGGAAGTCCGCACCGCCGCCGCCACCGAACACGCTCTGGCTCGCGCCGCCGCCCAGCGCCGTGCCGAGCCCGCCGCCGCGCCCGGCCTGCAGGAGCACGACCAGGATCAGCACCACCGTGATGAGGACGTAGATGATCTCGACGAAGAGGGTCATGGCCGATGGATGGGCGAGGTGGCGGTGGCGCGAACGATGGCGAGGAGCGAGGGGGCTTCGAGCGAGGCACCGCCGACGAGGAAGCCGTCGATGTCTCCGGCAGCGACGAGCGCCCCGGCGTTGTCGGGCTTCACGCTACCACCGTACAGGATCGATCTGTCGGCGCCTGCCGCACCGAGGTTGTCGGCCAACCAGGTGCGGATGCAGCGGTGCATCGCCGCGGCCTGCTCGGGGGTGGCGACCTGGCCGGTGCCGATGGCCCAGACCGGCTCGTACGCGAGCACGAGGCGCGGGCCGACCAGCTCATGTGGAAGATCAGCGAATGCGGCCGAGAGCTGCGAGATGACGACGTTTTCGTGGGTGCCCGCTTGCCGCGACTCGAGCCGCTCGCCGATGCAGAGCACCGCGTGCAAGCCGGCGGCGAGCACGGTGCGCAGCTTCTGACGCACCACCTCGTCGGTGTCACCGAAGAGCGCGCGACGCTCGGAGTGACCGATGATCGATCCCTCGCAGCCGGCCTCGGCGATCATCGTCGGGCCGACCTCGCCGGTGAACGCACCGGTCGCTTGCGCGGCACAGTCCTGCGCGAAGAGCCACAGGGGGCGCACCGGTCGGCAGCTCGGACGCGCGGCCGCGATCGACAGATACGGCGGCGCGACGCCGACACGGATCTCGCCCTGCGCTCCGTTGATCGCCGCAGTGATGCCGGTCGAGGTCTCGCTGGCCGCCGCCGCGGCTTGTTGCGCGAGGTGGTTCTGCTTCCAGTTGCCGATGATCCAGGTGGTCCGCATGGTCATGCCTGCTGCAAGGCCTCGACGCCCGGCAGCACCTTGCCCTCGAGATACTCGAGCGACGCGCCGCCACCGGTGGAGACGTGATCGATCTTGTCGGCGACGCCGGCTTGGTGCACGGCTGCGACGCTGTCGCCCCCGCCGACGACGGTGAAGCCCTTCGCATCGGCGAGCGCACGCGCGACCGCGAGCGTGCCCTCGGCGAACGCGGCGTTCTCGAACAGCCCCATCGGGCCGTTCCACAGCACCATCTTCGCGTTGCCGACGATGCTCACCACGCGCTTCGCGGTGTCGGGCCCGACGTCGAGCGCGAGCTCGGCGTCGCCGAGGCCCGAGGCCGCCGGCACGACGCGCGCGCTGGTGGCTTCGAGCGAGCCGCCGATGCGGAGATCGGTGGGCAAGACGACGACGACGTCGCGGGCCTTGGCCTTCTCGAGCACCATGCGACAATCGGAGTAGCGATCGGCTTCCTGCAGCGACGCGCCGAGCTTGGCCCCGCCCGCGGCGAGGAAGGTGTTGGCCATCGCGCCGCCGATGACGAGCGTGTCGCCGGCGACCAGCCGCTCGACCAGCGAGACCAGCACGCTCAGCTTGTCGGACACCTTCGCGCCGCCGACGATCGCGACGAACGGACGCTCGGGCGCTTCGACGAGCCGCGACAGCGCCTTCAGCTCGCCTTCCAACAGCTCGCCGGCCGCGTGCGCATGCACGAGCGCGGGCAATCCCACGACCGACGCGTGGGCGCGATGCGACGCACCGAAGGCGTCGTTGACGTAGGCATCGCACAGCGACGCGAGCTGACGCGAGAATGTGGCGTCGTTCTTGGTCTCGCCGGGATGGAAGCGGAGGTTCTGCAAGAGCACGATCTGGCCCGCGCGCAGATCGCCGACGAGCTTCGTGGTCGCATCGCCGACGACCTCGTCCGCGGGCACACGCACCTCGCGGCCGAGCAGCTCCGCGAGCCGGCCGGCGACGGGCTCCATCGCGTACTTGGCCTCGAACGCGCCCTTGGGCCGGCCGAGGTGCGACGCGACGACGAGCTTCGCCCCACGATCGATGAGGCTCTTCAGCGTGGGCAACGACGCGACGATGCGGGTGTCGTCGCGCACGGTGCCGCCCGATCCGAGCGGCACGTTGAAGTCGACGCGCACGAACACGCGGCGGTTGTCGACGTCGAGATCACGGTGGCTCGGGAGCGCCTGGGCCATGGCCGGGCGATCTCTACTCCAAGCGCGCGGCCCGAGTCCATCGCGCGCGTGGGATCGCCGGGCGCTTACTCGGCCTGCGCGATGCTCTCGGCCAGATCCTCGCGCACGAGCTGGATCAGCTCCGCGGAGAGGCCGACGATCTGCTCGGGCGAGTAACCCTGCGCCCGCATCTGCCGGAAGATCGAGCGGGCCAAGATGCCGAGGCCCTTGGTGTCGGTCCGTGCGTCGCGGGAAGTTTCCGGGTGCATGTCCATGCTTGGCTCGCAGTGCCCTGGGGGTGGCGGCCGGGGCATTCGCAACTGCCGTGCCGAGCGCCGTGGCCGACCCCGAAGGGAGGCGAAAAGTGCCTGCGTTCGCTTGCGCTTGCAAGCCACGGATGAAAGCTGTTTCGAGCCACCCGTGCGCAGCGCGGTGCACGGATTCGGTGCGAACGCGCTTGCGCGAACGCGATGCTTTGCTGCACACCGCAACCATCGCGAGGGTGACGACGACTACCCGCCGGGCCCGCCGTGATCCATCCCGATTCGCAGCGCTTCAAATGCGTCGCGTGCCTCGCTCGCGGTGCGGGCCCTGATAGACTGCGGCCGCCCGCCTTGCACCTACGCGCGCTCGCTTTCCTCGGCCTCGGCCTGCTCGTGGCCGGTCCCTCCCTCGGCTGTCGCGGCTGGCAGGGGGACATGTACCTCAAGCACCTGACGCCCGCGAAACGCGCGCGCAAGGAGGCGAGCTTCGGCTTTGGCCTTCCTGGTGGGTCTTGGCGGCCCGTGCGCAACGTCGAGGACGTGCAGGTCGCATGGATCGAGCCCGGCAAGGGCGGCGTCATCGACGTCCACGCGCAGTGCGACGAGCAAGGCGACAGCTCGCTCGAGCAGTACACCGACCACCTGCGCATGGACATGACCGACTGGAACGTGATCGAGCAGAAGAGCGAGCGCCTGGTCGGGCGCGCGTCGCTGCGCACCGTCGTCGACGCGCAGCTCGACGGCATGCCGATGCGCCACGAGTTCGTGGTGGTGAAGAAGAACGGCTGCCTGTTCGACCTGCGCTACTCGGCGCCACCGAGCTCGTTCGCGACCGGCCAGCCCGACTTCCACAAGGTCGTGTCCGGCTTCCGCTTCCCGATCTCCGAGGGCTGAGCGATGCAGGCCATCTCGCGACTCGGCACGATCGTCCTCGGTGGCCTCGACTGGATCGGTGGGGTCACCGGGCTCGCGTTCACGCTGGTCAAGGTGGGCCCGCGGCGCCCGTGGGGCACGGACGACATCGCGACGCAGATGAGCTTCATGGGGGTGCGGTCGCTGCCGATCACCACCTTCATGTCGCTGTTCATCGGGATGATCCTCGCGTGGCAGTTCGGCTACGCGCTGAAGGACTTCGGCGCCACGCAGGCGCTCGGCGACGCCAGCTCGCTCGCGCTCGTGAAGGAGCTCGTGCCGGTGCTCATCGCGTTGACCGTGGGCGCCAAGATGGCCGCGGGCATGACCGCCGAGCTGGGCTCGATGAAGGTCACCGAGCAGATCGACGCGATCGCGGCGCTCGGTGCCGATCCCTACAAGAAGCTGGTGTGGCCGCGCGTGGTCGCAGCCACGCTCGCGCAGCCGCTGCTCGTGGTGTGGGGCAACGTCATCGCGCTGCTCGGCGGCATGCTGATCGGCGAGTGGGTCTACGGCGTGCCCGCGGGCTACTTCTACGAGACGTACACCGAAGAGCTCGCGCCGCTCGACTACATCTCGAGCATCGTGAAGGGCATGCTGTTCGGGCTCGTGGTCGGGCTCATCGGCTGCTACCAGGGCTTCAACACGAAGTACGGCACCGAGGCGGTCGGCGTGTCGACCACCGAGACGGTCGTCGCGATCTCGATCTGCATCATCGTCGTCGACTTCTACCTCACCATGGTGTTCTCGTGAGCGAGACCCAGATCGATCGCACGGTGGTCGCGGCGCAGCCGATCATCGAGCTCGATCACGTGAGCAAGACGTTCGGCGCCAACTCCGTCTACGAGGACATGAGCCTCGCGGTCTATCCCGGCGAGACGCTCACCATCATCGGTGGCAGCGGCCAGGGTAAGAGCGTGTGCCTCAAGATGATGATCGGCCTACTCGGCGCCGACGAAGGCCACGTTCGTGTCGCGGGCCACGATGTCGGCGAGCTCGACGACGAAGGCCTGCGTCAGGTGCGACGGCGCGTCGCATACGTGTTCCAAGGGGGGGCGTTGTTCGACTCGATGAACGTGTTGGACAACATCGGCTATGCGCTGCGCGAGCACACCAAGATGGGCGACGAAGAGCTGCGACAACGGGCGCTCGAGTGCCTACAGCTGGTCAACCTGCAAGAAGACATGCTGGCACAGATGCCGGCGTCCTTGAGCGGTGGTCAGCGCAAGCGTGTCGCGCTCGCGCGCTCGATCGCGATCGAGCCCGAGGTTATCCTGTACGACGAGCCCACCACCGGGCTCGACCCCCGCAACATCACGCGCATCGGCGACATGATCATGAAGCTGCAGAAGGAGCTGCGCGTGACGTCGGTCGTGGTGACGCACGACATGCCCACCGCGCACAAGGTCTCCGATCGCATCGCGATGCTGTACGAGAAGAAGTTCCCGTACGTCGGCACCACGCAGCAGATGTGGCACAGCGAGCACCGCGAGGTCCGCGACTTCATCCACGGCACGCTGCGCCGCCACGGCCAGGCCGTGCGCGCGCCAGTGCCCGCGGGCATGACCGAGATCGCAGGGGAGCCCCACCATGGCGCGTAGGAACGAAGCCCGCACGCGGCTCATCGTCGGCGGATTCGTGATCTCGCTCGGCGTGCTGCTCTTCGTCTCGCTGTTCATCATCGGCCAGACCGAAGGTACGTGGGAGACCAAGACCACGATCCACACCGACTTCAAGACCATCACGGGTCTGCGACGCGGCAGCCCCGTGCAGCTCGCCGGCGTCGAGATCGGCAAGGTGTCGGCGATCGAGTTCGTCACGCGCAAGTACCTGTGCGATCCGCTGACCGAGGACGTCGGTCGCTACGGGGCAGGGCGCACCGACAACTGCGACGAGTTCCTCTTCTGCGCGCCCACGGGGATGTGCGCGGAGCTCGAGCCGTACGCGGCCAAGGGGCTGCACTCGCCGTGCTTGTCGTCGGAGGACTGCGGCGACGACGAGGTCTGCGTCACCGACGAGTTCCGACGCAAGGCCAAGCGCGCCTCGTTCGCGGGGCCCGACGGCGTGTGTGCGCGCTACGTCAGCGAGCATCGTCGCGTGCAGGTGACGATGAGCATCTTCGAGGACAAGCTCGACCTCATCCGCAGCGACAGCCGTGCGACGGTGGCGAGCAACGGTGTGCTCGGTGATCAGCTCGTGAACCTCACCGCGGGCATGCGCGAGCCGCTGGGCGAAGATCGGCGCATCCAGTCGACGCCGTCGTTGTTCGAGGACATCGAGCTCTTCCGCGGTCGCTTCGAGCGCTTGACCGACAAGGTCGACACCAGCCTGTCGGGCATCTCGGCGCTGTTCTCCGAGCTCAACGACGAGCGCACGATCGGCGCGGTGAAGGGCATCGTGCAGAACGTCGACGAGATCACCGGCCAGCTCGCCCAGGGCGACGGGCTGATCGGCGCGCTGCTGAACGACCCCAACTACAAGGAAGACTTCGGCGTCACGCTGCGCAAGGTCCGGGAGACCGCGGCCGGCATCGACGAGTTCGTCACGAAGGCGAACGGCACGCTCAAGAAGGTCGACGAGAACGTGCAGCCGCTCATCGACGACGCGCGCAAGGTCGCCGAGGAGCTGAAGACGCTGCTGCAGGACCTCGAGGATCCCGCGAACAAGAGCGTGGTCGCGAAGCTGTTGCGCGACAAAGAAGGCAAGATCGTCAAGGACCTCGAGGACGCGCTGCACGACGTGCAGGAGATCACCGACAAGGTCGCGAGCATCACGAAGAAGATCGAGCGCGGCGATGGGACGCTCGGGAAGCTCGTGAACGATCCGAAGGTGCACGACGACATCGTGAAGCTGTTCGGGAATCTCGAGCGCAACAAGACCTTGAAGGAGCTCATCCGGTTGGGGTTGGAGGCGGATGATGCGGCGAGGGATCCTGCGAAGCCGCCGGCGGATGCGAAGATCGGGGCGCCTGGGGAGTGATCTCGGGCTTTGCGCGCATTGGCACGACCACGTTCACGTTCACGTTCACGACTACGTCCACGTGGACGTTGACGTGGACGTAGTCGTGGACGTGGACGTGAACGTGGTCGTGCCAGTGCTCGATCACGCCTCGTCCACGAACGCCAACAGTCGCTCGGCGATCTCCATCCCGAACTCTGCCGGCAATGCGTGGCTGCCGTCCTCGATCACCATCCACTGCGCCGTCGGAATCGCGAACGCGATTCGTCGCTGTGTCTCCGCCGGCACGAAGCGATCCTGCGCCCCCGCGATCACCAAGGTGGGCACCCGGATACCCGGCAGTAGATCGTCTGCAGTGTGCCGCGCCGCCTCGCCGAGCATGTCGAGGAACAGCTCGGGATGGATCTCGGACATCTGCCGCAGATAGAACTCGAGATCGGAGAGCTCGATGCGCATCGGGTTGAGCTGGCCGTGCAGGCCGAGCCATGGCAGCCACTTCGACGGCAGCACCGTGCGCCACAGCTTCATCGTCGTGACCGACGCATAGCGACTCGCAGCGCGCACGAGCGGCAACGCGTGCGCGAAGACGTCGGTGCCCTGGAACGTCGCGAGCGCCTTGCCCGACGGACCTGCGAGCGACACCAACGCAGCGACGCGCGCACGATGACGACGGTAGAGCTCGAGCGCGACCTGGAAGCCCATCGAGAAGCCCACCACCGTCGCGCGTTCGATCGCGAGCGCCTCGAGCACCGCGTTCGCGTGATCGGCCAGATCGGGCATCGACAACGCCCATGGCCGCGGCGGCGTCGGCGAGCGCCCATGGCCGGGATAGTCGGCCTGTACGACGTACAGCCGCTCTGCGAGCTGCGGAACGATCCGTCGGAACGCCCAGCCGCTGCACCCGATGCCATCGAGCACGAGCAACGCCGGCGACTGCGGGTCACCGGTCGTACGCGCCCAGATTGTGGCGCCGTCGGGGCGCTCGATCGCGAGCTCCGAACCCGGCTCCGCGCCGAGCGGCGAGGTCACTCGTCGCGGCCGCGCTCGTCATCCGGCGCGTCGTCGGCGATCTCGTTCACGCTCGGATACTTCATGATGTCCTTGCGCGCGATCTTCCAGGCCTTCTGCACGATCCACGAGAGCGAGCGATCTTGCCGCGCGGCCTCCTCCTGGATCTCTTTGAGCATGAGTTCCGGGAAGTAGAGGCTCTGCTTGCGCTTGTCGGAGCTGGCCATGGGGTTCGCACGTCTCCCAGCCGTAGGGCAAAGGACGACAGAGGGTAGAGCGCCGCGCGAAAGCTTGTCAACTGAACGGTGGATCGCGGTGACGCGTCGCCGACGTCGTCGCGCCGCGATCGAAGGTCGCGATGCGTCGAGGTCGCGATGCGCGGCGGCTGCCCCGGCGATCGCTCCGCCCCGTCGCGAGGCGGCCACGTCGCGGCTCGTGCGGGATCGCGCGATGGCGGCGGTGCCCGTGCGGCGACCGACTTCGCGTAGACGCGCTCGTGCGTGCCACGGAACGCTGTGCAAGCGCAGAGGCGAGGTTACGGCGAGCACGGTCCCGGGCGTGTCCTGGCGCCGCGTCGTTGCCTCGATTAGGGTTGTCGAACCCGCAAGGGCGGCCTATCTTTCGCGGTCCCGCCGTACCGGGTGGGCATCGAAGATCGCGAGAGAACCCCCATGGCGCTCAACAAGTCGCAGATCGAAGACTTTCGCCAGCTGCTGAACGAAAAGCGTTCGCGCCTGCTCAACGAAGCCCGCCGCACGCTCGACCACGAGATGGTCATCGATTCGGACGAGCGCATGGACGAGGTCGATCAAGCCTCCAGCGAGTACATGCAAGCCTTCTCGTTCCGGCTCCGCGGCCGCGAGCGCTTCCTGATGGAGAAGATCGAGCACGCGCTGCGCAAGATCGACGAAGGCACCTTCGGCGTCTGCGAGGAGTGCGAGGACTCGATCTCGCTCAAGCGTCTGCAGGCGCGGCCCGAGGCGCAGCTGTGCATCCAATGCAAGGAAGCACAGGAAAAAGAAGAAGCGGTCTACGCAGAAGAGTGAGCGCAGCTCGCTCTTCTCCGTGCCCGTGCCCGGCTCTCAGTGCCCGACGAGCCGGCGTAGCGCGGCGATCTGATCCGGCGTGCCGATCGCGATGAGCGTCTGTCCGGGCTGCACGCGCAGATCCGACGGCGGGACGTAGGCCACATCCCCATCGACGGATCGCACGGCGAGCACGAGCACGCCGGCGCTCTCGCGCAGGTTGGCCTCGCGCAGGGTCTGCCCCGCGATCGATCCCCGCTCCGACACCGTCGCTTCCTCGATGCGCAGCCGCGCGTCCTTGTCGCGCAGCATCTCGTCGAGGAACCGCACCACGTGCGGGCGCAGGAGCTCGGACGCGATGCGCATCCCGCCGATGAAGTTGGGCGTGACGACCGCGTCCGCGCCCGCGCGCTTGAACTTCTCGGACGCGGTGGGCGACATCGCCTTCGCGACGATGCGCAGCCGCGGGTTGCTCTGCCGCGCCGTGACCACGACGAACAGGTTGGTCTTGTCGTCGTCGAGCGCGGCGACGATGCCCTTCGCGCGCACGAGCCCCGCGCGCGCGAGCACCTCGTCGTCGGTCGCATCGCCGACGACGGTGAGCACGTCGCGCGCGCGCAGCTCGTCGAGCAGGTGATCGTCTTGATCGATCGCGACGACGTTCTCGCCGACCGCCAACAGCTCGTCGACGACGTGGATGCCCGTGCGACCGACGCCGCACACGATGTAGTGGTTCGAGATGTCGTGCATGCGGCGCTCCATTCGCCGAAAACGGCGCACGTTGCCGAAGTCGGCCTCCACGAAGAAGCTCGTGATGGTCGAGACCACGTAGAGATCCGCGGCGACGCCGAAGACGAGCAGGACCTGCGTCCACTCGCGTCCCCACGCGATCGAGGTGAAGTCGAGGATCTCGCCGAAGCCGACCGTCGTGATGGTGATGACGGTCATGTAGACGCAGTCGCGAAACGGCCACAGGCCGGGCCGCTGCGACTCGCCGATGTACCAGTAGCCCACCGCGCCGATGCCGACGACGGCGACCAGCAGCGCCAGCGCATAGACCATGCGGCGGCGCGCGGCGGCGTAGGCCTGGAACGGCGTCTGCCAGTGGTCTTGCGGCGAGGGCACGTCGAGGCTTCGCGCGCATGATAGCCGCTGCCGGGGTTGCGGATCTCGGCGGCGACGCGCTAACTCTCTGTCCGAGCGTGTCGCCGATCCTGTTCACGGTGCCCGGCACCGACTGGGAGGTCTCGGCCTACGGGTTCTTCTTGGGGCTCGCGCTGGTCGCCGGTTGGTTGGTCGCGCTCTCGCTCGCGGCGCGCGATCGCTTGCCCGCCGATCGCCTCGGCACGAGCTACGTGGTGTCGGTCGCGTTCGGCCTCGTGGGCGCGCGCGCGTGGTGGCTCGCGCAACATCCCGAGGCCTGGACGGGGCCCGCGTCGTTG
>DASZPU010000132.1:0-1944 GCA_035550195.1 Nannocystaceae bacterium
TCGCCGGCGACGAGCTCCATCACCAGGAACTTCGCGCCGTCGTCCAGCTCGCCGAAGTCGTCGACGCGCACACAGCTCGGGTGATCGAGCCGCGACGCGCTGCGAGCCTCGCGCTCGAATCGCGCCGACGCGATGTGTCCCGATCGCATCGTCGGACGCAACACCTTGATCGCGACATCGCGCCCGAGCCCGAGGTGACGTGCGCGGAACAGACCGCCCATCCCACCCATGCCGAGCACGGCATCGATGCGATATCGCCCGTCGAAGACCTGGCCGACGAAGGCCGCGAGCGCTTGCTCGTCCGCGTCGCTCACGCTCGCCTCGCTGGTCTATCGTAGGGTCCCCGCATGCAAGTCGGCAACGTCCTCATCGATCGCTACGAGCTCGTCGCCAAAGTCGGCGAAGGCGGTATGGGCGTGGTCTATCGCGCGAACGATCGCGAGGGCGGAGTCGTCGCGGTCAAGCGGTTGCATGCCGACGTCGCGGCCACGCCCGGGCTCATCACGAGGTTCGAGCGCGAGGCGGCCGCGAGCGCCCTGCTCTCCCATCCCAACATCGCGGCCCTGCACGCGGTGGGCTCGACGCCCGGGGGCGAGCTGTTCTTCGTGATGGAGCTCGTCGAAGGCGAGTCGCTCGCGCACACGCTCGCGCGCGGACCGTTGCCGCGCGCCGAGGCGTTGCGACTCGCGAAGCAGATCTTGAGCGCGCTGCACCACGCGCATCAGTTCGGGATGGTGCACCGCGATCTCAAGCCCGACAACGTGCTGCTCGATCGCAGCTCGGGTCGTCCAGCCGCGAAGCTGATCGACTTCGGGCTCGTGAAGATGCTGCAGAACGTGCTCGGTGCCGCGGAGTGCGAGCGCCTCACCGCGACCGGCATGGTGTTCGGCACGCCCGGCTACATGCCGCCCGAACAGATCCTCGGCCACGAGGTCGACGCGCGCACCGATCTCTACTCGATGGGCGTGATGCTCTACGAGATGCTCACCGGCAAGCTGCCGTTCGACAGCGAGGAGATCCCGGTGCTCTGGAACATGCACCTGCATGCGCCGCCGCCGACGCTGGCCGAGGGCAATCCCGCGGTCGCATCCGCGGACCTAGACGCCGTCATACACACGCTCATGGCAAAGGTTCCCGCGGGTCGCTTCGACTCTGCGCTCGCGGTGATCCGTGCGCTCGACTCGTCGATGTGATCGCGTCGCGACGTACGCGCGGCCCCGGTACGCGCGCAACGAAGCGATCGGATCGATCGCAGGTTGTGAACATCTGTAGGTGGCTGGGCGTCGAGCCAAACCGCGGTGGGACTCGTATCGGGTTCGCGGGGGTGCTGCATGCGCAGTCGACGAGAAGCACGCGCGGTCGCAGGGGCCGTGCTGGTGGCGCTGGTGATCATCGGATGCGGCGACGATGGTCGTGCGCGCGACGTCGGCTTCGGCGGATCGGTCGGCGGCAGCGCGGATGATCCGAACGGGGAAGAGCCGCGCTTCATCCCGCGCGAGGGTGGCATCGAGCGCCGCTGGATCGTGGTGCTCGCGACCGACGACGACATGGATGCCGTCGACGCGCTCGCCGACGAGTACACCGCGGGCGTCGAGCAGCGCTACTCGGCCGCATTGTCGGGCTTCCTCGCTGACGTCGACGAAGACGGCGCACGCGCGCTCAGCGAGGACGATCGCGTGCGCTTCGTCGAACAAGACGGCTACACGCGCATCAACGAGGTGCAGTCGAGCGCGACCTGGGGCCTCGATCGCATCGATCAGCGCGCGAGCACGCTGGACGGCCGCTACGCCTACGAAGGCACCGGCGCCGGCGTGACCGCGTACGTGATCGACAGCGGGCTCACCTTCGGTCACGACGAGTTCTCCGGTCGTGCGCAACGCGGCACCGACCTCGTCGCCGACGGACAGGACGGCGCCGACTGCAACGGCCACGGCACGCACGTCG
>DASZPU010000133.1:0-10891 GCA_035550195.1 Nannocystaceae bacterium
CTCGCGCCACGCCGGAAACATCGGCGAGAGCGCGCACGCCGGATCGCCGAGGCGCGCACGGAAGCACGCGCACGCGCTCTCGACCACGATCCCCGCGAGCCCGTCGGGATGACGATGCGCATAGGCGAGCGCGAGCCAGCCACCGCCCGACATCCCCCAGAAGATCCACGGCGGTGCTGCGAGCTCGCGGCGCACGGCCTCGAGCTCGTCGACGATCGTGTCGAATGCAGCGATCGCCGCACCGCCCTTCGGGAGCGTGACGCAAGCCGCCGACGTGCTCGCAGTCTCCGCGAGCAGCTCGGCGGTCGCACCGCCGAACGCATCCGTCGTGTGCGCTGCGCAGATCCGCGGCGCATCCGCGGTCGCATGGACCTCGAGCACGCGCGCCCCGATCGCGATGTGTCGCTCTTGCATGGCCGCGCATCATACTCGCGCGACGACTCGCGCGCCGTTGCTATGCCGTGGGCATGACGAGAACGACATGGCTGCTCGCCGCCGCGCTCGTCGGCTGCGGCCTCGACAACGGCAGCGACAACGGCAACGTGGTGCCCATCGACGCCAGCTCCGACGAGTCGGGTGTGCCGATGGGCCTCGCGTGCGGCGAGCTGCAGTGCGACGCGGGCGAGGCGTGCGTCGAAGACGCGTCGCCCGAGTCCGACACGGAGAACGAGCCGGTGAACCAGCGCTGCGTCGCGCTCGCGCCCTGTCCGGTGTCGCCGGCCGACTGCAGCTGCATCGCAGCCGCGTGCGTCGAAGGGCTCGAGTGCGTCGAGGTCGGCGTCGTGCTGGGGCAGTACTTCCGGTGCGAGATGCCCGCGGGCACCTCGACCGGCGAGTGATTCAGCCGAGCTTCGCGAGCACGCGACCGAGGCGCGCCATGGCCTCGTCGATGTCTTCCTTCTTCACGTCGAGCACGGGACGGAAGCGGATCGACAGCGGGCCGCAGGGCAGGATCAGCAAGTGCTCGTCGGCGAGCGCCGCCTTCACGACCGCCGCGCGGATCTCCGAGCTCGGCAGCCGGAACGCGCACATCAGGCCGCGTCCGCGCACGTGGTACATCATCGGATGCGTCGCGGCGAGCTTGTTCAGCGACGCGAGCAGGTACTCGCCCATCTTCGTCGCGTTGTCGCGCAGGTTGTCCTGCTCGATGATCTCGATGTAGCGAGTGGCGCGGACCATGTCGACGATGTTGCCGCCCCACGTCGAGTTGATGCGGCTCGGCACCTTGAAGCACGAGTCGACCTCGTCGACGCGGCGCGTGGACGCGATGCCGCACACCTGGCTCTTCTTGCCGAACGAGAACACGTCGGGGTAGACGCCGTGGTGCTCGAACGCCCACCACTTGCCGGTGAGGCCCATGCCGCACTGGATCTCGTCGAAGATGAGCAGGATCTCGTGCTTGTCGCAGATGTCGCGCAGCGCCTGCAGGAACTCGGTGCGGAAGTGGTTGTCGCCGCCTTCGCCCTGGATCGTCTCGATGAGGATCGCGGCGATGTCGTGGCCGTGCGTCGCAATCGCGGCGTGGATCTCCGCGAGGCTCTTCTGCTCCGCGTCGATCACCGCTTGCTCGCGCTCGCCCTCGGGCAGCGCGTGGAAGATCGCCGGCGTGGAGATGCGCGGCCACTTGAACTTCGGGAAGTACTGGGTCTTCTCGCGCGAGAAGCCGTTGGTCAGCGACAGCGTGTAGTCGGAGCGGCCGTGGAACGCGTGCTCGAAGTGGATCACCTTCGTGCCCACGAGATCGTCGTCGGTGCCCTTGGTGATCCCGCGCGCGATGTTCTTGCGCACCTTCCAGTCGAACGCGACCTTGAGCGCGTTCTCGACCGCGAGCGCGCCACCTTCGATGAAGAAGAGGTGCTCGAAGCCCTTGGGCATCGTGCGTCCGATCGCCGAGACCCAGTCGGCCATCGCGGGGGTGTAGACGTCGGAGTTGGAGACCTTGGTGAGCGTCGCGGCGTGCAGGCGCGCGAGAAAACCCGGATCATGCAGCTTCGGGTGGTTGTGCCCGACCGGCATGCTCGCGAAAAACGAGAACATGTCGAGGTACTCGGCGCCGGTGGCGGCATCGACGATCGTCGCGCCCTTGCTGCGGACCGCGTCGTAGACGATGTGGTAGCCGTCGACGAGGATCCATCGGCCGAGCGTCTCGTGGACGGCGGACGCTTCGGTGAGGTACTCGGGGGCGGGCAGGGCGTCGAACATCGGTTGGAACTCTACAACGAGGCACCGTCAGTGCCGTCGTGCAGAGGATGCTTCTCCGCAACGCGAGCGCAATCGACTCCGGTATCGCGCGCGAGCTGTCTCACGTTGACAAGCACCGCGGCTGCGCGTCCTCTTCAGCCTTCCGAGGGAGCGCGTCCGTGCAGATCGAGCTCAACGATCGAGTCGTCATCGTGACCGGTGCGGGACGTGGCATCGGTGCCGAGATCGCCCGCGTGGCGGCGAGCGCGGGTGCGCAGGTGGTGCTCGTCGCTCGCACTGCGGAGCAGCTCGAGGCGGTCGCGAGCGCGATCGAAGGCGCAGGCGGACGCGCGCTGCCGATGCCGTGCGACATCACCGAAGACGGTGCCGTCGCGAAGCTGGTCGCGAGCGTGGCCGAGCGCTGCGGACGCATCGACGTGCTGGTCAACAACGCCGCCACCAACTACGTCGCGAACCTCGTGATGTCGAAGGAAGACGGGTGGCGCAAGGTCTACGAGCTGAACGTGTTCGCGACGATGCGCGCGACCCAAGCGGTGCTCAAGCACATGATCCGCCGCAAGTCGGGGCGCATCATCAACATCGGCTCGGTCTCGGGCGAGCTCGGTGCGAGCTACAACAGCGCGTACGCGTCGAGCAAAGCGGCGATCGACGGCTTCACGCGCTCGGTCGCCCGTGAGGTCGCGAAGATCGGCATCACTTGCAACTCGATCCGCCCGTGGCACGTCGACACCGAGCTCGTGCACGAAGCGATGGCCAGCCGCGCGAAGTTGTTCGGCACGACCGCCGAGGCGTATCTCGAGGGCATCATCGAGCAGAGCCCGCAGAAGCGCTTGATCACCGCGCGCGAGGTCGCGGCGCTCGCGGTGTTCCTCATGTCGGACGATGCGCGCGGCATCACCGGTCAGGCGCTCAACGTCTGCGGCGGCTTCGCGATGTGAGCAGCGCGATGGAGCCGTCGGTTCGCATCGCCGAGCTCGCTGGGGGCGCATCGCTGCGCTATCGCGTGTGGCCTGCGCCCCACGCGACGGCCACGGTGATCCTGCTCAACGGGATCATGAGCCACTCCGGCTGGCTCGCACCGCTCGCACCCACGTTGGTCGCAGCGGGGATGCACGTCGTGGGTGCGGATCGCCGCGGTAGCGGGCCGAATCGCGAAGCGCGCGGCGACGCCACGTCGGCGCGCGCGTTGGTCGACGACGTGAAGTCGATCATCGCCGCCGAGCACGAGCCTTCGCGACCGCTCGTGCTCGTGGGTTGGTGCTGGGGAGCGATCCTCGCGCTGCACGTCGCCGCGAGCCAGCCCATCGATCGACTCGTGCTGGTCACGCCGGGACTCCTGCCCAGCGCGGAGGTGCGCACGGTCGCCGATGCGAACGCGCGCGCGGCTGCGGGCAAGCCCGACGACGAGCCCTGCGTGCCCACGCCGATCCGCGAAGCGCTGTTCACCGAAGGGCCCGCGCTCGACGGCTTCATCCGCACCGACCCCGATCGTCTGCTCGCGATCACGCCGCGCTTCGCGAGCCTGTCGGCGAAGATGGCCGCGCTCGCGCTCGCGCGCCAGCCTCGGCTCGCGGTGCCGACGCTGCTCGTGCTCGCCGATCACGACGGCGCCACCGACAATGCGGCCACGCGCGCGGCCTTCGAGCGCATGCCGGCCGATCGTCGCACCATCGTCACTTTGCCGACGCGTCACGGGGTGAGCTTCGAGGCCCCCGTCGAGCTGGCCCAGGCCATCGTCCGCTTCGTCCGCTCGGAGAAACCTCAATGACCGAGTTCCGATCCCGAGAAGCCCACGCGTTCCTTGCCGGCCTGAAGCAACCCGAGCGCGTGCAGGACGAGCTGCTGCAGAAGCTCGTCGGCGCGAACGCAGAGTGCGAGTTCGGACGCGCGCACGGCTTCGCGAAGGTGAAGTCGTTCGCCGACTACCAACGCGCGGTGCCGGTCGGAAAGTACGAGACCTTCGATCCCTATATCGAGCGCATCGTCGCGGGCGAGCAGGGCCTGCTCACCACCGAGCCGGTGAAGCGCTTCTTCCTCACCTCCGGCTCGATGGCGAAGTCGAAGTACATCCCGGTGACCAACACGTTCGTGCGCGCCAAGTCGCGCGCGTTCGGGGTGTACTGGGCCGAGGTGTTCTCGCGCCATCCCGCGGTGAAGCAGGGACGCATGGTCACCAACTTCTCCGACTCGGGCGAAGCCGTGAAGGCCCCGGGCTCGGGCCTGCCCTGCAGCAGCGAGAGCGCGTACTGGGCCGGCGTCACGCGGGCCACGTCGCTCGCCGAGACGCCGATCATCCCGAAGTCGGTGGCGCAGATCGGCGATCACGAAGGTCGCTACTACGCGCTCGCACGCATTCTGCTCGAAGAGCGCTTCACCGTGATGATGACGCTCAACCCGAGCACGATCCTGTTGCTGTTCCAGAAGATCGAGAGCTACGCCGACGAGCTCATCGACGACATCGCCAAGGGCGGCATCTCCGAGCGCATCCGCACCGGCGACATCGTGCGCAGCTACGTCGCCGAGCGCTACCGCGGCAACCCGGCGCGCGCCGACGAGCTGCGTGCGCTGAAGGCGAGCGGAGGCCTCCTCGCGCACCGCTGCTGGCCCGAGCTGAAGCTCGCGATCTGCTGGCGCAGCCCGATGCTGCAGCCGTACCTCGAGCTGCTCGCACCGCACCTCGTCGGCGTGTCCGCGCGCGACTACATCCTCATGGCCTCGGAAGGCGTGATGGCGATCCCGATCGACGACGGTCGCTCGGGTGGGCCGCTCGCGCTCGGCGTGCACCTCTACGAGTTCATCCCCGAGGAGAAGATCGACGATCCCGATCCGCCGGTGCTCATGCCCCACGAGCTCGAAGACGGGCGCACCTACGTGATGGTGCTGACCAATGGCAGTGGGCTGTGGCGCTACAACATCGGCGACGTCGTGCGCGTGCGCGGCTTCGTCGAGCGCACGCCGGCGATCGAGTTCCTGCATCGCGCGGGCGCCACGTGCTCGCTCACCGGCGAGAAGCTCACCGAAGATCAGGTCACCGCCGCGGTGCGTGACGTCGCGCGCGCGCTCGATCTGTCGGTCGTGAGCTTCACGCTCGCGCCGGCGCGCGGCGGCTTCCCGCGCTACATCGCGTACGTCGAGTTCGCCGGCACGCCCGATCCCCGCGCGCTCGAGCGCTTCCCCGAGCGGCTCGACGACGCGCTCGAGCAACACAACATCGAGTACGGCGGCAAGCGATCGTCGCAGCGACTCGCGGCCCCCGAGCTCGCGCAGGTGAAGCCCGGCGGCTACGAGGCGCGCCGACGCCAGCGGCTCGCCGGTGGTGCGAGCGACAGTCAGATCAAGCCCACGCACCTCTCGCGTGATCCCGCCTTCGGCGATCAGTTCGAGGTGGTCGAGCGCTACGTGACCGGCTGATGCGCTTCGAAGCCTTCCATCTGCGCATCCCGCTGCGCACGAGCTTCGGCCACGCCGCGTCCACGCGCAGCGAGAGCGAGCTCGTGCTCGTCGCAGCGCAGGACGATCACGGTAACGTCGGCTGGGGCGAGGCGCTGCCGCGCCCGTACGTCACCGGCGAGACGATCGACGAGGTGGTGATGATCCACCTGCCGAGGCTGCTCGGGCGCTGGCACGAGCCCACCAGCTTCGCCGAGGTCGTCGCCGCGCTGCGTGCACAGCTCGACGAGGTCGGCTATGCGCTCGCGACCTTCGGTGCCGTCGAGCTCGCGTTGCTCGACGTCGCGGGCAAGCGCTTCGGTGTGCCGCTCGCCGAGGTGCTCGGTGGCATGAAGGGCCCCGAGCTCCCCGCGGGCTCCGTCATCGGCTTCGAGATCGCGACCGATCAGCTCGAGCGCCACTGCGCCAAGCTGCGCTTCGGCGGGCGCAAGCACATCAAGCTCAAGGTCGGAGCCGACGACGACGAAGCGCGCATGGCCGCGGTCGCGAAGGTCTTCAAGGATCTACCGATCCGCATCGACGCCAACGCGGCGTGGTCCGCCGACGATGCGCTGCAGCGGCTGCGCGTGCTCGCGCGCTTTCCGATCGCGTGGGTCGAGGAGCCCTGTGCGGATCGCGATGCCGACGGCATGCGACGCATCCGCGAAGCGCTGGGCCTGCGGGTGATGGCCGACGAGTCGGTGTGCACGCTCGGCGATCTCGAGCGGCTGATCGCAGCTCGCGCGATCGACGTCGTGAACGTCCGGCTGGGGAAGATGGGCGGCGTGCTCGGCTCGGCGCGCATCTGCGAGCGGGCGCGGCAGGCCGGGATCGCGCTCGCCCTCGGCACCATGGTCGGCGAGACCGGGGTCCTCTCCCGCGCCGCAGAGGTCTTCGGCCGCTGCGTGCCCGGGTTTGATCACCTCGATGGAAAGGGGCAAAATGCGTTCCTTCTTTCCGAGGACATCCTCGATCCCGACGCCGAACCACCCCGTGACGACGCGCCCGGCCTGGGCATCACCGTGAGCCGCGCCCGCATCGACACACTCCTCGCGTGACCCAAGAGAACGATTCTACGATGTCGAGTGCCGACGAAATCCGGAACGAGTTGCTGACCTACATCAAGACCGAGCTCGCGTCGCCGCAGTCCGGCGATCTCGAGGCCGACACCAACCTCGCCGGCGTGGTCGACTCCACCGCGGTGATGGAGGTCGTGGTGTGGATCGAGGGCAAGTACGGCTTCGATGTCGAGATCGACGACATCATTCCCGACAACTTCGGCAGCGTGAACACGCTGGTCGCGTACATCGAGAAGCACCGCAAGAAGTGAGGTCGGCCCGTGCGCCTGTTCGAGCTGCTGCGTGCCGATGCCGAGCGCTTCGGCGACAAACCGGCGGCGGTCTTTCCGGGTAACGAGTCGATCTCCTTCGCCGAGCTCGACCAACGCTCCGACCAGGTCGCGATGCGCCTGCGTCGGCTCGGCGTGGGGCCCGGTGATCGCGTCGCGATCTTCCACGACAACTCGCTGCCCGGGCTCGTGTGGTTCTGGGGCGTGTTGAAAGCCGGCGCGCAGTCGGTCGACGTGCCCACGCTCGCGGGGCGACCGACGATCCAAGGCGTGCTCGACGAAGCGCGACCGAAGGCGATCGCGATCGATGCGAAGCAGATTCCGAAGGTGCTCGAGGGCGACGACCCCTTGCGCCTGCCGCCGGTGTGGCTGTCCACGGAGGATGCGGCCGAGCACGCGCGCGCGAGCGAAGCCGGGCTGCACACGCTCGCGGACATCGTCGGCTCCGAGAAGGCCGAACGCACCACGCCTGCCGGCAACGCCGACGACGTCGCGATGATCGTCTACACGTCGGGCACCACCGGTCGGCCCAACGGCGTGATGCTCAGCCACGAGAACATGCTGTCGAACCTGCGCGCAGCCAACGAGCTGATGCACCTGTCGTCCGACGACAGCATCCTCGTCGTGGTGCCGCTCTACTACGTGCACGGGCGCATGCAGCTGCTCATGCACGCGATGCTCGGCGGCACGGTGTACTTCTCCGCGGGCTTCCAGTTCCCCGCGAAGGTGCACGCGGAGCTCGAGCAGTACGGGTGCAGCGGCTTCTCCGGCGTGCCGTACCACTTCAAGCAGCTGCTCGAGCGCAGCAAGATCGCGCAGCGGCCCCCGAGCAAGCTGCGCTACGTGCTGGTGACCGGCGGCGCGCTGCATCCCGAAGAGCTCGATCGTCTGCACGCCGCGCTGCCGAACGTCGGCATCCACCTCGCGTACGGGCAGACCGAAGCGTCGCCGCGCATCACGTGGATCGGGCCCGATCACTTGTTCGAGAAGCGCGGCAGCCTCGGCATCGCGCTGCCCAACGTGAAGCTGGAGATCCTCGGTGGCGACGGCAAGCCGGTCGGGCCCAACGTCATCGGCGAGGTCGTCGCGGGCGGGCCCAACATCATGAAGGGCTACGTGTCGGGCGACGAGCGGGCGCTCGGCAAGATCGACGACGAGGGGCGCCTGCGCACCGGCGATCTCGGCTACCTCGACGACGAGGGGCACTTGTTCCTGTCGGGGCGCAGCTCCGAGATGATCAAGAGCGCGGGCGAGCGCATCTTCCCGCAGGAGATCGAGGGCGTCATCGCGAAGCATCCGCGCGTGCGCGAGGTCGCGGTGATCGGGCTGCCCGATCCATTGCTCGGCGAGCGCATCGCAGCCTACGTCGCGCTGCATCCCGGGCCCGCGATCGAGCTCGCGGAGTTCCGTCAGCACTGTCTCACCGCGCTGCCGTTCGTGCGCGTGCCGAAGACGTTCGACGTGATGGACGAGCTGCCCAAGACCGACTCGGGCAAGATCAGCCGCAGCGCGCTCAAGAAGCTGGTCGTGCCGCAGTGAGCGCATCGCAGGCCGACCTGCGTTCGTTTCTCGCGCAGGTGCGCAAGGCTCGACCGTCCGACGTGCTCGACGTCGCGAAGGCAGTCGATCCCGCGCACGAGACCGCGGCGATCCTCACCAAGCTCGAGGAGAAGCAGCGCTCGCCGATCCTCGTGTTCGCCCAGGTGCAGGGCTCGCCGTGGCCGCTGGTCACCAACGTGTGCGGCGCGATGGGCCGACTCGCGCTCGCGCTCGGCTGCGGCTTGAAGGAAGTCACCACGCGCTACGCCGCGGCGGCGGAGCAGCCGATCGCACCGATCGTCGTCGACGACGCGCCGGTGCAGGAAGTCGTGCTGCGCGGCGACGCCGTGGATCTCGGGTTGCTGCCGGCGCTGCGCTACCACGAAGGCGACGCGGAGCAGCCGTACATCACCGCCGCGATCGTGGTCGCACGCGATCCCGACGACGGCGTCGCGAACCTCAGCTACCACCGCTTGATGATCCTCGGCCGCGATCGCACCGCGATCTACATCGAGCCGGGACGTCACCTCGACGCCATCGTGCGCAAGCACGCCGCGCGCGGCACCGACGTGCCGGTCGCGGTGTTCATCGGCGCCCACCCGGCCTGGTCGCTCGGCGCCTTGTATGCCGGTCGCGCCGACGTCGACGAGCACGACATCATCGGTGGTCTGCTCGGCGAGCCGCTCGCGCTGGCGCGCTGCATCGTGCACCCCGAGCTGCACGTGCCCGCGCGCGCGGAGATCGTGCTCGAAGGTCGCATCGCGCCGGGCGAGCTCGTCGACGAGGGCCCGTTCGGCGAGTTCACCGGCTACGGCACCGGCGTCACCCGCTCGCCGGTCTTGCACGTCGAGGCGATGACGCATCGCACCGATCCGCTCGTGCAGGACGTCGTGTCCGGTCACCTCGAGCACCTCGTGTTGTCGATGCCCGCGCTCGAGCACCGCAGCCTGCGCGATGCGAAGGCCGCGGCCGCCGGCGTCACACGCGTTGCGTTGGTCGCTCCGCTCACCGCGATCGTCGCGTTGAAGAAGACCGACGACGACGAGCCGATGCGCGTCATCGCTGCGATGCTCGCCGACGTCTATGCGAAGATCGTGATCGTGGTCGACGACGACGTCGATCCCAACGACCTGGGCAAGGTGCTCGCTGCGGTCGCGCTGCAGTGCCAACCCGAGCACGCGGTGAAGGTGCTCACCGGCGTGCGTGGCACACCGCTCGACCCGAGCAACGACGACCCCGAGGGCATCGGCAGCAAGCTGGGCATCGACGCGACCCGGCCGCTCGCGCCCCGTCGCGAGGTCACGAAGAACCGCGTGCCGGCCGAAGCGCTCGCGAAGGTCGATCTGGCCGCGTTGCTCGGCAAGGCCTGAGCCGGTCCCGGACGGCGTTTCCCGCGGGGCCGCGGGATGATGGAAGATCGCTCGATCCGATCGGCTGCACGTGGACACCCCTGGGAAAGCGATGCCCGAGGACCAAGCCGAGACACTCGCCGGCCACGGGGCGCCCGTCGTCGCCGTGCGCACTCCCGACAACGACGATGGCCCCTTCGGCGATCTCGACACTGCGCGCCTGCGCAATGTGATCGCGCGGCGCGTGTTCGGCGAGACGATCGATCCCGTGCGCATCGGTCGGTATCCGACGCTGCGCCGCATCGGGCAGGGCGGCATGGGCGTGGTCTATGCCGCGTACGACAACGAGCTCGATCGCCGCATCGCGATCAAGCTCTTGTGGCGCGGCGACGTGCAGGACGAAGCCGAGGCCGCACGCATGCGCGCGCGCATGTTGCGTGAGGCGCGTGCGCTCGCGCAGCTCTCCGACCCCAGCATCGTGCAGATCTACGAGGCCGGCGAGCACGAAGGCCACGTGTTCCTGGCGATGGAGTTCGTCGAAGGGCCCACGCTGCGACAGTGGTTGGAGTCGGAGCGGCGCAGCGTCACCGACGTGCTCGAGGTGTTCGCGCAGGCGGGCCGCGGTCTGGCGGCCGCGCACGCTGCGGGGCTCGTGCACCGCGACTTCAAGCCCGAGAACGTGGTCATCACGCCGCAAGGCGTGCCCAAGACCTATCGCGTGCGCGTGCTCGACTTCGGCGTCGCGTTGACGACGCGTGCGGTGCAGGAGCCCGAGCTCGTCGACGCGCCGGCGGCCAACGACGACGCGCGGCTCACGATGACGGGCGCGATGATCGGCACGCCGGCGTACATGGCCCCGGAGCAGATCGATCGCAGCCGCGCCGCGGATGCACGCTCGGATCAGTTCAGCTTCGCGGTCGCGCTGTTCGAGGCGCTGTTCGGACGCCGTCCCTTCGTGGGCGGCTCGATCACGGAGGTGGTCGCGGCGACGCTCGCAGGGCGCATCGACATCCCTGCCGGTCGG
>DASZPU010000134.1:0-29792 GCA_035550195.1 Nannocystaceae bacterium
CGAGAAGTACAAGCCGTGGATCAAGCACAAGAAGAAAGCGTGGGAGAAGGCCCACAAGAAGGAAGAAGAGGCGGAGGAAGAGGACGGCGACAAGGGCGATCCCACGCGCAAGCTCGACGACTGATGCGACGCCTCGCCCTCTCCTTCTTCGTGCTCGCGCTCGCGGCCTGCCCGGCCGACGACATCTCCGATCTGTATCCGATGCCGACGTCGAGCAGCAGCGACGACGGCGGCTCGACGACGATGGCGGCGACCGAGACGGGCACCGGCACGGGTACCGACTCGAGCGGCAGCACGAGCGGCAGCGACACCACGTCGAGCGGTAGCGAGAGCGGTACCACCGGCGTCACCGGTGAGACGTCGAGCAGCGGCGCGGAGACGGACAGCACCGGCAGCGGCTCGACCGACTCGTCCTCGTCGTCGACAGGTTGAGCGCGACGCTGGCGCTAGCGCAGCGACGCGACTACATCGGAGAGCTGCAGCATGCTCTCGCGCATTCCATCTTCCATGCCCGACGCGACCACCATGTCGCGCACTTCCTTCGAGGGGTAGAGCGAGCGGTTGGTCAGCACCGTGACGCCGCCTTTCTCGGTGAGCGTGACGGTGACGCGCGCGGGCGAATCCGGGAACGGATCGAAGATCTCCGACTGCACGATCTCCGTGGGGCTGATCGAGAAGTACTCGCCCGAGAAGCCCACTTCCTGGCCGTTGTTCGCGCGCATGAGGAAGCGCCAGCGTCCACCGACGCGCAGATCGACCTCGCACGCCAGCATCTCGCCGCGCGATCGCGGTGCCCACCAGCGACGGATGTACTCCGGCTTCGTGATCGCTTCGAACACCATCGCGGCGGGTGCAGCGAAGGATCGCGTGATGAGGATCTCGCGATCGCTCGGCAGCTCGAGGGTGGTTCCATCAGCGTTTGCGTTCATGTTTCTTTCCCTTCTTCTTCATCTCTTCGAGCACGGCGGCGAGCTCGTCGTGGCGCTCGTCCCACAGCGCGCGGTAGCGTTCGAGCCAGTCGTGCAGGTCACGCAGCGGTGCGGCCTGCACGGCGTAGAGTCGTTGCTGCGCGCGCGCCTCGACGTCGACGAGGCCGGCGTCCTTCAGCACGCGCAGGTGCTTGCTGACCTGCGGCTGTCGTAGCTGCAGCGCATCGCCGATCTCGCCGACCGGCAGCGGCCCGTCGCGCAACAGCTCGAAGATGCGGAGTCGGCTGGGCTCGGCGAGCGCGGCAAAGGTCGTCGACTGCACCTTTGTATATTCCCATTCAGGAATATACTCGTCAAGGAATATTTTGCGGGAGGGTCACCTACGAGCGCGTCGGCGCTTGGGCGCGTCGGCCAGCAGCAGCGTTCGCAGCGCTCGGGCAGCGGGCGACAAGCGGTCGACGCCGCGGTGCAACAGCTGAAGTGGACGCGAGAGCGGCGTGCTGCCGTGGCGGATCTCGACGAGCCTGCCGAGCTCGAGATCGGTCGCGACTGCAGTGCGACTCACGAGCGCGATGCCGAGGCCAGCGCGCACGCTGCCCTTCACCGTCGAGATGCTGCCGAGCTCCATCGCGATCTCGACGCCGGCGAAGTGGCGATCCATCAACGCTCGCACGGCGCTGCCCGGTGCGAACGCGATGAACGGCAGCGCAGCCGCATCGACACCGGGCGCTGCGACGAGCACCACCGACTCGTCGCGGAAGAGCTCGCCGCGACGATCGCCCGCGACCACGAGATCGAGCTCGCCGGCCTCGAACGCATCGACCGCGTGCTCCTCGGGCAGCTCGCGTAGCTTCAACGACACGCGCGGATGCTTGCGGCGGAACGCCGAGAGCAGCGGCGGCAACAGATACGTGCACGCCGTCTGTCCGCCGCCGATGCGCACCTCGCCGGCATCGAGTCGCTCGAGCGCCGCGACCGCGCGCTGCCCTTCTGCGACGGCGACGATCGCCGCGCGCGCGTGGGGCAAGAGCGCGTGCCCGTGCGCGGTGAGAGTCGCACCGTGGCGCCCGCGATCGAACAGTCGCGCGTCGAGCTGCTGCTCGAGCCGCTTGATCGACGAGGTCAACGCCGGCTGCGACACGTGGGCGTGGCGAGCCGCGGCCGTGAACGCGCCATGCTCCGCGACGAGCACGAAATGGCGGAACGCATCGAGCATAAGCAGATGTTATCGAAATCACCCGAAACATTCATGGGACGTACGGGCGGTGACGTGTCATGTTCGCGATCGTGGAGATGGTGCTCCTCGCGCTGCTCGGCCTCGTGGCCGGCGTGCTCACGACCCTGGCCGGCATGGGCGGCGGCCTCTTCCTGCTCGTCGCGGTCGGTCTGATGACCGGCCCGAAGGAAGCGCTCGCAGTCACCGCCCCCGCACTCCTCGTATCGAACGCCCATCGCGCGTTCCTGTTCCGCCAACACGTCGACCGCCGGCTCGCCGGGATCGTCGCGCTCGGCGTGATCCCAGGCGCGCTCGCGGGCGCACTGGTGTTGCCGGAGATCCCCGAGGTCGTCGTCGCGTTGCTCTTCACCGCGAGCACCGTCGTCGCGTTGCTGCGTGCGACCGGCCGCTTGAAGATCCAGCTCGGCGGGCGCTGGATCATCGTCTACTCGGTGGTGATCGGCGCGCTCACGGCCACCTCGGGCGGCGCCGGCATGCTCATCGCACCGCTCGTGCTCTCGACCGGCTTGTCGGGCTCGGCCTACGTCGCGACCGTCGCCGTCTGTGCGATCGCGATGCACGTCGGCCGCGTGATCGGCTACGGCACCGTCGGCCTGCTCGTCGCAGAGCAGCTACCGATCGTCGCGACGCTGCTCGGCGGCCTCGTGCTCGGCAACCTGCTCGGTCGCCGCCTGCGCGGCCGCCTCTCGCCCGGCGTCGAGAAGCGCGTCGAGCTGGTCGCGCTCGTCGTCGCGAACATCGCCGCGCTCGCCAACGTCTTGCGCTGAGTTTTGGTCGCGCCCTCCGGCGCTCTTCCTGGCGCGATCAGTCGTGCTCGCTGTCCGCCGTGGCAAAGCCACGTCGGGCTCGAGACTCGCCGTTGCGACGCCCGCTCGCGCGAGCGATGATCCGCGCGCCCGTGCTCGCGCTCGCGGAGACGATCCACAACCAGGACGCACTGGCACGCGCGCCCGTGGCCGGATGGTTGATGCTCGGCGCCGCGATCGGCCTCGCCGTGCTGCTCTTCGCACACCGCGAAGCATTCCGTCGCCTCGTGCTGAAGGCCGAAGACCCGCGCACGATGGGCGCGTTCCGCATCGCGTTCGGACTCTGCACGCTCTGCAACATCAACGGCATGTGGGAGCTGTTCGAGTACCTCTTCACGGACGAGGGGCTCTTCCCCACCGAGGTCGCGCGCCAGGTCGTCGCGGCCGAGCAGTTCGCGGGCTTCGGCAACGGTCTCGACGAGCCCTACGGCTTCTTCGATCTCGATGCCGTGCTCGCGTGGGCCGCGGGCCCGCGCTACTCGCCGCTGTTCTTCTGGAGCTCGCCGACCTTCTTCTGGTGTTACCTCGCCGCATTCCAGGTGGCGATGGTCTGCACGATCGTCGGCTACAAGACGCGGTGGATGAAGTGGATCGCGTGGTTGCTGTTCCACGGCATCATCCAACGCAACCACGTTTTCTGGGAAGGCACGGAGAACGTCTACCGCACGTTCTTCTTCTACCTCTGTCTATCGCGCTGCGATCGCGCGTACAGCCTCGACAACTGGCTGCGCTGTCGGAAGCTCGCGGAGGGCGAGCCGATCCATCGGCTCATCCCCGCGTGGCCGCGCTTGCTCGTGATCCTGCAGTGCGCGGCGATCTACTGCACCACCGGCGCGGTGAAGAACGGCGCGATCTGGTGGTCGGGCGACGCGTTCTACTACGCGTTCAACCTCGATCACTTCTATCGCGTGCCGCCGCAACAGCTCGCCGCGTGGCTCGGCACCACGCTGTTCCGGCTCAACACGCACGTGGTGCACGCGTGGGAGACACTTTTCCCGGTCGTCGTCGTCGGCATGGCGATGCGCTTCGGGTTGCGCGAGCGCATCGCGCTGTCACGTCGCGATCTCTGGCTCGCGCGCATCGGTGCGCTCGCGATCGGCGGCTTCGCGCTCGCACTCGTGCTGTGGCTGTATCCGGTCCACTACGCGCCGTCGCCGAAGAGCGGCTGGTCGCTCGTGCGCGTGCAGACGTTCTTCGCCGCGCTGTGGATCGTCGGCATGGTGGTGATCGCCCGCGGCTGGCCGCGCCTGCGCGATCGTCCGCCCGTGGTGTGGGGTCATCGGCTCGATCTCGACTGGCTGCTCAAGTGGCTGGTCGGTCGTCGTCTGTGGGTCGGCCTCGGCATCGTGTTCCACCTGCATCTGGTCGGGCTGATGAACATCGGATGGTTCTCGCCCGGCTGTCTCACCGGGTTCATCTGCTTCCTCAACGGGGGCGAGCTCGCGACGCTCTTCGCCGAGCTGCGCAGGTTCGGACGCAAGCTCGGGCTGCCGATCGCCGTACGCGAGCCGATCGCCGCCGAAGATCCCACGCGTTGGCAACACACGCGCGACGGAGTGCGGCTACCGGATCGTGCGATCGTCATCGCAATCGCGATCGCGATCGTCGGCGTACCGCTGCGCGTCTACGCCGGGCTCGCCTACGGCTGGACCGTCGCGGGCGTCTTCGCGTTCCTCGCGGGCGCGCTGTGGCGCGCGCGGCAATCACCGCAACGGCTCGACGAGCCCGTACACGTCGCGTGGGCCTATCGCGCGCCCGGTCGCTTCATCGCCGGATCGCTCTTCCTATTCCATACCGTCGCCGTCGCAGTGTGGCTGCTCCCCGAGAAGGACAGCCTCAGCTGGCGCACCACTGCACAAAAGACGTTCGGTCACTGGCTCAAGCTCACCCAGACCACGCAGGGTTGGAAGATGTTCGCGCCCAATCCTCCGCGACAGAACGTGATGCTGCGCGTCGTCGTCACCGATGCCGATGGTCAGCAGTGGGACATGAACACGGACGTCTACTCGCCGGAGAAGCGTCCGATCCCGTGGGTGTTCTACACGCGCGAGCGCAAGATCAACCGGCGCATCGCGGGCGGCGAAGGTGGCAAGGGCGCGTGGTATCAGAAGTGGCACGCGCGTTGGTGGTGCCGACACTGGGCGCTCACCCACGACGGCGTGCTCCCGCACGAGGTCGAGCTCTTCAAGCTGTCGTATCCGATTCCGGATCCCGAGCACGTGCGCAAGCACGGGCCCTACGATCCCGCGACGCAGATGCGCGAGCGCGGCACGCAGACTTCGGTGTACGTCGCCGAGTGTGCGACCGAGCCCGAAGCGCGACCGAGCGACGAAGTGCGAGCGCGTCACGGCCTGCCGCCGGACGAATCGGAACGTCCGCCGCGTTGGGTGAACCTGCACAACAAGCTGCGCGCCTGGAAGAAGAAGCAGGGCGACGCGAGCGACGAGGACGCGCCCGTCGACTAACTGCGCTTCTTCTCCGCTTCTTTCCTACGCGCGCGGTTCCACTTCCACAGCTTCACGATGCCGTCGGTCGCGGCGCCGCGGATGCGCGCGCCGATGGGCTTGGCGGGCTTGCCGTCGCGTCGATCGGGCGGCAACGCCTTACCTGCACGGTTTCCCAGCCATAGGCCCGCGATCACCGCCGCGACGATCAGCACCACGAGCAGGGGCAGCGGGAGCGATTCCACGGGTCCCCCTCACGGTAGCTCCGCCGCGCCGCGGCACAAGGGGCCGAGTGTGAATTGTCGTTACGGCCCTTCGAGCACGCCGCCGGGGCGACTGCTATGTAGAACGCCCATGAGCGAGCTGATGCAGCGCATCGAAGGTCTGGTGAAGTCCGACCGCGTGGTCCTGTTCATGAAGGGCAGCCGCGCGGCACCGCAGTGCGGCTTCTCGGCGACCGTCGTCGAGATCCTCGACCAGTACCTGCCGAGCTATACCACCGTGAACGTGCTCGCCGACGCCGAGGTGCGCGAAGGCGTGAAGCAGTACGCCGAGTGGCCCACGATTCCGCAGCTGTTCATCGACGGCGAGTTCGTCGGTGGTTGCGACATCATCCGCGAGATGGACGGCAACGGCGAGCTCGTGAAGTCGCTGGGCGACCTCGTGAAGCCCTCCGCACCGCCGACGATCACGGTGAGTGACGAGGCTGCCGCAGTGTTCCGCGAGGCCTTGAAGGAAGCGGGTCCGGGCGAGCTGCTGCGGCTCGCGATCGATGGGCGCTTCAGCCACGATCTGTTCATCGCGCCGAAGAGCGAAGGTGACGTCGTGGTCGAAGCCAACGGCGTCACGTTCGTGCTCGATCGCGGCAGCGCACGGCGAGCGAACGGCGTCGCGATCGCGTACGTGTCCGGCGATCAAGGCGGCTTCAAGATCGACAACCCCAACGCGCCGCCCTCGGTGAAGCTGCTGTCGCCCACCGAAGCGAAAGCGCTGCTCGAGCGTGAGCCGGGCGTGCGCTTCGTCGACGTGCGCACGCCGGGCGAGCGCGAGCGTGCGCAGATCGCCGGCACGACGCTGCTGGATCCCAAGAGCATGGCCGAGCTCACCAAGCTGCCCAAGGACACCCCGCTGCTCTTCCACTGCCACCACGGTCAGCGCAGCCAGCAGGCCGCGATGCACTTCCTCGAGCTCGGCTTCCGCACCGTCTACAACGTGGTCGGTGGCATCGATGCGTGGTCGCAAGAAGTGGATCCCTCGATCCCCCGCTACTGATGGAGGCGTTGCTCGCCGCGATCCGCAAGGCCTGCGCGCCGGCCACGTGGTCGCGTGGTGTCGAGCTCGCGCGCAGCGACGCGGTGACGCTCGTCGAAGAGAGTGCGAAGGAAATCGAGCTGCGCGTCGCGACCAAGGGTGGCTTGGTCGCACCGCTGGTCACGTTGTTCATCACCGAGGACGAGTGGAGCTGCGAGTGCAACTGGCACGAAGACGCGTGCGCACATGCGGCTGCGGCTGCGATCGCCCTGCAGCAGTCGAAGAAGGACGGCAAGCCGCTGTCGCGTGCGGCCGCGCCGGCGAGCCCTGGTCGCGTCGCGTATCGCTTCACCACCAGCGGCGAATCGCTCGCGCTCACGCGCGTGATCGTCGATGCTGCGGGTGAGCACCGCCTCGACGGCACACTCGCCGCGGTCGCGCTCGGAAAGCTGAAGGGGCCGAAGTTCGTCGCGGGCGCGCCGGATCTCGGCTTCGAGAAGAAGCTGGGCAGCTTCACCGCGGGCGTGCTGCATCGCCACTCGGTCGCGAAGGTGATCGCGGCGTTGTCGGGCGCCGCCGACGTCACGCTCGACGGCAAGCCCATCAAGCTCGGTGCGGCCAGCTGCGGGTTGCACGTGCACGTGCGCCGCAGCGACGACGGCCGCTTCATCGCGAAGCTCGAGAAGGATCCCGGCGTCGACAAGCTGTTCGCCAACGGGGCGCTCATCCGCGGCGAGACCTTGCACGCGCTCGGCAGCCACGGCCTGCCCGAGGTCGAGTACGACGAGCTGCGCCGCGGCAAGTGGTTCGCGCCCGAAGACTCCGCGACGCTCGCGGGCGACGTGATCCCGCGCTGGCGTCGCCTGCTGCCGGTGACGCTCGAAGAAGCGCTGCCCACGACACGCGTGCTCCCACCGCGCATCGAGCTGGTGACCGCGCGCGACGGCGACCGACTCACTGCGCTCGCGACGATCGTGTACGGCGAGCCCGCGCTCGCGCGCGTCGACGGCGACCGGCTCACGATCCTGAAGGCCGGCGACGAGGTGCCGCTGCGCAACACCAGGCTCGAGCGCGCGTTGATCGAGAAGCTGCGCAACCAGCTCGGGCTCGAGCCCGGCGTGCGTGGCACGTTCGAGCCGGGCGAAGCGATCGCGTGGACGAGTCGGCTCGCGCGCGCGGAGCTCGATGCGTCCGGCGACGCGCACGACGATTTCGTCGATCGCGGCGCACTGTCGCCGCAGCTGCAGGTCGACGGCGCGGGCGCGTTCTCGCTGTGGTTCGATCTCGATGGCGAAGGCGGCGGCGCGAAGAAGCGTGTGGACGCCGGTGCGGTCGTGCGTGCGTGGCAGCGCGGCGAGTCGTTCGCGCCGCTGGTCGGCGGTGGCTTCGGACGAATCCCCGATGGTTGGCTCGCACGCCACGGCGATCGCGTCGCGGCGCTCTTGCGTGCGCGCGAGCTCGCAGGTGAAGACGGTGCGACGCCACGCTGGGCGATGGCGGATCTCGCCGCGCTCTGCACCGCGCTCGAGCAACCGCCGCCGCCGGACTGGTCGCGCCTGCGCGCGCTCTTCGAGGACTTCACGGGTCTTCCGGACGCGGTGCTGCCGGCGGATCTACGCGCCGATCTCCGCGCGTACCAACGCGATGGCGTCGCGTGGCTGGCGTTCCTACGCGACGCGGGGCTCGGTGGTCTGCTCGCCGACGACATGGGCCTCGGCAAGACGCTGCAAGCACTGTGTGCGATCGCCGGACGCACCCTCGTGGTCGCGCCGACCAGCGTGCTGCCGAACTGGCTGGCCGAGATCGCGAAGTTCCGGCCGTCGCTGCGCGCGTGCAACTACCACGGCGCGGGTCGCAAGCTCGAGCGCGACGCCGACGTCGTGCTCACCACCTACGCGCTGTTGCGGCTCGATCAGGACGTGCTCGCCGCCGAGCACTGGGACTGCGTCGTGCTCGACGAAGCCCAGGCGATCAAGAACCCCGACAGTCAGGTCGCACGCGCGGCCTTCCGGCTCGACGGCAAGTTCAAGCTCGCGCTCACCGGCACGCCGGTCGAGAACCGTCTGGACGATCTGTGGAGTCAGCTCCACTTCGCGAGCCCGGGGCTCCTCGGCGGACGCAGCGAGTTCCTCGAGCGCTACGCGAAGCCGCTGGCCGCGGGCGATGCCACCGCGATCGCGGCGCTGCGCGAGCGCACCGGACCGTTCGTGCTGCGCCGACTCAAGCGCGAGGTCGCCAAGGAGCTGCCGCCGCGCACCGATCTCGTGCTGCACTGCGAGCTGCGTGAAGAGGAGCGCCGCGTCTACGACACCGTGCGCGCAGCGACGCAGCAACAAGTCGCCGAACGACTCGGCGCCGGCGACTCGGTGCTCGCCGTGCTCGAGGCGCTGTTGCGACTGCGCCAAGCCGCGTGCGACTCGGCGCTGGTGCCCGGACAGGACGCCAGCGAGCGCGCATCGTCGAAGATCGAGCTGCTGCTCGACGTGCTCGACACCGGCATCGCGGAGGGCCACAAGGCGTTGGTGTTCTCGCAGTGGACCTCGCTGCTCGATCGCGTCGAGCCGCGGCTCGCCGAAGCGAACATCCCGTACGTGCGACTCGACGGCACCACGCGCGATCGCGGCGAGGTGGTCGCGCGCTTCCAGGCCGACGACGGCCCGCCGGTGATGCTGGTGTCGTTGCGCGCGGGCGGCACGGGCCTCAACCTCACCGCGGCGGATCACGTCTTCTTGCTCGATCCGTGGTGGAATCCGGCGGTCGAAGATCAGGCCGCCGATCGTGCGCACCGCATCGGCCAGGACAAGCCGGTGTTCGTGCATCGCATCGTCGCGCGCGGCACGGTCGAAGAAGGCATCCTCGCGCTGCAGCAACGCAAGCGCGAGCTGGCCGCGAGCGCGGTGTCCGAGGGCGCCGGCGCAGCCACGATCACGCGCGACGATCTGCTCGCGCTGCTCGATTGATCACTCGACGGGCTCGCACTCGCAGCCCCAGCTCGCAGGCAGCTTCGGACACATCGTGGCCGCGATGATGCGGTGGCCGTCGGTGTTCGGGTGCGTGTGATCGAAGCTGCGCAGCTCGGGCTTCAGGAACCACTGCACGAGCTCGCTCGAAGTCTTCGCGTCGGTCGCGAGCTGGGTCTCGCGCGCGGCGTCGTCGAGCTTCGCATGCGCATTCCGCCACGTGCTGTCGCGCCGCAACGCGGCCTTCATCTCTTCGGCATCGAGCGGCGTCGCGTGCTTGTCGCGCAGCGCCGAGTCGTAGAGATCGACCGCGACGTCGGGCTGCTCGAGCGGATCCCACGGCGTCGTGAGCCCACCGGGTCGCTTGTGCCCGTAGCTGCCGAACGCCTGCTCGGGCGTGAGCCGACCAAGCGTGTAGTCGACGACGTGCTGCGTGTCGCTGCGATGCTTCAAGCCCTTCGACGCGCGCCAACGTTTGTCGTGCTGCGAGCCCCACGGCGTCACGGACAGCGCGACCACCTTCACGTTGTGCGTGTGCGCGAGCACGAACAGATCGCGCATCTGCTTGCTGGTGGACTTCGGATTGCCGACGCTGTTGAGGCCACCGCCGTAGACGAGCCAGTGCTCGTAGGTGCTGTCCTTCAGCGCCAGGCGGCGGTTCTCCAGCACCTGCTGCTTGAAGCGCTGCTTCAGTGCCCACGCGCCCTGCCCCACCTGCGACAGGTTGTGCACCTCGACGTTCTTGCACAGCCGCGCGATCTCTTTCGCGTACGGCTGCTTCGGCCACGCGCCGATCGAGCCCGCGAGCACGACCACCTTCACCTTGCGATCGGGATACTTGAAGCGCCACGTCGGCGGTGCCGGTGCTTCGACCTCCGTCGGTGCGGCTTCGGGCTCCTGCGCCGACGCGAATCGCGGAGCGCCCAGTGCGAGCGCGAGCAAGAGCGCCGGTTCACGGCGTGATCGTGAACGCATGCGACGCGAGCTCCACACCATCGGCCGACATGATGCGCACCGTCCAATCGCCGACGTACTCCTTGCGGAGCACGAGATAGGCGCGCGTGCGATAGGCATGCAGCGGCTTGATCGCGATCTTGCCGCGTCGTGCCGTGCTGTTGTCGTTCTTCGACCACACGATCGACAACGTCTCCTCTTGGCGCGGATGCACGACGCGCAGGCACACGTTGACGCGATCGATGCCCGCGAGCGAGAAGCGATCGGCCACGCCACCGCAGCCGGTCTTGTCGTAGCTCGCGCCCATCTCGACGCGATCGACGTGCACACCGGTCGCACCGACGCCGCCGACGGGCGGAAGATCGGCGGGGCTCACCGGCAATCGCACGAACACTGCGGCGATCTCGGGCGGCGTGCCGGCGGGTGGCGTACGCGGATCGCCGCTCGGCTTCGTCGGCGTGGTCGCGGGCTTCGTGGGCGTGACCGGCTCGGGCTTCGCGATCTCCGGCACCGGCTTCGGCGGCTCCGGCTTCGGCGGCGGCTCGTCCTTCGGCGGCGGATCGTCCTCGGGCGGCGCTTCGATCTTCGCATCGACCGTCTTGCGATCGACCGACGTCGGCGTGCTCGTGCGATCGCTCGGCTTCGTGTCTTCCTTCGGAGTGCGTCGCGTGTCGTTCGCGGCCACGCGCTTCTCTTCGGCGCGCAGCGGCGTGTCGCTCTTCTTCGGCTGCTGGAACCACCAGATCGCACCCGCGATCAACACGCCGAACGCCGCAGCCCAACCCAGCGAGAGCTTCCCTCCGCCGCTCGGCTGCTCGGGCACGATCGCCGTGCGCCCGGTGCTGCGTCGCGGCTCGGGCGCGACCATGCGACGCGGAGCGGTGCGCGGCTTGTCGATCGGCTTCGAGTCGTCGTCGCCGCGCGCAGGCTCGCTGTTCTCCTCGCTCGCGGGTCGCTTCGCCACGACCTTCGCTGGCCCCTTCGCCTCGCGATGTCGTGCGACCGCGGCTTCCTGCTCGGCGCCCATGATCGCGGCCATCTCCGCGTCGGACTCGCGCAGATCCTTGCCGCTCTGCGGGTCCGCGTTCCCGCTCGCAGCCGTCGGCGAGGCATCACGCGTCGCCATCGCCCACGAGCCCGACATCATCGTCGCCATCGTCGCATCGTGATCGCGTCCGCCACCGAGCGCGACGTCGGGTTCCGCAGTGCGACCGACGTGCAGCTCGTCCGCGAGCCCCGACACCGAGTCCGCGGGATCGGGCGCTGCGTCACTCGCCGCGGCGTCACCGTCTTGTGGCTGTGCGGGCAGACCTTCCGCGCGCGCCGCATCGTCCCACGCGAGCGTCTTCGCCGGCTCCGCCGCGGGCGGCGTAGCAGCAGCGGCGGCCGGCGGCGGCGCATCGAGCAACGCGGTCCATGCGTCGTCGAATCCTCGCTTGCGGTCCGCATCCGGGTCGTCCGGCGGCGCGTCCCTGCCCGAGCTCATGCGCCGACATCTTGCCAGAGCGGGCGCCGATCGAAAACCGTTCGATCGCAGATCGCCGCTCCCATGCGCTACGATGCGTGCCGATGCGTTCAGCGCCGCGACGACTGACACCGATGCTGGTGCTCGCGTTGGCCTGCGAGATGGGTCCACCCGACGATTTCGAACCGCCACCGGCGCGCGCGCCGATTCGCATCCCGGATCCCGTCGCGCCGCCGGAAGAAGGCGCGTCCGCGGATCTCCTGCAGCAATACGCCGATCGCCCGCGGGTCGAAGCGCACGCGATCGACCAGTGGGAGCTCACCTATCAGTCCAAGCTCCTCGCGATCGCGTTGCTCACCACCGCGGCGAACGATCGCCTCGAAGATCTTCCGCTGGTGCTCACGCCGGATGCGACGTGGGGTCTGCCCGATCCCCGCAAGTTCGGCGCGCGTCGGATCTTCGCGGGTGATCAGGGCGCAGCGTTCCTCGCAGCGTTCCGCGCGGCCGCGCGCCGCTTTCCCTCGGGCGCGACGCATCGTACGCAACCGGTGCTCGACGGCGTGCAAGGTGTCGTGCGCGTCGGCGCCGAGCCCTACTGGACGTATTGGGTGAACGAGAACGATCGCATCTATCTGCGCGAGGTCGTGTATCGCGGTCGCCCGTACATCGACTTCGTCGGCTTCTTCGAAGCGCTGCCCGACGAGCCGATCCAAGTGGCCGATCGCGTCATCCCTCCGCTCGCAGCGCCCGTGCGCCGTCACGAGAGCGAGCTCGATCCGATGCTGCCGCCGTGACGTCACTCGACGGCGGGCTTGCGCTGCTCGAGCAGCAGCTCGCCCACGCGATGACGCAGCGGCGACCACACGTGACGATCGAGGAACGCCGCGGCCCCGAGCTCGCCGCGCTGCACCGCCGCGAAGTCGTGCTCTTGCCGCGCGAGCCGGGCCTCGAGCGCGAGCTCGAGCGCGCGATCGGTCTGCGGATGATCGGCGTAGCGCACCGCGAACAAGCCCGGCGCGCCGCGTCCGCGCTCGACCCACTGCGCGTGCAGATCGGCCTGCACGCCCCGGAGCCGGGCGAGATCGTAGGTGCCCGCCCAGCCGTCCTTGCCGACGCGCAACGCCGTGAAATCGTCGAGCCGCGTGCCCTGCTGCTGTACCAGCGCGCGATCGAGATCCGCGAAGCGCGTGCTCATGCGACCTTCGTCGTCGGTCGCGAGCTCGACCACGTCGTTCACCCAACGACCGTCCGCGCGTTGTAGCGAGAGCGCAACCGCACCGTGATACGGACGCACGCGACAACGCGCGACATCGGCATCGACGTCGAGCAACACGTCGCGCGGCGGCGCAGCCTTCGGCACGTCGCGGCACGATCGCGCTTCGGCGAGCACGAAGCTCGCGCTACCGAGACGGATCTCGCGATGGATCACCACGCCATACGATGCGCGTCCACGATCACCCCACGACAGCGCCGCGACATCGTCGCTGCTCGTTGCAGCGCGCGGCTCTGTCGTGCCACGGCGCTGGTGGTCCCGTGACGCCGCGCACGCCCCGATCGCGAGCAGGAGCAACGCGCACGCGGAACGACGCATCGCCGCCAGGCTAGCACTGCAATGGTCGGGGATGGATGTGGTGAGCTGCGCAGCTTGACGCGCACGCGCACCCGCGCGACCGTGCCGCCGTGCAGCAGCGATTCCTTCACGCCATCGCCTGCGTGGCCCTCGCCACCGGCGCCGGCTGCCTGCGGATCCCCGACGATCTCGCCGAGACGCCGGAGGGCACGCCGTCCGTGCCCGCATCGGCGGAAGAGGTGCTCGAGCGCCACATCAAGGCGATCGGCGGCGCGCCCAAGCTCCACGGCATCAAGCAGCGCACCGTCGAAGCGCGCATGTTGTTCCGCGCCGAAGCCGGCTGCGAAGAGGGCGACAACGGCTGCTTCGCGAAGGATCAGAAGGGCTCGTTCGTGCTGCAGACGACCGCCGACGGGCGCCTGTATCGCCGCACGGTGCTCGGCGAGGTGATCGAAGAGCGCGGCTTCGACGGCAAGACCGGGTGGAGCCTCGGCAGCGACGGCATCCTGCAGCTCGACACCGACGACGAGAAGATCGCGTCGCGCGAAGATGCTCTCTTGCATTGGTACTTCGACGTCGCGAAGCGCGGCATCGAGACCACGCTGCTCACGCCGCGCAAGCTCGACTCCGACGGTCGCGTGATCGAGCTCGACGGCGTGCTGTGGCGCGTCGACGCCCACCAGTCGCCGAAGGCGATGTGGTTCGATCGCAGCACCGGCTTGTTGCGCGAGGAAGTCGTCGAAGAAGGCGAAGGCGACACGCTGAGCACGCAGACGATCCTCTACGACGACTACCAGAAGGTCGACGGCGTGCTCGTGCCGTTCAAGATCCGCGTGATCAACAAGGCGGGCACGCGCGAGCAAGTCGTCGAGTTCACCACGCAGAGCGCGAACCATCGCCCGGTGGACACCACGAAGTTCGCGGTGCCGAAGCTGACCAAGCCGGCGCCGGTGGCCGATCCGATCCTCGCGGCGCTCGCGAAGGCGCGCGAGGCCGCGAAGGCCGCCCCGAAGGACGCGGCAGCTTCGGTCGCGCTCGCGCGCGCGGAGTTCATCGCCGGGCACTTCACGGAGGCCGAGGCGGCCGCGAACGCGACGCTCGCGATGGAGTCGAAGGAACCCGAGGCGCTCTTCATCCTCGCGCGCGCGCAGATGTTCCGCGGCGATCTGGCCGCTTCGGCGCGCACGCTCGCACGCGCCGAGAAGGCCGGCGTGAAGCCCGAGGTGATCCAACGCCAGCTCACCTGGATTCACCTCCGTCGGCGCGAGTACGGCAAGCTCGGCAAGCTGTTCGACGAGCTCGGCAATCCGGTGATGGCCGGCCGCTATCGTGCCTTCACGGGCAAGGCCTTCGCGTGGGGCGGTGGCGAGTGCGTCATCACGCCGAAGCTGCAGACGTCGTCGCCGATCATGATCCCGGAGATCGAGATCGCCGGGAAGACCACCGGTGCGATCTTCGACACCGGCTCGGCCGAGGTGATCCTCAGTGCGAGCTACGCGAAGGAGATCGATCTCAACATCCGCGCGAAGACGCAGATCAACGACCAGGGCGCCGAGATCGGCTACGGCCAGGTCGACACGCTGCTGCTCGGCGGCGCGAAGTTGCAGAACGTGCCGGTCGCGGTGCTGCCCGACGCCACCATCGCCGAGATGGCCGCGGACACGAAGGGCAAGGTGAAGGCGGTGATCGGTGCGCATGCGCTCACCGACTTCCTCATCACCGTCGACGTGCCCGGTAAGAAGCTCGAGCTCGTCGCGCCCGGCGCGAAGTGCAAGGCCGCCCGCGATGCGCGACGCACCGGCACTGCGGTGCCGTTTTGGTTGCACGAGACGCACTACATCTACCTGCGTGCGCTGCTCGGCCCCGCCGAAGGCATCTATCTCCTCAACAGCGGCATGCACGGTGCCGACCTCGCGGCCACGCCCGCCGCATACGCGTTCGCGGGCATCGGCGCGCCGCCGATCCGCGCCGACGAAGCACCGATGGTCACGATCGACAAGCTCGCGTTGAGCGGCGGCATCGAGCTCACCAAGCTGGTCGCCGCGTTCGGCTTCTTCGATCAGACGCAGACGTCCGACGAGTTCCGGCTCGACGGCATGGTCGGGCTCGGCACGCTGGGCAAGAAGCGCTTCACGCTCGACTACGACACGCAGAAGATCTGGTTCGGCCCGTGAGCGCGGCGCAGACCTTCCTCGCCGAGCGCGGCATCGTCGGCGACGCGACGGTCGAGCAGGTGCGCTACGACGTGGACGAGCATGGTGCGATCGTGCGGCTCGGTGCGCGCGACGAGCTCGCCACGATCCCCTTCGCGCCACGCGTGCGCGACTACGGACGCGCGCTGGTGTTGCCCGGCTTCGTGAACGCGCACAGCCATGCGTTCCAGCGCGCGATCCGAGGCGCGACCCACGTGCGCGAGCGGGCGCAGAGCAACTTCTGGAGCTGGCGCACCGCGATGTACCGCGCCGCGAACGAGCTCGATCCGCAGCGACTGTTCACGATCACGCGGCTCGCATTCGCGGAGATGTTGCGCGCCGGCATCACCTGCGTCGGCGAGTTCCACTACGTGCACCATCGTCCCGACGGGCAGCCCTACGACGACAGCAACGAGCTGTCGTGGCAGATCGTGCGCGCCGCGCAAGACGTCGGCATCCGCCTGGTGTTGCTCGAGGTGTTCTACGAGCGTGCCGGCGCGGGTGCGCCCGCGTTGCCCGAGCAGCGCCGCTTCTGCGATCGCGACGTCGATGCCTACCTCGCGCGGCTGTCCGCGCTGCGAGCCCGCGGCGTCGACGTCGGCATCGCGCCGCACAGCGTGCGCGCAGTCGGACGCGACGCGCTCGCGCGGCTCGCCGAGCACGCCCGCGCGGAGTCGCTGCCGCTGCACGTGCACGTCTCCGAGCAGCCGCGCGAGAACGCCGAGTGCATCGCCGAGCACGGCTGCTCGCCGACCCAGCTGCTCGAGTCGCTGGGTTTCTGCGCGCGCGCGCACGGCTTCACCGCCGTGCACGCGATCCATCTCGACGATGCGGATCGCCGCGCGCTCGCGGGCCAGCAGGTCTGCGTGTGCCCCACGACGGAAGCGGATCTCGGCGATGGCCTCGTCGGCGCCCGCGAGCTGCGCGAGCACGACGTCGGCTTCGCGATCGGCAGCGACAGCAACGCGGTGATCGATGCGATCCAAGAGGTGCGCCTGCTCGAGATGGGCGAGCGCCTGCGCACCGGCCAGCGCATCTGCTTCGGCGACGAACATCGCGAGCTCGCGCATGCACTGCTCGACGTCGGCACGCGCGGCGGTGCGCGTGCGCTCGGTTGCGCGGCGCGGCGCGGCACGCTGCGCGTCGGTGCGGACTTCGACGCCGCAGTGGTCGACCTTTCTGCACACCTGTTCGCCGCGGCCGGCGATGCGCTCACGACGTTGCTCGCGACCGGCACTGCGTCCGCGGTGAGTCACGTGATCGTCGGCGGACAGGAACGCGTGCCGTGACCCGCTCGGTCGTCGCGCTCGCACTCCTCGTCGTCGCCGATGGCTGTGCGCGCCGCACCGACGAGGAGGCACGCGCCGCGTTCGAGTCCGTGCGCGGCGCACCGAGCTCGGAGCGCGGCCGTGGACGCCGCGCGCGAGCAGGCCGCAAGGCAAAGGTCGCATCGACGCCCGGCGTCGACCCGTTCCAGCGCGTGAACGACGTGCTCGGCGAATCGATCGCGGTCCTCGGCCTCGGTCGCGACGAAGCCGCCGTCACCGCGCTCGCCCAGCGGATGTGTGCCGTCGCGCCCGAGGCCAAGCCGACCGACGCGGGTCCGACCTACGTCTGCTTTCCCGAACCGCCGGTCGAAGTCGACGGGCATGCGTTCACCCTCGAACTCGCGCCCTCGGGTGTGATAGGTCTGCAGGCGGCGGACCTCACTCGCGACGCGAGCCGATCGCTGCTCGAGCAAGTTCGTCAGGCCACTGCGAAGCACTGCGCCACCCCGTTCCAAGCGACCGATCGCGACGCCAACGACGAGCATGCTCCCGACTTCCACATCTGCCCGGTCGACGGCGGCTCCACGCTCGCAGTGGGGCGTTCGGAGTCGGCGCGCGATCGCTGGTTGGTATCGGTGTCGGTGCTCGCGTCCGGCTGAGCGCGCTTTCTCCTTCTCGAAGAGCCCGACATGACTGAGGCGATGCAGATCTCGAGCGGTAGCCACGGCGGGATGCTGATCCCGTTCGACATGTTCCGGCTCTCGCAGCTGGCCGCGATCTACGGCGAGCTGTTGGCGAGCAAGGCCCGCAACATCCTCGATGCGCGACTGGTCGCGATCCGTCACGAGGCCGGCAACATTCTCTTGCTGCGCATCGAGGGCCACGTCACCGCTGAAGACGCGGGCGAGTTCTGGCGCAGCAACGCCGACCTCGCGCTCATCACCAGCCAAGCCGTGCCGCATCGCGTGCTGCTCTACTGGGCGCAGCCGGGTCCGCCCGGCAAGCGTCGCGAAGGCTTCCTCTTCGCGCAGCGCGGGCAGGTGATCGCGTCCGACGAAGCCAGCGAAGATCGCGGCGGCGGTGCAGAGCCGCAGTGGCCGGTCACACGACTGTGCGAGCAGATGCGGATCTCGCTCGACGATCTCGGCCAGGGCTTTCCCGGCTCGCCGCTGGTCGAGATCCCGCTCGTCGACGCGGGCGCGGTGAACGATCAGGAGCTGCTGATGACGCTCGTCGGTCGCAGCGGCGGTGGCATCGATGCCGAAGAGGACGAGGGCGAAGCGCCGCCCGCAGCTGCAGCGCCGGCACGTCCCGCACGCGGTGCCGCGCCTGCACCCGCAGCGAAGCCCGGCGCAGCGCGACCGCCCGCAACGACGACGCCGCCGCGGCTCAGCGTCGACGACGATGCGAAGCGTCGCGCGACCGAAGCCGCCGCCGAGGCGGCGGAGCAGAAGCGCAAGGCCGAAGCCCTGCAAGCGAGCCTCGCGTATGTGATCGACGATCTCGGCGTGATCAACACGCCGAGCGCGGGCCTGGGCGAGCCCGATCTGTTGCGCCCGCTGATCATCGCGGAGATCCGCGGTGATCTGCCGGCCGGACTGCCGAGCGAGCTCGCCGAGCGCTTGCAGGGCAAGCGCAGCGACATCGCGGTGCCCGTGGAATTCTTGAGCGAGGTGTTCGTCGAGAACACGCCGCTGTCACGACCCACGTTCCAAGAGCGCGCCACCGCGGTCGAGCTCGGCGGAAAACGCCTGCTCGTGATGGAAGTGCTCGCGCCCCGCCTGGGCTATGGCTCGCTCGTCAGCACGGGCTCGAAGCACGCATTCGTGTCGCGCAAGCCCGAACAAACGATGCCCATCGAGGTGCTACTGCGCATCCTCGATGGGCAGGGTTGAAACTGCCTACGCAGCTTCGAAGCGGGCACGGATGCTCGTGAAGATCTCCTCTTCACGCGCGCCGATGCCGGGCTCGGCGAGACGATCGCGAACGAGCGCCTCGAGCACGGCCGCACGCTCCGGATGGGGCGGCAGATGCTGCGCGAGGTTCAGCTTGCGGCTGGCCAGCGCCTTGAGGAACGGCTCGATCTTGCGGATCTCTTGTGCGATGCGCATGGTCGCGGCTTTGCCTTCGCCACGACGCGTCGCGAACTTCGGCGCGCACTTCTCGACCGCTTGAACGAGGTCGCGAGCGAGATCGATGTCGACGTTGTCCTCGACTCCGAAGCTTGCGACGACGATCGGACGGCTCTGCGCGCGTCGGTTGCCCTCGCCCGACCACCACACGTTGTGGGCGATGGACAGGTAAGTGCGGCGCGACTCGCCACAGCGGACTTTGTTCCTTCGCAGGTACATGACTCTTCGCGTTCCTCGTGGTTGAAGGCCTTCGCCGGCGTCTCCGTGCTCGGCGTCAGCAGTGCGGTTGTGGTCTCTCAGACGACCCGCCAGTGCAAACCTTCAACGCGCGAAGCACTTCGATCGATTTCTTCTCGTGCGCCCTTCCAAGCGACGGGAATCCCACGGGAAAAAAGACCCCTCCGCGATCGGCGCACGGCCGGTTTCGGAGCGGTTTTCGTGTCGAGTGGGCGATCAGAACTCGCAGTGTCGCGGCGTGCGAGGGAAAGGGATCACGTCGCGGATGTTCTGCATGCCGGTGCCGTACATGATCATCCGCTCGAAGCCGAGACCGAAGCCCGCATGCGGCGCTGTGCCATAGCGACGCGTGTCGAGATACCAGCCGTACGCGTGCTCGGGAAGATTCGCTTCCTTGATCGCGTGTAGCAGTACGTCGAGCCGTTCTTCGCGTTGCGAGCCACCGATGAGCTCGCCGACCTGCGGCACCAGCAGATCCACCGCGGCGACGGTGCGCCCGTCGTCGTTGCGGCGCATGTAGAACGCTTTGATCTCTTTCGGGTAGTCGGTGACGAACACCGGACGACCGATGATCTCTTCGGTGAGATGGCGTTCGTGCTCGGCCTGCAGGTTCGCGCCGAAGAAGACCGGATACTCGAACGACTTGCCGCTCGCCTCGAGTCGCTTCACCGCCTCGGCGTACGGCATGCGCTCGAAGCTCGCATCGACGACGTGGCGCAGCCGCGCCAGCAACCCGGTGTCGACACGCTCGTTGAAGAACTCGACGTCCGCCGTGCACTGCTCGAGCAGCGTGCGCACGAGGTGCTTCACGAACGCCTCCGCGAGATCGCAGTTGCCGGCGAGATCGCAGAACGCCATCTCGGGCTCGATCATCCAGAACTCCGCGACGTGGCGGCTGGTGTTCGAGTTCTCCGCGCGGAACGTGGGACCGAACGTATAGATGTCGCCCATGCCCATCGCGAAGCTCTCGCCGTTGAGCTGACCCGACACGGTGAGGAACGCTTGGCGACCGAAGAAGTCGGCGTCCCAGTCGATCGCGCCGCCTTCGGTGCGCGGCGGGTTGGCGGGATCGAGCGTGGTGACGCGGAACATCTCGCCCGCACCTTCGGCATCGCTGGCCGTGATGATGGGCGTGTGCACGTAGACGAAGCCGCGATCCTGGAAGAAGCAGTGCACCGCATGCGCGAGCTTGCTGCGCACTCGGAACACCGCGCCGTAGCTGTTGGTGCGATTGCGCAGGTGCGCGATGGTGCGGAGGAACTCGAAGCTGTGGCGCTTCTTCTGCAGCGGGAAGTCGGCGTCGGCCTTGCCGATGATCTCGATCTCGCTGGCCTTCAGCTCCACCGCCTGGCCCTTCGCGGGTGACGCGACGAGCTCGCCGCGCGCCGCGATCGCGGAGCCGGTGGTGAGGTGACGGACCTCTTCGATGTTGGGCAGCGTCGCGTCGCAGATGACCTGCAGGCTCGCCATCGCCGAGCCGTCGTTGAGCTCGAGGAAGACGACCTGCTTGCTGTCGCGAACGGTGCGAAGCCAACCCTTCACGCGCACGTCGGCGCGCGGAGGGCTCATCGCCAGCACTTCTACGATGCGGGTGCGGGGGGACTGCATGGCCGACGCGGAACATACCACGCGCACGCTTGGCGGCGCCGCTCGCTCGTGGCAAAGAAGGGCGGTGGCGACGTCGCTGCGCATCGCGGAGCGCTTCGTCTCGCTGCAGGGCGAAGGGCTGCTCGCGGGCATGCCGAGCACGTTCGTGCGCGTGTCGGGCTGCAACCTGCGCTGCGTGTGGTGCGATTCGCCGACGAGCTCGTGGCGGCCCGAGGGCGCGCGACAGACCGTCGACGAGCTCGTGGCGTTCTGCGCCGAAGGTCCGCGCCATGTCGTCATCACCGGCGGTGAGCCGCTGTTGTTCGCCGAGGTCGCCGAGCTCTCGCAGCGCCTCGCGACACGCGGACATCACATCACGATCGAGACTGCCGCCACCGTGCTGCTCGAAGGCATGCACGCCGATCTCGTGTCGCTCAGCCCCAAGCTCGCGCACAGCGTGCCGCGCGATCCGATCTGGGGGCCGCGGCACGATGCCCGGCGTTGGCAGCCCGAGATCGTGCGCGCGCTGATGCGGTGGCCGTGGCAGCTCAAGCTGGTCGTGCGCGCGCACGCGCTCGCCGAGGATCTGGTCGAGGTCGAAGCGATGATCGCGGCGCTCGGCATCGCGGAGCACGATCGCGATCGCGTACTGCTGATGCCCGAGTGCATCGACCCTGCGCGGCTGTCCGCCGACTATGCGGCGCTCGTGCCGATCTGCCAGGCGCATCGCGTGCGCCTCGGCCCGCGCCTGCACATCGCGATCTTCGGCCACACCCCCGGGACCTGATCATGCGTAGCTACTTCACGCACCTCGAATGCTCTGCGACCGGCGAGCGCGCGCTCGCGGATCGTCTGCACATGCTCTCGCCCGCGGGTCGTCCGTGGCTGTGCCGCTACGATCTCGACGAGGCGCGCGCGCAGCTCGATCGCGATGCGTTCGCGGCCCGGCCGCGCGGCATGTGGCGCTGGGCCGAGCTGATGCCCGCGCACGCGCACACGATCACGCTCGGCGAAGGCGATGCTCCACTGCTCGATGCCCCGCGACTCGCGGCCGAGCTCGACGTGCGCAAGCTGTGGATCAAGGACGAGAGCCTCGAGCCCACCGGTTCCTTCAAGGCGCGCGGCATCGCAGCCGCAGTGACGATGGCGGTGCAGCTCGGCGCGCGCGCGCTCGCGATCCCATCGGCCGGCAACGCCGGTGGCGCGCTCGCAGCCTATGCGGCGCGCGCGGGTCTGCCCGCGCACGTGTTCGTGCCCGCCGACACACCGGAGATCAACCAATGCGAGGTGCTGCTCTACGGTGCGACGCTACACCGCGTCGACGGCCTCATCCACGATTGCGGACGCATCCTCGCCGAGCGCCGCGATGAGCTCGGTGCGTTCGACGTGTCCACGCTGAAGGAGCCTTATCGTCTCGAAGGCAAGAAGACGATGGGCTTCGAGATCTGCGAGGCGCTCGGTTGGCGCGTGCCCGACGTCGTCGTCTACCCGACCGGCGGCGGCACGGGCCTGGTCGGCGTGCACAAGGCGATCGCCGAGCTCGCGCAGCTCGGTTGGCTCGCATCGGCTCGCCAACCGCGCTATGTCGCGGTGCAGGCCAGCGGCTGCGCGCCGATCGTGCGCGCGTTCGAGAACGGCCACGACGAAGCCGAGCTGTTCGCCGATGCCCACACGTGCGCGTCGGGTCTGCGCGTGCCGAAGGCGGTCGGCGACAAGCTGATGCTCGCGATCCTGCGGGAGACGAGCGGCACCGCGATCGCGATCGACGACGACGTGCTGCTCGCCGACACCCGCGTGCTCGCGGCCCGCGAAGGCATTTCGGCGTGTCCCGAAGCCGGCGCATGCATCTCGGCGATCCGCGCGCTGCGTGCGAGCGGATGGATCGCGCAGGACGACGAGGTGCTCACCTTCAACACCGGCGCCGGCACGAAGTACGTCGAGCTCTTGCCGAAGATCTAGCGATCGACGTCGACGTTGAAGTCGTCGTCTTCACCGGCGAGCGCGGGTCGCCATTCCTCGTAGCCGGGGAACGGTGCGCCTTCGAAGTCCATCAGCTGCGCGGCGCTCTGCTGGCTCTCCGATGGATCGACACCGGGGCCCGTGCCCTCACCGGTCTTCGCGGCTTCGCGCTGCATCGCCGCCCACGTGAAGTCGGGCGTCTCACCGAAGGGCGTCAACACGGTTTCGGTGCCCGACATCGGGCTCGTGGTGTCCCACGCTGCGACCGGCGTCGGCGTGGCGGGTTGCGGCGCCGCGCGTGCGGGATCTTGCGGAGGCATCGTGACGCTCGGACGACGCGGGCGCGGAGCCGCTGGTTCTTTCGGCGCTGCATCGGCGGCGCGCGCCGGCTCGGCAGGACGCGCGGGCTGTGGCTTCGCTGCAGCCTCGGGCTTCGTCGCAGCCTCGGGCTTCGCCGCTGCTTCGGGCTTCGTCCCTGCTTCGGGCTTCGCGGCGGTGCTCGTGCGCGGATGACAGAGCCGCCAGAAACGGATCGTCTTGATGCTCGCACCCGACAGCCGCACGAGCTCCTCGTCGGTGAGTCGGGGCAACAGATCGAGGTAGTGCTCGAGCCCTTCGCAGATCTCGACGACCTGTCGGCGCAACGTCGCGACCACCGAAGCATCGACCGCGGCAAGTCGTGCGAGCTCGTCGTCGCCGAGCCGCGCGAACAGATCGAGGTACGGCACGAGGCGGTTGATCGGGTTGTTGCGACGCGCCTCCGTGCTCGCACCGTCGCCGCGCCGCGTATCGCCCGGGGCCCCCGACATGTGCCCAAACGATAGCACCCTCTGCGACCACGGTAGGTTCCTCGCGCGCGGGTGCGCGGTCGCGGCGCGTTGCCGCCCGCGTGCGCAGCCAGCGACCCCAGCGGGCGCCAGTGCGAAAACGGGCTGCTAGGCTACGCCCGTGACCCACGACTGGTTGCGGGCGCTCCACATCGTCGCGGTCGTGACGTGGTTCGCGGGCCTCTTCTACATCTTCCGCCTCTACGTCTATCACGTCGAGAACGCGCGCGACCCATCCGTGCTCTCGGTGCTGAAGGTGATGGAGCGTCGCCTCTATCGCGGCATCTGCTGGCCCGCGATGGTGATGACGGTGTTGTTCGGCGTGTTGCTGTGGTCGTCGAGCTGGTCGAGCTACCTCGCGACCGGATGGTTTCGCGTGAAGCTCGGCGCGCTCGTCTTCCTCTTCGGCTACCACTTCTATGCCGGCAAGGTGCGCCGCGACCTCGAGGCAGGTCGCTGTCGCCTCACCTCGCGCCAGTGTCGCCTCATCAACGAGGTGCCTACCGTGCTGTTGCTGCTCATCGTCATCATGGCGGTGGTGAAGCCGTTCTAGTGATACCCTGGGTGGGATGCGAATCGTCGCAGCGCTCGTGCTCGCGTCGGCCTTGGTCGCGTGCGACCCGGGTGCGGGCGAGGATGCGTGCGGCGTCGCGAATCGTGATCTCTCCATGGTCGCCACCGTCGTCGACAACGGCGCTGACATCCACGCCGAGGTCGACTTCTCGCGCGTCGATGCCGAGATCGATCTCCCGCTCGCGCTGTGCGACACGGACGAGCTGAAGATCGCGGGCAGGCACGCCGATCGCATCGACCGCGCGGATCGTGTCGTCTACGCCATCACCGTCGCCAACGATTCGTCGCGCACGGTCGGCTTCGAGCTCGCGCGCACCGACGAGACCACGCTCCACTTCGAGATCGAGCTGCCGCCGGCGTTCGCCATCTCCGCGCCGCTGCCCGGCGACGAGGTCTCGCGCAGCGCCGACTTCATGCTCGGCTGGGATCCGCCGCTGCCCGGCACGCAGATCCACATCAGCCTCGCCGAAGAGATCGGCTACGGCGTCTGTCTCGAGACCATGGTCGCGGAGCACGACTACAAGAACGAGAACGGCGTCGCGGTCGACGACGACGGCGGTTGGCAGATCCCCGCGAGCGTGATCGACGGCGGCACGCGGGACAAGTGCGACGCGACCTATCGCCTCACGCGCTTCAGCTCACCGGGATATCCCGCCGAGCTGCACGCAGGCGGTGTCGTCGAAGGGCGCGTCGAGCGAACCGTGGCGTTCATCTCGGTCCCTTGACGCCCTGCGACCGCGCGGCTTGCCGTGCGCCACGTCGTGGGCCAAAGTGACGTCCGTGCGGTTGCCACGCAAAGGCATCCTGATCCGCCTCTGCATCTACCTTCCGCTGCTCGGATACTTCGGGTGGCGGGCGTACGAGAAGTGGCGCAGCGAGAACGAGCCTCCGCCGGCGCAACAACCCGACTCGCTCGAGCAGTATCGCCGCACCGTGACGTTGCCCGACGGCACGCAACAGGACTACTACGAGCTCACGCGGGAGCAGGCCGAGCAGATGTACGGACCACTGCCGGCCGAAGGTGCGCCGACACCCGGCGCGGTGAAAGCCGGCGACGCGCCGAAGAAGGCAGAGTGATGGAGCGCGATCGTTTCTTCGAGCTGTCGAGCGCCGCGCTCGAGCACATCGAGGACGGGCTGGCCGCGCTCGAGCACGATGCGCTCGACGTGCAGCTCGCGGGTGATGTGCTCACGCTCGCGTTCGACGACGGCACGCGCTTCGTCATCAACGCGCACAGCGCTGCGGGTCAGGTGTGGATGGCCGCGGATCGCAATGCGTGGCACTTCGACTGGACGGGCGATCGCTGGGTCGCGGCGAAGTCGGGTGACGAGCTGATGAGCACGGTTGCACGCGTGGTGTCGGCGAAGCTCGGCGCGCAAGTGTCGCTGTGAACGGTCGCCGTGCCGGCATCGCGCTGGTGGGGCTCGGTGCGAACCTCGGTGATCGCGAGGCGATGTTCGAGCGCGTGCGTGCAGCGTTGCGCGAGCTCCCCGATACCGACGTGATCGCGAGCTCGTCGTCGTACGAGAATCCGCCGCTCGGGCCGGTCGCGCAGCCGAGCTTTCTCAACGCCGTCGTCGCGCTCGACACCGAGCTCGCGCCACACGCGTTGCTCGACGAGCTGCTCGCGCTCGAAGCTCGCTTGGGCCGCGTTCGCGCCGAGCGCTGGGGCCCACGCACGATCGATCTCGATCTGCTCGCATGGGTGCCCGCGGGGTCCGCGAGCTCCGTCGAGCTGCACGACGATCGCCTCGTGCTGCCGCACCCCGGCGCCCACGAACGCGACTTCGTGCTGATCCCGTTGGCGGAGCTGTGGCCGTCGCTCGTCTTGAATGGTCGCAGCGTCGCGGAGCTTCGCGACGCGTGCTATCGTCGCAAAACAGGCGGATAGCTCAGTGGTAGAGCGGCGCGTTTACACCGCGCTGGTCGCAGGTTCGATCCCTGTTCCGCCTACCGATCACTGCTTTTCATGGGCGCGACGGGATCGTCGCCGACGATGAGATAGCCGACTGCGCCGCCGATGCCGATCGCGAGCACGGCCGCGACGACGAGGATGACGACGAAGTTGCGCGTCGACTTGCGCGCTTGCAGCATCGTCGTCGTGGTGGGCTCGTAGGCCGGTTGCAGATCGAGCGGGCCCTGCGGTGCGCGCGACTCGACGATCACTGGCGGTGGACGATGGCGCTCGGGCGGTGGCGCGACGGGCATCGGCGCGCGCGCGTGTTGGGCGGGCGGCATCGGCTGCGCGGGGCGTGGTTGCGCCGGTGCGGGTGCACGCGCGACCATCGGAGGTGCGATCGGTTGCGGCGCGGGTGCGCGACTCGAACGCGCAGCCGGGGGTGGCATCTGCAGATCGCCGCCGCGCGACTGCGCCTGCGCGGGCGGTGGCGCGCTCGCAGGTTGCGGTGGCCGCGTGCCCGCACGCATCGCAGCGAGCACGGCTTGATCGAGCTCGACGGTGCCTTCTTCTTCGACGAGCGCAGGCGCTTGCGGATACGCAGGCGCTTGCGGATACGCGGGCGGTGGCGGCTGCGAGTACGCGGGCGGTGGCGGATACGCGGGCGGTGGCGGCTGCGAGTACGCGGGTGCTGCCGGTGGCGGCATCGAGTGCTGCACGCTCGGCGCGGCACCACCCGCACGATGCGTACGCACGAGCTCGCCGAGCAGCGTCGCGACACCGGGAGGTTGCGGACCCATCGCCGCGATCGCATCCGCAGCGGCGCGCGGCCGATCCCGTGGCAACACCGCGAGCAACCATGCCCGCATGCGCTCGAGGAGCTCGGGCGCAGGACGAGACAACGGCGGCACCTCGCCCGCGAGCGCGACGCGATAGAGCGCGCGCACGTCGGTGAGCTCGCCGCGAAACGTTCGCCCATCGAGTAGCTCGTGCAACACCGCACCCGCGGACCACAGATCCATGCTCGGCGCGCGCCCACGCGTGCCGAACTGCTCGGGCGCCGCATAGGCCATCGCTTCGAGCCCACGCTCCGCGACGCGACTCGGATCGTCGTCGCGCAACACTCCGAAGCCGCCGAGCTTCACCGCTCCGTCCGCACCGATCGTGAGCGCGGCCGGCCGCACGCCACCGTGCACGATGCCCTTCGCATGCCCGGGCGCACCGGTGGCGCGATGCGCCACGTCGAGCCCGCCGAGCATCGCGATCATGATGTGCGCGATCGCAGCGCTCCACTGCGCTTCGTTCTGTGCCCGCAACGCCGCGAGCGACGACGCGAGCATCGGCAGCGGCACACCGGGCGCGCCGGCAGACACCGCGCAGATCCACGGACCCACCGCGATCTCTTCGGTCGCGCAGTCGAGATTCGGATGCTGCAAGAACTTGCCGAGCTGCACCTCCTGCCCGAACGGCGACGCGCCCGCGGCATCGGCGCGCCCGCGGAATCGTGCGGTGATCGGGCTCGGCGGCAACGCAGCCGTGCGCGCGAGCCAGACCTGTTCCTCTTCGGTCGCGCGCTCGGACTGCACGAGCACGTACGCACCGAAGGCGAGACCGCGCTCGAGCCCGCTGTTACCTGGCTGCATCGGGAAGCTCCGGCGTCGCCGAGCGACGCGCGATGAGCCCCGAAGCGATGCGTCCGATGATCGGCATGGTCCAGGGCACGCCCGCGAGCGACTTGATACCGCCGATCGCCGAGGCCACCACGGAATACACCAGCACGAACGTGATCGGCAATGCCCCGATTCCCATGAACACCGCGCCGAGCTTGGCGAGCCCGATCTCCTTGCAGAGCACCATCAGCAGGATGGTCGCGCCGAGGAAGATGGCGGTGAGCACCGTCGCGCAGACCGTCCACAGGCCGAGCACGAGCGACTGGAAGGAGTGCCAGCGGACGAACGGCGAGCCGCGACGATGGAGCAGATAGACGACCAGCGGCACGATGATCGGAAAGCCGACGAACACGGCGAGGTGCGCCGCGGCGCCCCAGAGACGATCGAGATCACGCGAGGGCTTGGCCTGACGATCGACCGCGAGCGTCGATGTGCTCTCTTGCTCGGGTCGAACCAGACCGCGCGCCGCCGTCTCGATGCCGAGCATCCAACGCAAGAAGAGCTGCTTCACCGTGGGCTTTTCTTCGCTCATGTTCGTGCTTTCGTCGGTGCGAACGTTTCGCAGGCGATCTCGACTGCGCGTGCGGTCCGCATCCACGAGCGCTGCGTGCTGCGGCTGCCCACCGCCGCGACCTCGACGCAGACGCCGTCGATCGTGCCGTGCACGAGCAATAGGTCGACCGTGTCGCCGGCTTTGTTGCGCGCCGCGAGCCCGCGCAGCTCCCAACCTTCGGGGAGGCCCTGCCACGGCCGCGGCGGCACCTCGAGCGTGCGCGCGAGCACGAGCCCGCGCTTCACGAAACGCGTGAGCGTGGCGGTGCGGCGTCGATCGATCGGCGTCGCGCCCGACGTCGTTCGATCCACCCGCACCGCGATGCGCCCGCGCTCGACACCGCTCGGATGGCGCAACACCAGCTCGCCGCGCGCACCTGCGATCCACGAGACCGGCGCTTCGAAGACGTGACTCCCGAGCTCGACCCGCTGCCGTCCTTCGAGGCGCCCCGGGCCCGCCGGACGACACAGCGAGAACGCCATCGCGGACCACCACAGCCGATCGGCGACCTCCTTCGCGCGATTGGCCGGCGCGTGCACATTCACCGCGTAGAGCCGACCACCGTCGGGGATCGCAGCGATCGCACGCACGTGCGCATCGCGTCGCGCGAAGACGGCCAGCTTCGGTGCACCGCGCATGCGGTGCCACTTCATCTGCTCCAATTTCCAGCGCGCTCTACCGAGGTCGTCGGCGAGCCATTCCTCGACGCGCACCTCGATCGGCAACGGCGTCACCGTGACGACGATGCTCGCCGAGCGATCGGCTTGCACGAAGGTGCCCAGCGGTCGCGCGATGGTGTCGAGCTCGAGCGCCTTGCCCACCGATCCGCCGTACGCCCAGCCCCGCGGCACCGGCAGGCGATATGCGTGCGGCTCACCGCCGGGCGGTACGACGCGCACCACCTCGAGCTCGCGCGCTGCGGTTGCTCGCGTGGTCATTCGTCGTCCTCCCCGAACACCTCGAAGTCGAGGTCACCGCTCGCACCGGGACGACGCTGGATCGGATCGTAGATGACGTCGCCGTGGCCCTTCCACTTGCCGAGCGTCTGATCGAAGTCGGTGTCGAACGCTTCGAACGTGTAGCCGAAGAGCGTGACGTCGACGGCGACTTCGCCTTCGATGCGTGCGAGCGAGCCTTCGCCTTCGACGTGGCCGCCGCCGCCGAGCACCTTGTCCTCGGTGCTGATCGCCCCTTCCACGTTGGCCTTCGCCGCGGTCTCGGCGACGTGTAGATCCGCGCGCGCGCGCACGTCGACCTCGACCTGACGATCGACCCACTCGA
>DASZPU010000135.1:0-3523 GCA_035550195.1 Nannocystaceae bacterium
CCGCGCGAGTACATGCCTTCGGCGACGCCGAGCGCGACGCTACTCGCCGCACGTCGCAGCTGCCGACCGAGATCGCGGTCATGTCGTTCGATGCGCTCCATCATCGGTCGCAACATTTCAATCGTCTCGAGGATCACCGGATAGATCGTGAGCATGTCGTCGCTCCTTTCGTGAGCCACGACCCGACCGCTGCGCGCGGAGGCTCCGTCAAGGCTGCGAGCGCAGCGAGCATCGCCGAAGGCGACTCGGCCTTGACGGAGCCGAGCACGCAGCTACCGTGCCCCACCTCGAAGCCGACCCTCTCCCCGTGACGCGCTCGCGCCACCGCTCGCGCCACCGCTCGCGCCACCGCTCGCGCTACCGCTCGCGCTGCCGCTCGCGCTGCCGCTCGCGCTACCGCTCGCGCTACCGCTCGCGCTGCCGCTCGCGCTACCGCTGCGCGCCCGCGCTTCTCGCTGGGCGCCGACCCGATCGCTTGTCGCTATCCCCGCCGCCATGCGGCGTTCGCTCGAAGGCGATCATCTACCGCGCTCGCGGCAGCGAGCCGCTTCTCGCTCAACCACCGTGGCTTTCGACGTACGCCTTCGCTTTGGCGTCGTCGGGGTGGTTCTCGAGGATCTTCTTGTAGTGCGCGAGCGCGGCGGACTCGTTGCCGCGGGCGAGCTCGAGCTCGGCGGCGAGCAACAGTGCGCGGCGATCGTTGGGGGACTTGCGGAGCGCGCGATCGCAGAGCGCTCGCGCGGAGGCGTCGCGGCCGAGCTCGTGGTGCGCTTCGGCCATGCACACGGTGACCGCGACCGCGTTGGGATTGAGATCGAAGGCTTGCTTGAGCAGCTCGAAGCCCTGGTCGGCCTTGCCGCTGCGCACGAGCTTGCAACCCTCGGAGAGCAGCGCGTCGTAGCCCTTCTTCTTCGTGGCAGCGTCGGGCTTCGGCTTGTCGGGATCGTCGGCGACCGGAGGCGCCTTCGCTTCGACCGGATCGGGATCCGGTTTCGGCGTCGGCTCCGGCACCGCGGTCGGCTCGGGCTCGGCCTCGGGCTCCGGATCGGGCTTCGGCTTCGGCTCCGCCGCCTTCGTCGGCTTCGGCGGTGCGACCGGCTTCTCCTCCACCTTCGTCGGCGTCGGCGCGATCTCGGGGGCCTCGATGCCCTCGCTGCGCACCGGCGTCTCCGGCTCGCTCGGCTGCGGCGCGACCGCGACCGCAGCACCGCCGAGCGATCGCTGCAACGCGCGCGCGAGCGGTTGCTGCGGCACTTCCTGCAACACGTCGGCGACGATGCTGCGCGCATCGATGTCGCGACCGGCATTGCGCAGCGCCGCCGCAGTCATCAGCTTCACGAGCGTCGTCTGCCGCTCGGCGCCCTGCAGCTGCGCGATGATCTCGTCGAGCAACGCGGGCTCGGGCACCGCATCGCGCGGACGCCACACCGGAGCCGCGAGCGCGGCGAGCCGCAGCTCGGGATCGCGATACGTCGGCATCAACACCGCGGGGAACGACTCGGTGATGTCGGTGCCGGCCGCGAGCTCGGCCCGCGCCATCGCGGCCTCGATGCGTCCGGGATCCGCGTGCTTGCGCTCGAGCGCGATCGACAGCTCGCGCGCCGATGCGATCGCGCGCGCGGCCGAGTGCTGCGCGGCTTCACGGCCGGCTTCGTCGACCTCTGCGCGCACCGACGCTTCGAGCGCGAGCGCAGCTTGTACGTCGAGCAGCTCGAGCTGCGCGCCCGTGCTCTTCGCGGCGAGCGTCGTGCTCTCCGCGTTGCGCGACAGCTCGGCGGCGAGACGGCTCAGGCGATCGACGTCGAGGCTGTCGCGGGCGGCGGCCGCCGCTGCGGTGAGATCCGGCAGCGTCGCGCCCTGGGCGTGGCCGGCGGGTGCAGTGACCTCGGGGTGCGTGCGGCCGGTGGTCGCGGCATAGCCGATCACCGCGCTCGCACCCAGCAGCGCGGTCAGCACGACCGCGGCGCGGCCGGTCTGCGGATCGAGTCTCGTGTCGCGCATCTTTGCCTCGGCGAGAAGGCGACTTCATCTTCGCAGACTCTCGCTACTCGCGGCAACGATCGGGCTGCCCGCTTCGGTCTTTTGCACGGGCAACCGGGCGCGGGCACGGGTACGGGCACGGGCACGGAGCAGCGCGCTCCCCTTACGGGGACGCGCTGCTGGCGGCATACAGCCCCAACGCCCCCAACAGCCGCTGGGCTGCATCGGTGCGCAGTGTCGCCAATGGGTCGACGCGGTCGCCTCGCATCGTGAGGGTCTCGTGGGCGAGCGCGCGCAGCGAGCCGCGTAGCTCGTCGCTCGACTCGGTCGCGAGCAACCACCAGTGATGCGCGAGCTCCTGACGTAGCTGGCCGATCAACGCGGGGCGCGAGAGCCAATGCCCGAGCTCGTCGAGCACGGCGATGCGTTGCTCCGCGCCGAAGGAATCGAGCGGCCCGCGATCGCTCCACAGATCCGCATACGCGCGCGCACGATCGCCGGTGGGCTCGTGCGACGGATTCGCGATCACGGCGAGCGCGTCGAGACGATCGGCGAGGTCGGCATCGTCACCGGCGAGCAGCTCTGCGAAGCCACCCGCGACGCCGACGGCGGCATGCGCCACGCGAAAGCGCAGCTCGTCGTCGGTCGCGAGCGCGAGCCCGCGGCCGATCACGAGCACCAGACGACCGCGCTCCATCGCGAGCATCACGACTGCCGGCACGTCGCCGTGGCGGATCGGGATCGGCGCGAGCCACTGGGACCACACCGCCAGCTCGTCGCGCAGCACCCTCGGCACGCCCTCGCGCGGCGGTGGCTCGGGCTCGTGGCGTACACCCGCATCCGCGAGCGCGCGCATGAGCGCACGGATCGCGGCGTGCCCATCGAGCGTGCGTCCGCCATCGAACGCGATCGCCGGTGGGGTCGTGCGCGCCGCGAGCAACGTCGCGAGCGGACCACGATCGGCGAGGAATGCCGCGAGCTGCAGGAGCCGACGTGCGAGCCGCGGGTCGCCGTGGCGTTCGTGCATGCGTGCGAGCGCGAGCGCGAGGCCGCTCTGCAGCGGACGACCCATCGCCCACCTTCGCAGCGCGTCGAACAGCCGCAGTGATCCACCGGCGAGTCGCGCGGCGGCGTCGAGGACCGCGTCGATGTGCTCGAGCGGGCCGAGCAACGCGATCTCCGACAGCAGCTGCCGCGTGCCCGGAAGCACGTGACGCGCGAGGTCGCCGGCGTGGCGCGAGCCGATCGCTTCCGCAATCTCCTGACCGCCGCGCAGGAACGCCTCGTCCAGCGCCGCGAACACCAATGCGGGCTCGCGATGATGGCCGTGACGCCACAACCATCGTCCGAGCTGATCGACCTCGGTCCAGTGACCCGCCGCGAACGCGAGTGGTAGCGCGAGCGCACGCGCCGTGGCGTCACCGTCGTCGGCGGTCATCGCCGACGCGAGCAGCACGGACGCGCGCGCGGCCGCGGCATCGCGCACCATCGGCGAGGTGGCCTGCGCACCGCGATCGAGCACGATCCTCGCCGCGCGTACGAG
>DASZPU010000136.1:0-17732 GCA_035550195.1 Nannocystaceae bacterium
CGCCACCAAAACTAGATCTTGGTGATCTCGGTCGTGGGGCGGCGGCGTTCGGCGCCTTCGAGCCAACCGACGGCATCGGGCTCGTGCAGAAATGCCCGCATGCGCACCTTCTGCGCGACCGCAGTCATGTTCATGCGCACGCGCGTGAGATCGTTGGCGACGATGAGCGCCATCGCGACGAAGCTCGTGCGCGCGGCCCAGTCCCACATGCTCGTGCGCACCGCTTCGTCGTGCGAGCCGACCTTGCGATAGTCGAACAACACCTTCGCGACGCCGCCTGCCGTTGCGCGGCGTTCGATCTCTTCCTGCAAGCGCTCGGCTTCCGAGATGTCGGCGATCACTCGATGCAGCGCGACCCGCAGTCGATCGCCCTCGACGCTCACCACTGCGAGCGCGCTGGGTTCGACGGGCACGCCACCATTGTACGCCCGCCCGTCCCGGAGTCGGGTGCGGGCGCGCCGCGTTCCCAACGGTGTGCGCCACGGCGACTTGGGCGACGCTCTGCGCCGCCCCGAGATGGGCCGGAGTCCGCATGCGCACGACCCACAGAGCCGCGACGATCATCCTCGGCCTCGCGATCGGATGGGGTGCCGCGTCCGCGTGCGCGGTCGAGGCCGACCTCGCGATCTGCGTGAAGGAGCAGCGCTCGTGCAGCGCGGCGACCGAGTGCCAGACCGACGAGGACTGCGTGCCGGCCGAAGCGTTCGACGCCGACGCGCTCACGATGTGTCATGAGGGGCGCTGCGTGTGGGACTGCACCGAAGGCGAGACGTGCCCCGGCGGTTGGCGCTGCAAGGTACCCGACCGCGGCTTCGACGAAGTGTTCGGCGGCTGTTAGAGCGGAGCTCGAGCCCGACGTGTCCAACGGCGGAAAGCGAGCACGACTGCCGGCACGAGGGAAGAGCGCCGGAGGGCGCGACCAAAACTACAACAGCGCGGCCGCAGCGGCGACGAGCGCGACCACACCGGTCGCACCGAGCACCGCCATCATCAGCTTCGGGCTCGGCAGCACCTTGTCGATCGCAGCGGCAGCGGCGACAGAGCGCGCGGCGGCGATCGACTGCGCAGCGGGATCTTCTTCGACGAGCTCGACCGGGAGCACGTCGCGGCGCGTCGGCAGCTCGGCCGCGACCTCGACGGGGATCACATCGCGACGCGTCGAAGCAGCCGATGCGTCGACCAGCTCCTGACGCATGGCCGCGGCGGATGCCTCGGCGATCTGCGCCTGCACGACCTCGACGATCTCGGTGTCGGGCGCGCGATCGAAGTACATCTTGGGCGGACGCGGCGGCTGCGACGACGGCAGCGGCGGCGGAGCCTGGCGACGGCGCGGCTTCACGCGCTTGATCACCATCGAGTACGAAGTGCCGGAGGTCTCGGGATCGACCTCGATCGCCTCGGGCTCGGGCGCAGCGGGCTGCTCTGCGACACGCAGCGCAGGCGAAGCGTTGCCGAGCCGCGGCATCTCGGTGGTCTTCTGCGTCTCGAACGTGCTCGGACGCATCGGGATCACCGCAGCGCGCGGGCCCGACTCGGCGGCCGCGGCGGCCGCACGCTCGCCGTCGACGAGCACGATGTGCTTGCCGACCACCAACGTGTGCAGCGCGAGCGAAGCACGGAAGTGGCCGATCATCGCGTTGTCGATGATCTCGCCCATGGTCGACTCGCCGTCGCACAGCTGCCAGATGCGCCGCGCGTCGTCCCACTCGGCCAACGCCGCGGGATCGGGATCGTCGAAGAAGTCCCAGCCCTCGCTCGGGCCCTTCAGCTGCGCAGGCCGATGCGGCTGCGTGCCGGGCTCGATCATCGGGATCGCGACGCGCTGCATCGAGCCGAGCGTCGCGAGGATGCGCGGCGTCTCGTCCGAGCGACGCGCATGCTCGAGCAACACGTGCGCGAGCGTGGGGCCGACGCCTTCGGGAAGGCGCGTGCCGATCCACTCGACGTCGCCGCGCACGAGCGTCATGCGAGCGCCGGGCGCGAGGCAGAGCTGCAGCTGATCGAGCACGCGCTCCTCGACGAACGTGCGCGCGACCTGCATCCACGCGGGCGTGTCCGCGCCGCTGTCGTTGCGCGGCGAGAAGCGCTCGGGCTGCTTGCGATGCACCTCGGCGACGAAGCTCTCGACGCGATCGAGCGGGCCGGTTCCGCGTGCGCCGGCGAGGCGACCACGGATCACTTCGAACGCGAACGCTTCGTCACCGGCTTCGATGACGAGCACGCCGGTGGGATCTTGCGCCGCGAGTGCAGCGAGGATGTCGACGACGGGAAGATCGCGCGCCGACACGGCGCACATCGGCGTGATGGCGGCGGGGTCGGGGCCGACGGTCGCGACGGTGACACCGCGAACGACGAGCTGACGACGACGATCTCCAACGGGACGGGGCGCACCGCCGAGGTGTTGTGCGACCAACTCGGTCGCCGACACCGGCTCGCCGAACGTAGGCGAGGTCGCGGGCTCGCGCTCCTGCGAGCTGACGGGTCGAGCGTTACGCATCTTCGAGTCCACGACCTCCTATGCGATGGCGCGTAGCCGCTCGCCAGTGGCCCGAAGACGAATCATGGTGAGTGATCGCAGTGGCAGATGTCGCACTCGCCCGATCGACGCAATCCCTGCGGGAAATGCCACGAACCGCGATCCATTGGCCAATGCGCGGCGAGCTGCGTTCGCTTGCCAGCGGACCGCGATGGTCCGCTTCGCGATCGCGGTTCACGAACGGGACGGCTCTCGCCGCGCCTGTAACGACGCGTGCGTGGCCCGAGGTGGGCCGCAGCGAGAGCGACGTCCACATGCACGCGGCACGCAGCCATGCTGCGGCGAACCACGTGATCACGGCCCGCAGCGGGCGCCAGGGCGACTGCGAGCACCGCGTGCAACGCCGGTAGTAGCCTCGCTCGCGATGACGCACCCGCTCGCCGGACAAAAGGCACCGCGCTCGGTACTCGTCGACGTGCCGCGCTTGGTCAGCGCCTACTACTCGCTGCAGCCGGATCCGGCCGAGGCTGCCCACGCGGTGACGTTCGGTACGTCGGGGCATCGCGGCAGCTCGTTGCACCACGCGTTCAACGAGCACCACATCCTCGCGGTGGCGCAGGCGATCTGCGAGTGGCGACGCGCGCACGGCATCGATGGTCCGTTGTTCGTCGGACGCGACACGCACGCGCTCTCCGAGCCCGCGCACGCGAGCGTGCTCGAGGTGTTGGTCGCGAACGAAGTCGAGGTGCGGATCTCCGATGCACCGGTGCCGACGCCCGCCGCTTCGTTCGCGATCCTCGACTACAACCGCGGACGCGAGCGCGGCTTGGCCGACGCGATCGTGCTCACGCCGAGCCACAATCCGCCGGAGGACGGCGGGATCAAGTACAACCCGCCCCACGGTGGGCCCGCGGACAGCGACGTCACCGCGGTGATCGAGAAGCGTGCGAACGAGATCCTGCGCGGTGGTCTGCGCGAGGTGAAGCGCGTGCCGTACGAGCGCGCGCTCGCCAGCGTGTCGCGCCACGACTTCGTGGCGCCGTACGTCGCCGCGCTCGGCGAGATCATCGACATGGACGCGATCGCGGCCGCGAAGCTGCGCATCGGCGTGGACCCGATGGGCGGCGCCGGCATCGGCTTCTGGGCGCCGATCGTCGAGCGCTGGAAGCTCGACATCACGATCGTCAACGACTGGATCGATCCCACGTTCTCGTTCATGACGCTCGATCGCGACGGCCGCATCCGCATGGACTGCAGCTCGCCGTGGGCGATGGCGGGCCTGGTGGGCTTGAAGGATCGCTTCGACATCGCGTTCGGCAACGACACCGACTACGACCGCCACGGCATCGTCACGCCGAGCGCGGGGCTCATGAATCCCAACCACTACCTCGCGGTCGCGATCGAGTGGCTGTTCAGCAAGCGGCCGCAGTGGTCGAAGAACGCCGCGGTCGGCAAGACCGTGGTGAGCAGCAGCATGATCGATCGCGTGGTCGCTGCGCTCGGGCGCAAGCTCAGCGAGGTGCCGGTCGGCTTCAAGTGGTTCGTCGACGGCCTGCGCGACGGCAGCTTCGCGTTCGGTGGTGAGGAGAGCGCGGGCGCGAGCTTCGTGCGCAAGGACGGATCGGTGTGGACCACCGACAAGGACGGCATCATTCTCGATCTGTTGGCCGCGGAGATCACCGCGGTCTCCGGCAAGGACCCCGGCGCGTGCTATCGCGCGCAGACCGAACGCTTCGGCGAGCCGGTCTACGAGCGCATCGACGCGCGCGCGAATGCGGCCCAGAAGGCGGTGCTGAAAGGGCTTTCACCCGAGCGCATCGCCACGAAGGAGCTCGCGGGCGAGGCCATCGTGGCCACGCTCACCCGCGCGCCGGGTAACGATGCGGCGATCGGTGGGCTCAAGGTCGTTACCAAGAACGGCTGGTTCGCGGCACGGCCCTCGGGCACCGAGGACGTCTACAAGATCTACACGGAGAGCTTTCTGGGCACTGATCACCTGCGGCGGATCCAAGAAGAAGCGCAGGCGATCGTCGGAGCAGCCTTCGCGGCCGCCGGGGTGTGAGACACTGATCGGCGACGATGAAGCGATCCGCGATCCTCGTTGCCCTGATCTCGTGCTCGCTCCCCAACCTCGCGCTCGCTGCTCCCGCAGCCACGGGCAGTGTCGAGGTCTCGCCCGCCGGCACATCGACGAGCGGCAAGGTCGAGACCCGCGACAAACGCAAGGACGTGAAGTGGATCAAGCGCTGGGCACCCGAGCGCAACATGGCCGAGATCGGGATCTACGGCGGCCTCTTCGTGCCCGCGCGCAAGCTCGAGCTGTTCCAGCCCGACAACGGGCTGCCCGACATGGGCTACAAGCCGCTGCGGAAGATCAACGGCGAGCTCGGTGCGCGCATCGGCTACTACCCGATCCGCTTCCTCGGGCTCGAGCTCGAAGGCGGCGCGATGCTGGCGCGCACGACCAACGACGATCGCGCGACGCTCTATCACGTGCGTGGTCATCTCGTCGGTCAGCTCGGGCTGTGGAGCGTCACGCCGTTCGTGCTCGCCGGTATCAGCGGGCTCGGGGTGTCGAGCTCGCGCCGCGCGGTCGGTAGCGACATCGACATGGGCTTCCACTTCGGTGGTGGTCTGAAGATCTACGCGTCGCGGTGGATCGCGTTCCGCGTCGATCTCCGCGACACGCTCACCGCGGGTCGCGGCGTCGACGAAGGCGTCATCAACAACTTCGAAGCGCTGCTCGGCTTGTCGATCACGCTGGGGCGCAAGGACAAGGAGAAGCCGAAGCCGATCGTCGAAGCGCCGGAGCCGGGGCCGGGCGACAAGGATGGCGACGGATTCCTCGATCCCGACGATCGCTGCATCGACGAGCCCGGCGTCGCGCCCGATGGCTGTCCGATCCGCGACAAGGACGGCGACGGCTTCCTCGATCCCGACGATCGTTGCATCGACGAGCCCGGCGTCGCGCCCGATGGTTGTCCGATCCGCGACAAGGACGGCGACGGGATCTTGGATCCCGACGATTCGTGCATCGACGAGCCCGAGACGAAGAACAACTACAAGGACAAGGACGGCTGCCCCGACGAGGTGCCGCAAGAGGTCGCGAAGTTCACCGGCGCGATCGAGGGCATCTTCTTCGACACCGACAAGGCCACCATCAAGCCGAAGAGCCGCCCGGTGCTCGACAAGGCGGTGAAGGTGCTCAAGGACTTCCCCGACGTGAAGGTCGAGATCGTCGGTCACACCGACAGCACCGGCGACCGCACGCACAACATCGATCTCTCGCAACGCCGCGCCGACGCGGTGAAGAAGTACCTGGTCGATCACGGCATCGCCGCGGATCGCATGGAGACCCGCGGCGCGGGCCCCGACGAGCCGCTCGGCGAGAACACCACGAAGGCCGGCAAAGCCAAGAACCGCCGCATCGAGTTCAAGCTGCTCACGCGGTGAGCTACGCTCTACGCGTGGGTCGTAGGTCGCTCGTCGTCGCGTTGCTGCTGGCCGCCGCGTGCGGACCGGTGGTCGCGGTCGAAGGCGACACCGGCTCGAGCAGCGGCGCGGGCACGACGGGGCCGCTCACGACTTCCGTGGGATCGTCGAGCACGACCGTCGGTGTGACGACGTCGACGGAGACGAGCACGTCGACGACGGGCACGTCCGACTCGAGCGACGATGTCGACGACACCGGCATCATGAGCGCGGGCTTCATCTGTCACGGTTGCTTCGGCCCCGACGGTGGCAGCTTCCACGAATGCGACATCTGGCAGCAGGATTGCCCCGACGGCGAGAAGTGCATGCCGTGGGCGGGCAACGGCGGCAATACGTGGAACTCGACGCGCTGCTCCCCGCTCGATCCGATGCCCGCGGCGGTGGGCGAAGCGTGCACGGTGGAAGGCAGCGGCGTGAGCGGCATCGATAGCTGCGACATCGCAGCGATGTGCTTCGGCGTCGATCCGAAGACGAACATGGGCACGTGCGCAGCACTGTGCGGTGGCAACGTCGGGATGCCGATCTGCGCCGATGGGCTGAGCTGTCTGTGGAGCTTCAACGAGAGCGTGCCGATCTGTCTCGTGCCCTGCGATCCGCTCGCGCCCGATTGTGGTGTCGACGCGTGCGCGCTCGAAGAGCAGACCGGCACGTTCTGGTGCGTGCCCGCGATCATGGTCGGCGAGACCGCGTACGCCGAGTCGTGCGATGCACCGTTCACGTGCGGCAGCGACTTCGTCTGCGCGGCTGCCGAGAACGTGCCCGCGTGCGCGACCGAGTCGTGCTGCACGACGCGCTGCGATCCCGCGATGCCGCTGCCGTGCCCCGACGAAGCCGCGGGCCAGACGTGCATCCCGCTCGAGGTGAACCCGAGCGTCGGCTACTGCGGCATCGCGATGTGAACGCGGGAAAATCCCGCGAAAGGTCGCTCTGAGTCGGCTCAGGGTCGGCTTTCGCGGGAAAATCCCGCGGTAACCACCGGCCTCGCGGTGGCGGTAGGGTGGGCCATGGCGAACGTGCTCGTGACGGGGGCGAATCGGGGGATCGGGCTCGAGATCGTGCGGCAGCTGGTCGCACGCGGAGACCAAGTCATCGCGGTGGTGCGATCGAGCACGGACGAGCTCGCGAAGACGGGCGCGCGCATCATCGACGGCATCGACGTCGGCGACGACGCGAGCGTCGCGAAGCTCGGCGAGCGCGTCGGCGACGTGCAGCTCGATGTCGTGATCAACAACGCCGGCATCCTGATGACCGACAGTCTCTCCGCGCTCGATCTCGATGGCGTGCGCAAGCAGCTCGAGGTGAACGCGCTCGGACCTCTGCGGGTAACCGCGGCATTGCTCGGCAAGCTGCGCGACGGCGGAAAGATCGCGCTCGTCACCAGCCGCATGGGCTCGATCGCCGACAACGGGTCGGGTGGCGCGTACGGCTATCGCATGAGCAAGGCCGCGCTCAACATGGCCGGCGTGTCGCTCGCCCGCGATATCGCGAGCCGCAAGATCGCGGTCGTCATCCTCCATCCCGGCATGGTCGCGACCGACATGACCGCGCGCTTCGGCAATCAATCGGCGATGGTGCGCCCCGAAGACGCCGCGCGTGGGCTCGTGGCGCGCATCGACGAGCTCACGCTCGACAAGAGCGGCAGCTTCCTGCACGCCAACGGCGAAGCGCTGCCGTGGTAGTCGCTACGCGAGCCTGAAGTTGCAATAGGGACACACGGTCGCCGACGCGGCCGACACGATCACGTTCGCCCGCGCGCCGCAGTTGCGGCAGGTCATCGCGACCTGCTGCACGCCGCCGTGCGTCGAGCCGGAGATGAAGATGCCGTGCTCGAGATCGAGGCGACCGATCACGCGGCGCTCGCCGATCGCGGCGAGCAACAGATCGCGCGCTTCCTTCGGCTTCACCCCGAGGTCGCTCGCGAGCACGTCGATCGGCAAGCGCTGACTCGCGGTCGCGAGCGCGACGATCTTGTCCATCTGCGCGGCGCGACGCGCCTGCTTGCGCCCGAGCACCACCAGCAAGATGCCCGGGCCGACCATCGCGATGATGCTGAAGGCCATCCAGAAGATGCCCGCGCTCGGATCGCCTTCCTTCTTGGGCGCGACCGTGAGCCCGACCCCGATCGCGTTGCAGGTCGCACCGAACACGATGAGCAAGATGCCGGGAACGGTGCGACTGCTCTTCGACGGGCCCGGCACGCGAGGTGTCCATGGTGGTCGCCGCGATGCCGGACCGTCAAGCACCCTTGCAGCTCGCGCACGCGTAGGCTGTCACGCATGCCGAGCGAGCCCGTCATCGATGCCTGGATGCAGCACCCCAGCCGCGCGATGTGGGCGCATCCGATGTTCGCGCCCCTGCGGAAGTGGACCGGGAACAGCCTGCCCGACGCGTTGCCGATCGAAGCGACGATCGGTGCGCTCGATGCCGCCGGCATCACGCGCGCACTCGCCTCCGCCTGGTGGGCTCCGCAAGGCCCGCTCGTGCACAACGACGAGGTCGCGGCGCTCGTACGCGCGGCTCCGGATCGCTTCGCCGGGATCGCATCCGTCGATCTCGCATCACCGATGCAAGCCGTGCGAGAGCTGCGACGATGCGTGCGCGAGCACGGCTTCCGCGGCCTGCGACTGTTGCCGTGGATCTGGCGACTGCCGCCCAACGATCGCCACTACTATCCGCTCTACGCCGAGTGCGTCGAGCTCGGCATCCCGTTCTGCTTGCAGGTCGGTCACACCGGTCCGCTCGCACCGTCGGAGCCCGGCCGCCCCATTCCGTATCTCGACGAGGTCGCGCTCGACTTCCCCGAGCTCGTGATCGTCGGCGGCCACATTGGTTATCCGTGGACGCTCGAGATGATCTCGCTGTGCCGCAAGTACCCCAACGTGTACATCGACACCTCCGCGTACAAGCCGAGCCGCTATCCACCGGAGCTGGTCGAGTACATGCGCAGCGGCGGCCGCAAGAAAGTGCTCTTCGGCAGCAACTATCCCATGCTGATGCCGAAGGACTGCATCGCCGAGATCGACGCGCTCGGCCTCGACGCCGAGGCGCGCGCCTGCTTCCTGCACGACAACGCACGCCGCGTGTTCGGGCTCTGAGCGCGCACGCACGGTCGAGCGGCGCGCCGTCGCTGCGATGCTGTCGTTCTGCTTGGCACACCTGATGCTGCGTCGCTCGTCGGGAGAACGAAGCACATGATCGATGCACAAGAGATCAAGCCCGGCGCGCCCGTCGTCTGCTCGAAGGACGGTCAGTTCGCGGTCGTCGACCACATGGACGGCAGCGAGATGATCAAGCTGCGCAAGGACGACCAGGGCCAGCATCACTGGATCCCGCTCGCGTGGGTGACGAGCGTCGACAGCAAGGTCCACGTCGATCGCCCCGGCGATCAAGCGATGCGCGAGTGGACCACGAGCCCGATGCAACGCAAGGACAACTAGCGGCGGCTCGCGGGGCGCAGCTGGTAGGACGCGACGACGAGCGCGAGGAAGACCAGCGGCGCGACGATCTGCGCGAAGGAATCGCCGACGAAGAAGTGCGACATCGCGGCGCCGGTGAGATCGAAGAAGAAGCCGGCGTACGCGAGCTTCTTCAGGCGCGGCAGGCCGGGCAGCACGATGGTGATCGCGCCGAGCAGCTTCCACAGCCCGAGGATCGTCGCGAAGTACACCGGATAACCGAGGTGGCCGAGGTTGACCAGCACCTCGTCGGTGCGCAGGAGGTTGACGACGCCACCCCACACGAAGCTCGCGGGCCCGAAGATGGTGGTGATCCAGTAGAGGACGTTCTTGGTCTTGGTGCTCATGCACCGAGGACGAACGAGCTCAGCCGGATCCGACACTCAAACGATCGAGATGCATCCGAATGTGCGCGGCCTCGGCTGCGGTGGTGGCCAACGCGATCGCACGATCGAAGGCCACCCGCGCCTCGTCCTTGCGGCCGAGCTGCAGCAGGAGCCCGCCCTCGAGCCCGTGGAAGTGGAAGTAGCTGGCCAACGGCTCGCGCAGCGGCTCGATCATCGCGAGCGCCTCCGCGGGGCCCCGCGCTTTCGCGACCGCGACCGCGCGATTCAAGGTGACGACCGGCGACGGCGTGATGCGCTCGAGCATCGCGTAGAGCAGCTCGATCTCGTTCCAGTCGGTCTGCGCGGCCGTCTGCGCGCGGGCGTGCAGCGCCGCGATCGCGGCCTGCAGTTGGTAAGGGCCCGGTCGACGGTGACGCATCGCCTTGTCGATGAGCGCGAGCGCCTCGGCGACCATCGCCGCGTTCCACTTGCCGCGGTCCTGGTCCTCGAGCAGCACCACCGCGCCCTCGTCGTCGAAGCGCGCCGCGGCACGGGCGTGCTGCAACAAGAGCAGCGCGACGAGTCCCATGATCTCCGGCTCCGCGGGGAACAGCCGCAGCAGCAATCGCCCCAGCCGGATCGCCTCGTCGCACAGCGGCGCACGGCGATCGACCTCGTTGCCGCGCGCCGAGTAGCCCTCGTTGAACACGAGGTAGACCATCGCAGCCACGGCGGCGAGCCGTTCGCTGCGCTCCACGGCACCCGGCGCCTCGAACGGCACCTGGTTCTGCGCGATGCGTCGCTTCGCCCGCGTGATGCGCTGCTCCATCGCCGCATCGCCGACGAGGAACGCACGCGCGATCTGCTGCACCGTCAACCCGCACACGATGCGCAGCGCGAGCGCGATCTGTCCGCTCGCCGGCACGTCGGGATGACAGCAGATGAAGAGCAAGCGCAAGATGTCGTCGCGATACTGTGTGTCGTCGACGCGATCCTCCGCATCGTCGAGATCCGAGATCGCGTCGTCGGCGGGCAGCGCTTCCTCGCGACCGTGCTTGCGCACCTGATCGATGCCGGCGTTGCGCCCGACGAAGATCAGCCACGCCGCCGGATCGCGCGGCGGCCCGTTGAGCGGCCAGTGCTTCAGCGCGCGCAGGCACGCGTTGTGGAACGCTTCCTCGGCGAGGTCGAGATCACGGAAGTACCGCAGCAAGGCCGCGAGCGCCTGGGGTCGCGCGGCCGTGAGCGCCGCATCGAGCCAGGCCAGCTCGTTCATGACACCTTGCCGCCGGGGTTGAAGAACGACATCGGACGCACTTCGTATGCGCCACCGGGATTCGCGACACCGAGCTCGCGTGCGATCGACAGCGCATGCTCGAGGTCGTCGCAATCGATCACGAAGAAGCCGAGCAGCGCTTCCTTGGTCTCGGCGAACGGCCCGTCGATCACGAGGCCGGGCTCGCTGTGGGTGCGCAGCGTGGTCGCAGCGGTGGTCGGCATCAAGCGCGCGACCGGGCCCAGGCGGCCCTCGGCGGTGAGCCGGTCGGTCACCGCGGTGAGCTTCTCCATCACGGCGGCGTCGTGCTCCTTCGACCAGGCACAGACGACGTCTTCGGAGTGGTAGCAGAACATTGCGTAGAGCACGGCCGATCCTCTCGCGGTCTCAGGACGAACGACTATGCCCCGGGCCGACAGGGGGTGGTCGATTTTTCCGGCCACGGGCATCATCCCGAGAATGCGCCGTCTCGCGGTCGTGACCTGCGTTTGGCTGGTGCCCGCCTTCGCGAGCGCCGACGAGATTTCCGACGAGGAAGCGGTCTGCAACAAGGCCGAGCTCGGCGCTGCGTGCACCGCGGGTGGCAAGCCGGGCACCTGCCAGGAGAGCAAGTGCGCGCGCATCGACTACTCGTCGGATCCGCCGAAGTCGGTCGATCGTGCGTGCCGCATCTGCGAGCCCGGCCCCGCGAAGGATGCGAAGAGCGACACGCCCGCGAAGAGCGATGCACCCGCGAAGAGCGATGCACCGGCCGCGAAGCCGGGCTGCGCGATCGAGGGCAGCTCGCTGTCGATCGCGAGCGTGGTGCTCGGCGTGCTGCTCGTCGGCGTCGGCCGTCGTCGCGTAGCCCGGCGGTGACGCTGCATCGTTCGCGACCTGCGCGCCGGCGGTGAGCGCGTCGACGTGCTCGACCGATCGGATCGGTTGGCTATGCTGCCCAGCGATGGCGTGCGACGCGAAGATCCTGCTCCGCATCACCGATCCCGGAGCACTGGCACGAGTCCGTGACGCCGGCTTGGGTGGCGAATCATTGGGTGACTGGCACGAGATCGCCGCGGCCGACGACGAGGCCACTGCGCGCCGACTCTCGAAGAGCCTCGACCTCGTCACGGTGTGGTTCTCGATCCACTCCGCAGTGGAGCTCATCGAGATCAAGTGCTTCGCGAAGGGCAAAGAGCTCCGCCATCTGCTGCACACCGCCGACGATGGTTGGATCGAGCGCGCCGGTGAGCCGCTGCCGTTCGAGGCCACCGCCGCGCTCGAGCGCTGGCTCGCAGTGCCGCGGGTGCTCGCGAGCGTGCACGGCCCCGAAGTGCTGGCGTGCGTGCTGGGCCACGCGCAGCCGCCCGGCGAGCACGCAGCGACCGCATCGGAGCAGCCGCACGCGTAGACCTGCTAGCGTCGTGCGGTGGCCGAGGTCGAGCGGATCATCGCGGATGCGGCCCCGCCCTCCGGCGTCACCGAGGATCTGGTGGCCGCGCGGCTGCGGGCCGCGGTGTTCGGCCCCGCGCCCGAGCTCGTCACGCCGCAGCATCGCTACACGCTGCTCGAGCGACTCGGTCAGGGCGGCATGGGCACGGTGTGGGCGGCCTGGGATGCGAAGCTCGATCGCAAGGTCGCGCTGAAGTTCCTGCGCACCGGCGACGATGCGCGACTGCTCGCGGAAGCGCAGGCGCTCGCGCGGCTGTCCGATCCGCACGTGGTCGCGGTGTTCGACGTCGCGACCTGGAATCCGCCGCACGAGCCCGAGCGCGAGCACGTGGTGTTGGCGATGGAGTTTCTCGGCGGTCGCACGCTGCATGCGTGGCTCGCCGAGGAATCGCGATCGTGGCGTGCGATCGTCGCGATGTTCGTGCAAGCCGGACGCGGGCTTGCGGCGGCACATCGCGCTGCGGTGATCCATCGCGACTTCAAGCCCGACAACGTGATCATCGGCGAGCGCGCGAAGGTGGTGGACTTCGGGCTCGCGCGCGTGCAAGCGGGCGAGCCCACCGATCCAGGGCCGCGCGGCGACGATGAACACCACGACGATGCGCCGCAGCTGAGTCTCGCGTTCGCCGGCACGCCGCCGTACATGCCGCCCGAGCAGCATCGCGGCGAGCCCGTCGATGCGCGCGCCGATCAATACGCGTGGTGCGTCGCGCTGTGGGAGGCGTTGTTCCGCCAGCGTCCGTTTCGCGGCAGCACGCCCGCGGCGCTGCTCGTCGACAAGCTCGAGCACGCGCCGCGCACCGGCGAGGTCGCGGTACCGGCGTGGATCCGTCGCGCGCTCGAGCGTGGGCTCGCACCCGATGCCGCCGCGCGCTGGCCCGACATGGACGCGCTGTTGCGCGAGCTCGATCGCGATCCCGCGAAGCGTCGGCGCGCGCTCGCCATCGGTGGCGCGTTGATCGGTGGCATCGCGGCCGTCGCGATCGCGTGGCCGCGCGCAGCGAGCTGCGACGACGGAGCGGCGATCCTCGGCGAGGTGTGGAACGAAGACCGCGCGGCCGCGATCGCGCGCGCGTTCGAAGCGGTCGAGCTGCCCTACGCCGCGACGACGTGGGCGACCGCGCGCGCCGGTCTCGATCGCTGGGCAGCGGGTTGGGCCGCGGCCCGCGACGACGTCTGCGTCGCGCATCGCGACCGCGTGCAGTCCGACGAGCTGTTCGATCGCCGCATGGCCTGCCTCGCGGCCCGCCGCGATCGCCTGCGCGCGGTGCTCGACGTGCTCGCGGCCGCGGATGCGACCACGGTCGATCGCGCGGTGACGGCGGTGCAGAAGCTGCCCGGGCTCGAGCGCTGCAGCGATGCGGCGGCGCTGCGTCGCGAGCTCGCGCCCCCCGACGATCCCGCTGCGATCGCGCTGGTCGACGCAACGACGCGTACGCTCGCCGATGCGCGCGCGGAGATCGACGCGGGTCACTTCGAACGCGGGCTCGATCACGCCGAGTCGGCGCTCGCGAGCTGGCAGCGCGGCGGGTTCGCACACGATGCGACGCTGGCCGATGCGGAGCTCGTGCGCGGCGATGCGCTGGGCTGGATCGGACGCAGCGAGGACGCGCGCGCGAGCCTCGTGCAGGCCGCAGCAGCAGCCGTGCGTGCGGGCGCCGACGAGACCTTCGCGCACGCGGCCGCGGCCATGGTGTGGGAGCTCGGCGACTACGCCCGCGACTTCGACGGCGCAGCACAGTGGGCCGCGCTCGGTGAAGCCGCGCTCGCGCGTGCCGGTCGTCCGCCTGCGATCGCGTACCTGCTGGGCAACGCGATCGCGACCGCCGATCTCGCGGCCGAGCGGCTCACGCCCGCGCGCGATCGACTCGAGCGCGAGCTCGCAGCCGTCGAAACCCACTTCGGCCCCGACGATCATCGCGCGTTCGTGCTGCGCACCAACCTCGGCAACACGCTGTTGCGCGCGGGTGATCGCGACGGCGCGCGCGACGAGTACCAGCGCGCGATCGACATCGGCGTCTCGACGTTGGGCCTCGAGCACCCGCGCGTGCAATTGGCGCGCAGTAACCTGGTGGGCGCGCTGCGGATGCTGGGGCACGACCACGCTGCCCGCGTCGAGATCGAGCAGGTGATCGCGGCGCAGCGCAGCACGATCGGCACGGCGCATCCCGACTACGCCACATCGCTGGTGATGCACGCGACGGTGAGCAACGACCTCGGGCACTACGAGCTCGCAGTGGCCGACTGCGACGAGGCCGAGCCGATCATCGCCGCGACGATGGCGGGCACGCACCTGGCCGCGAACCTGCACGTCTCGCGCGCCCGCGCGCTGCTGGCACTCGGGCGCATCGACGAGGCCGACGAGGACGTGCAAGCGGCGGCCACGATCATGGGCTCGCTCTACCGACAGACCAACTCGGATCAGGCCTACGTCGAGCAGTTGATCGGCCAGATCGCGATGCTGCGTGGCGAGCCGCTCGCGGCCACGCGCGTGTTCTGGCGCATGTTCGACATCGTGCGCAGCACCGACGGCGATCGCATCAAGCGTGGTCGCGCGCTCATGCTGCTCGCGGAGAGCCTGCGCATGCAGCAGCGCATGCACGAGGCACTCACGCTCGCGACGCTTTCGATCGCCGAGCTCGCGGGCGCCGGCGTGCCCGCACTGCGCACGCTCGCGGAAGCCTACGAGGAGCTCGCGAAGATCCTCGGTGTGCTCGGCCGCGATGCGACCGCGGTGTCCGAGCTCGCGGCTTCAACTCGCCGCACGATCGAGCTGGGCGAGTGAGCGCGCCCAGTCTTCGAAGCCGGCGTTGGTGCGCTCGGCGATCTGCGGCGATACGGCCAGCTCGGCGATGAGCTCGGCGAGGCGTTCGCGTGCGCGCGCGAGTCGACTGCGCACCGTGCCCTCCGCGACCTCGAGCACCTGCGCGATCGCGACGGTCGACATGCCCTCCCAGTAGTAGAGCTCGACCGCGATCTGGAAATCGATCGGGATCTGCCGCAACGCGGTGAGCAACAGCCGCTGCTCCTCGCTGCCGCGCAACAGCGAGCTCGGCGACGCACCGAGATCGCAGGCCGACATCGTGTCGAGCGCGACCTCGCGATCGCGCTTCGGACGACTGCGGTAGTGCATGAGCAGCTGCTTGCGCGCGATCGCGAAGAGGAACGTGCGCAGCGTCGCATCGCCGCGGAAGCTGTCGCGCGCCGCCGTGGCCGCGAGGAACGTGGCCTGCGTGAGATCCTCGGCGACCGCGTCGTCGAGCTTGCTGCGGAAGAACCGGAACAGCGACTTCACGTGGCGCGTGAACAAGCGCTCGCCCGCCGCGCGATCACCTGCGCGCCAGCGCGTGAGCAGCTCGTCGTCGTCGAGGTCCGTCATCGCACGTGGAGGCAGCATGACCGAGCCGGCCGCAGGAAAGCGCGCCCCGACCATCTGCTCGGGATCCTTACGGTTGTCGCCCCGCAAATCTCTCGGGAGCGCCGCGGCCCGGGCTGCAACCACCCGAGCGAATGAGACGCTCGACACTGTTCGCCCTAGCCCTCGCCGCGCTCGCACCCGCCACCGCGTCCGCCACCAATCTCCGCATCGCGTTGAAGACCGACGACGGTGACTACGTGGTCGCGCAAAATGGCGGCGGTGCCGAGCTCGCCGCCGATCGCAGCGAACGCGGCGCGTGGGAGACGTTCACGCTCTACGACATCGACGGCGGCGCGCTCGAGCACGGCGACCAAGTCGCGCTGCGGGCCGCAGATGGTCACTTCGTCTCGGCCGAAGGCGGCGGCGGTCGTGAGCTGGTCGCGAACCGCGACCGCGCGCAGTCGTGGGAACGATTCGTGATCCATCGCGACGGTGGCAACGGCACGGTCGACGACGGCAGCAAGATCTCGCTCCAATCCGCCAGCCGGAAATTCCTGTCCGCGCGCGGCGGCTCGCTGAAGGCCGATCTCGACGTCATCACCGGTGGCAACGAGCGCTTCCGCGTGGTGGTGGTCGATCGCATGAAGCACGCGAAGCTGTCCGCACCGTTCGCGAAGCCCAGCGATTTCTCCGCGCCGATCGGCTTCGATCACAACCGTGACAAGCACAAGAGCCCGACGTCGTGCACCGGCTTCTACGGCGAGGGCTTCCCCAACTGCTACGACAACCACGAAGGCACCGACTACATGCTGAAGGGTTGGTTCCCGGGCATGGATCTGCGCAAGAACGAGGTGATCGCGGCGGCGCCCGGCATCGTGATCGGCATCGCCGACGGCAACGCGGATCACTGCTTCGCGTTCCCGTCGAAGGCGAAGGGCGAGTGGGATCTCGCCGAGCACCAGATCCAGTGCCCCGGCAACCCCGAGCTCGAGGCCAACGTCGTCAGCATCCTGCAGGACGACGGCGACATCGCGCGCTACTACCACCTCAAGAAGGGCTCGGTGGTCGTCGGCGACGGTCAACGCATCGAGTGCGGCATGACGCTCGGGCTGGTCGGCAGCTCCGGCGTCTCGTCGTCGCCCCACCTGCACTTCCAGCTCGAGCGCGACGACGCGTGGATCGATCCCTACAAGGTCGACGCGTGGGCGAAGCTGAAGGACAAGGTGCCGCAGCGCACCTGCAACGCGCCGGCCGCTCCCGCGACGCCGGGGCAGCAGATGTGCAACGTGGTCGAGCGCGTGTTCAGCTGCAGCAACCAGCCGGCGAAGGCGATCTGCGACGGCGTGCAGTCGGTCACCGGTGGCTGCATCGCGAAGGACTGGAGCGGCAAGTGCATCACCACGTGCGCCGACGTGTGCGGCACGATCGAGCGCACGGTCACGAAGCCCTGCGGCTGATCACAGCGCGGTGACGCGCAGGTCGTCGTAGTAGACGACGCATCCGCCGGGGAAGGGTGCGTCGTCGCGATAGATGCCGAGCTGCAGCGACTGCACCGACTCGAACAGCGCCATCATCGACAGCGGCGGACCCGCGAGCTCCGGGACCACGGTGGTGCCGTCGAGGATCAAGCTGCCGCTCGGCGGCGTGGTGGTCACGTCGAGCTCGAGCTCGAGCTCGTGCCACTCGCCGATGTCGAAGGCCGCATCGACGACCGCGTTCTCGACCTGCGATGCGTGGTTGCGCATGCGCAGCTCGAGGCCACCCGGCGCGGTGTAGACCGCCCACTGGTACCAGATGCCTCCGCCGCCCGGCAGCTGCAGGTTCATGATGCGCGTCTGCGCGTCGCTGCAGCTGGCCTCCACGCGGAGCCACGTGCGCACGCGATGAGGTCCGCCGACGACTTCCATGCCGAGCGCGT
>DASZPU010000137.1:0-18521 GCA_035550195.1 Nannocystaceae bacterium
GGTTGCCCGGCGCGAGCGCGAGCGCCCACGCGAGCTGGCCGCCGGCGGGGAAGGCTGCGTGCACCACGGCCGGGGCGAGCCCAGGCAGGGGCGTCGCGTCGGCGTGCGTGGGCGCGAGCGCCAGCAGCAGCGAAAGTGGAGCGGCGAGAGTGCCGAGTGCCGTCGCCTTACGGGCTCGGCTCGGGGTTGGCGAACCGAAACGCGTCATCGACGAATCGCTCCAAGTTGGTTTCGAAGGCAGCCGCGATCGCAGCGGGGGCTTGTCCGGCGCTCAATCGTTGCGCAAATAGATCGCGCGACGTTCCCCGCGCTGAAGGTTGAGACTGCTGGCCAGGTCATCGTCCACGACCTCGACCTCTACGTAATCCCGATTCACCGCTGCGAGCAAAACTTCGGCGCTGGAGAAGTACTCGCCCTGCTTGATCCCCTGACTCCGGCCGTCGCTCGCGACGAACAGGGCCCGGGGCTTCATGCCGCGACCGGCGTTCACGATGGCGACCAGCTTCAGGTCCTCGAACGCGTACTGGTGCATCTCCACCTTGCGGGAGGACCCGCTGGCCCGCACCGGCTCGGGCACCACGAGCTCGCCCGCGACGAAGTTGAGGAACGGGTCGCGACGGAGCTGGAACGACTTGCCGTCGAGCGCGACCTTGGGTCGCGGTGGCAACGCGACCGGGAGCTCGTCGTCCTCGGCTGCGACTGCGGCCGGCTTCGCGGGCGAAGGCTTCGCGGGCGCGGCCTTGCTCGCGCCGCCGCTCGGCTTCACCTCGCCTTCGCCCTTCACATCGGCACGGGCGTTCAGCGGTGGCGCGCCACGCTTCGACGTGACGTCGACCGGACCTTCTTCGACGCACGCAGGTGCGACGAGCACGAGCGCGAGCAACACGGGGGATGGGCTGCGAGCCTTCACTTCTTGCGCCTCCCCTTGGCCGCCTTCGCGCCGGCGGTCGCGGCTGCGTCGCGCTCGGCATCGGTGAGGAAGCGATAGGTCGCGGCCTCGAACTCGACCTTGAGCGCCGGGTGCTGATCACCCGGATCCTTGTCCTTGCCGTCGCCGCTCTTGTTGACCAGCGCGAGCGACAGCCCGTCGACGCTGACGATGCGCTTGAGCTCCGACACGCGCCGGAAGAACTCGCCGACCTGCGACCACGTGCCGGTGGCCTGCACCTTGATCGGCATGCGCGCGTAGAAGTCCGCGAGCTCCTCGGGCTCGTTGGTCCAGCTCTCGACGGTCATGCCCACCAGCCGCGACTGCTGCTGGAAGGTCTGCATGAGGTTGTCGACGGTGGACGCGTGCAGTGGGAGCACCTCGCGGTTGGCCTCGAGCTGCTTCTCCTCCGCCGCGATCGCCTTCTGCTCGGCGTCGAAGTTGTCGCGGCTCTTCTGGATGTCCGCGAGCTCCTTCTGCGAGTTGACGAGCGCAGTGTCGGCGGCGCCCTTGGCCGCGACCGCGTCGAGATAGAAGAGGAAGTACCAGACCGCGACGATGCCGGCTGCGATGAAGAAGAACAGCAGGACGCGTTGCCAGATCGGGAGCTTGCCGAGTGCGTCGAACATGATCGCCTGCTCAGTTCCAGCGCCGGACCTCGACGTCGAGCTTCCAGGTCAGGTGGCGCTGATCGTCTTTCTCGGCCTTCGCGTCGACCCGCTCGTAGTCGGGGTGGGTGATCTCGCCGAACCACACGCTCGCGCGCAGTCGACGGGTGAACTCGGAGAGATCGGCGGCATCGCGCGCCGAGCCTTCGATGGTGAGGCGCCCGTTCTCCTCCTTCACGGAGGTGAGCCACAGGCCCGAGGGATCCCAGCGCTCGTTGATCTCGCTCTGCGGATCCGCGGCCTTGTTGCGGTTGTACTTCTCCTCGTCCTTGGTGACGCCGCCGCCCTTGCTGGGCTCGGTGAGGATGAGCGCGAGCTCGTACATCACGAACGCCGGCGTGCGTTGCTTGGCCTTGAGCTTGTCGATCGCGATCTGCTGGCGCTTGATCTCTTCGCGCCGCGCTTCCTGCTTGCCGGTGTCGATCGCCGCCTTGATCTCGTTGACTTCCTTCGCGACGCCGGCCGCCTTCGCGCGCACCGCCATCACGGCCTCGTCCTCGAGCGAGAGCAGGTACCAGCCCGCACCTGCGATCGCGCCCCAACCGAGCAACAACAAGATCGCAGTCGCGCCGCCGCCCCCGGATGCGCCGCCTTCGGCTCGAGCCGCGCGCGCAGCCGGTGCTGCGGCCGCGCTGCGCTTGCGCTTCGTCGGTACGAGGTTGATGCGGATCATTCGGAGTCCCCCGGACGGCGGGTCGCGAGGCCGAAGGCGATCGTCGCGACCGGCGCGTTGACGCGCAAGTAGTCGACGTCGAAGCGGCGGGTATCCACCACGACGCGCGAGAACGGGTTGATGATCTCGACCGGGATGCGCGAGCGGTCCTGGATCGCTTTCGGCAGCTGCGGCACCAGGCAAGAACCGCCGCTCAGATAGATCCGCGAGAGCCGCGCGTCGATGGCGTCGTTCATGTAGAAGTCGATCGAGCGCTGGAATTCCTCGGCGACCTGCTCCGAGACCTGCCAGAGGATGCGATGGACTTCCTGCGGCACGACGTCGGCGGCCGCGCCTGCGGCTGCGAACGAGCCGCCGACCTTGTAGGCCTCGGCACCGTCGAGGCTCACCGCGAGCTGACGCTGGATCGCCTCGGTGTAGGTGTTGCCGCCGGTGCCGAGGTCGCGATTGAACGACGGGCGACCCGACGAGACGATCGAGAGCGTCGAGTACGTCGCGCCGACGTTGATGATCGCGACGGTGTCACCGGGCGCGAAGCCGATGCCGCCCTCCACCGCGTTTTGGAGCGCGAGCGCAGCGGCGTCGACGATCACCGGCTGAAACCCGGCGTCGCGCACGACCTGCAGGTACTGCGACACGATCTCGCGCTTCGCGGCGACCAGCAGCACTTCCATCTGTCCCGTGGGCGTCTGCTTGACCAGCACCTCGTAGTCGACGAGCACGTCATCGCGCGAAAACGGGATGTTCTGCCGGACTTCCCACTCCATCTGCTCGTCGAGCGCAGCGCCCTCCATCGCAGGAATCGTGAGGCGCTTGATGATGACGCTGTTGCCGGAGACCGACAGCGCCATGTGCTTGCCCTTGAGATGGATGCGGCGCGTGAGGTTCTTGATCGCGTCGACCAAGGCGCCGTGGTTGAGAATCACGCCATCGACGATGGTCTGAGGCGCGACCGGCTCGATGCCGAAGTTCTGCAGGCTCATCGTCCGCCCCGCGGGCTTGAGCTGCACGAGCTTCACCGCCGAGGATCCGATGTCCAGACCGATGCACTGCTTCGCCACGGGTCCCCCGTCTCAGCGCGTCGCCGCTCCGCGTGCAATCATGGCGGTGCGCATCGACGTGCGCACGTCGCACGGATGCGCGGGGCTCAGCCCAGGTCTTCGTCGGGGAAGACCTGCTGCGCAGCCGAAGGCTGCAGACCGAGCGCTTCGAGAATCTTGCGCTTGGTGTCCATGCGGCAGGGACAGCCCGCTTCGACGCGATCGATGGTGAGCGGGCTGACGCCGGCGCGACGTGCGAGCTCCGCCTTGCTCATCATGGCCGCCTGACGCAGCCGCTTCACGTTGTTGGGGACAAGTCCCTCGTTTTCGCGGGGCGTCGGCGTCTTGGCCCGACGACGACGCGACTGCGGCGACGCCGGCTCGACGGCGCGCTCGATCTCGCGGGGCTCGACGCGATCGTCGTGCTCCGAGACGGTGCTCGCCGCCTTCGCGCCTGTGGGTTCCGGATCCATCGCTGTGAAGCCCAGACATTGTCCGTCCCGATCCGTGATCCGTCAACGCGTTCGTTGCCCTTCAGTGATATGTAGTTGAATGACAGTGATAGGCCATTGATAGGTCATTGTAGTGATCCAAACGCGCAAATCCCGCGGGTCTGGATCAGGGATCGCAGGACAAGTCCGCAGGATCGTTGGCGAAGGGACATGGGCGGGGGCACCGTCATCGCGAAGGCAGGCGAGCTGGATCAGCATTTCATGCCCGGCGCCAGACCCCAAGAACTGCAAGAAAACGCGGGGGCGCCCGGAGTGACTCCGGGGATCGGGCCACGCGCCCAGCGGGGGCGCGGCCACCGATCGGGCCTCAGCTCAGGCCGAAGTCCTTGATCTTGTAAAGGAGGGCCCGGTGGCTGAGATCGAGGAGCTTCGCGGCGTGGGTGCGGTTGCCGTGGGTCTCGGCGAGCGCCCGCAAGATGAGCTCGCGCTCGAGCGTGCGTTGGGCGCGTTTCACCGAGAGGTCGTCCTGCGGGAAGTCGAGCGTGAAACCGGTCGGCGCGCGCGGAGGTCTGCGCACGCGCTCGGGTAGATCGCCGGCCTGCAGCGTCGTCGCTTCGGCCATGACCGATGCGTGCTCGATGGTGTTCTCGAGCTCGCGCACGTTGCCCGGCCACGCATAGGCGACGAGCTGCGCCATCGCATCGTCGGCGACGCCCGCGACCTTCGTGCCGAGCCGACGATTGGTCGCGGCGATGAAGTGCTCGACCAGCGGCACGATGTCGTCCTTGCGCTCGCGCAAGGGCGGCACTTCGATCGGCATGACGTGCAGTCGGTAGTAGAGGTCCTGTCGGAAGCTGCCTTCTTCGACCATTTGCGCGAGATCGCGCGATGTCGCCGCGATCACGCGTGCATCGATCTTGATCGAGCGCGTGTCACCGACGCGGCGGATCTCTTCCTCCTGCAGCGCGCGCAACAGCTTCACCTGCAGCGGCAGCGGCAGCTCGCCGATCTCGTCGAGGAAGATGGTGCCGCCCTTCGCCTCCTCGAGCAGCCCGCGCTTGTCGGCGCTCGCATCCGTGAACGCGCCACGCACGTGGCCGAACAGCTCCGACTCGAGCAGCGTCTCGGGGATCGCACCGCAGTTCACCGCGACGAACGGCCCGTCCGCGCGCGGGCTGCCGCCGTGGATCGCCCGGCTCACCAGCTCCTTGCCGACCCCCGACTCGCCGAGCACGAGCACCGTGGTCTTGAACGGCGCCACCTTGCGCACCAGCTTCGCGATCTGATGCATCGCCGGGCTGCGGATCAGCATGTCGCCGAGCCAGTCGGTGGCAGCCGCGACCTCGGACAGCTGCGCACGCAGGGCCGCGTTCTCGCGGCGCAGACGCTCGCGCTCCTCGGCCTTGCGCAGCGTCAGCACCACCTCGTCCTGCTTGAACGGCTTCGCGATGTAGTCGTAGGCGCCCGCGTGCATCGCCGCGAGCGCGAGCTCGATCGTGCCGAACGCGCTCATCACGATCGCGGTGAGCCCGGGGCGGTTCGCGCGGATCCACTCGACGAGCGCGAGCCCGCCGAGCCCGGGCATGCGCACGTCGGTGAGCACGACGTCGACGTCCTCGCGACCGAGCACGTCGATCGCCGTTTCTGCGCTGTCGGCGTGCAGCACCGCGAAGCCCTCGCGGCCGAGCAACACCTCGAGCATGTGGCGTAGCGGCGCTTCGTCGTCGACGACGAGCACGCGCGCGAACCCGGCCGGCTCGGCGCCCGGAGGATCGCCGCTTCTGCCCGCCGGCACCGCCACGCCGTCGCAGCATAGCAGCACCAGGGTACGCTCGCGTCATGTCGCGCGCGCCCTCGGCGGATCGGCAACCGCAGCGAGCGAAGCTGGACGCGCGTCCGTTCGCGAAGGGCGACGGTCCGAAGGGCGCGCTCGTGTTGCACGGGCTCACCGGCACACCACACGAGGTGCGCGCGCTCGCACTCGCGCTCGCCGATCGCGGCTTCGCAGTGCGCTCGCCTGCGCTCGCGGGCCACCACGATCTCGCCGCGCTCGAAGCCAGCCGGTGGCGCGACTGGTACGCGTCGGTCGAAGCCGCGTGGGACGAGCTGCGCGACGGCGGACGACGTGAGGTGATGTTGGTGGGCTTCTCGCTCGGCGGACTCTTGTCGCTGCGACTCGCCGCGTTGCGTCCGCTCGAGGTCGCCGCGCTCGCGGTGTTCTCGGTGCCGCTCGCGTTGCCGCCGTGGCAGCGTCGCGCGATCCGTGCGCTCGCGAAGCTGCGCAAGCTCGGTGGCCTACGCCGCCTCGTCGGCGTGATGCCGAAGGAAGGCCCCGACGTCCGCATCCATCGCGAGTTCGTCGACAGCCCGAGCCTGCGCGGCGTGCCGTGGCCCACGCTGGTGGAATTCGTCGCGCTGCAGGACGAGGTCGCAGCGCTCTTGCCCCACGTGCGCGCGCCGCTGCTCGTCGTGCACGGCAAGCTCGATCACACCGCACCGGTGACCGACAGCGATCGCCTCGTGCAACGCGTCGGCTCGCTGCGGGTGCAGCGGCTGATCCTGCCGCGATCGTTTCACCAGGTGGGGCTCGACGTCGAGCGCGACGAAGCGGCCGCGGCTTTGGTACGGTTCGCCGTCGCCGAGCTCGGCGATCCGCAGCCATGACGAACGCACGCGATCTGATCCTCGCCATCGATCAAGGCACCACCGGCAGCACCTGTCTGCTCGTCGACGCCGAGCTGCACGTGGTGGCGAAGCACAACCACGAGTTCCCGCAGCACTTCCCGCAGCCGGGTTGGGTCGAGCACGATCCCGAGGAGGTGTGGAGCTCGATCGTGCGTGCGATCGCGGACGTGCTCGCGAAGAGCGGCGTCGCGCCGTCGCGCATCGCGGCGATCGGCGTCACCAACCAACGCGAGACCTCGCTTCTGTGGGATCGCAAGAGTGGCGCGGCGATCCATCGCGCGATCGTCTGGCAGGATCGTCGCACCGCAGCGCGCTGCGAAGAGCTGCAGGCCGCGGGTCACGGCGATCGCGTGCGCGCGCTGACCGGGCTCGTGCTCGATCCGTACTTCTCGGCGACCAAGCTCGCGTGGGCGCTCGATCACGTCGAGGGCGCGCGTGCGAAGAGCAGCGCGCTCGCGGCCGGCACGATCGACACGTATCTCGTGTGGCGCTTGACCGGCGGTGCGTCCCACGTCACCGAGCCGAGCAACGCGTCGCGCACGATGCTGTGGCCGCTCGCGGGCGGTGGTTGGAGCGACGAGCTGTGCGAGCTGTTGCGGGTGCCGCGTGCGGTGCTGCCCGAGGTGCGCCCGTGCACCGCGGAGTTCGGGCGCACGAAGGGCGTGCCGGGCTTGCCCGACGGCATCCCGATCCACGGCATCGCCGGCGATCAACAAGCCGCGCTGTTCGGCCAGGCGTGCTTCGCAACCGCGCAGGCGAAGTGCACCTACGGCACCGGCGCGTTCGTGGTGCTCAACACCGGCGAGCGCATCGTGCCGTCGCAGCACGGCCTGCTCACGTCGGTCGCGTGGCAGATCGGCGAGCGCACCACCTGGTGTCTCGAAGGCTCGTCGTTCATGGCCGGCGCGGTGGTGCAGTGGTTGCGCGACGGGCTCGGCATCATCGAGAGCGCGCTCGAGGTCGAGGCGCTCGCGCGGCGCGTGCCCGATGCCGGCGGCGTCGTGCTCGTGCCCGGCCATGCGGGGCTCGGTGCGCCGCACTGGCGTCCGCATGCGCGTGGGCTCATCCGTGGCATCACGCGTGGCACGACCAAGGCGCATCTCGCCCGCGCGGCGCTCGAAGGCGTCGCGCTGCAGATCGCGGATCTCGTCGATGCCATGGTCGCGGATCTCGGCGAGCCGCTCGCGGTGCTCCGCGTCGACGGCGGAGCCGCGGCCAACGATCTGCTCATGCAGCTGCAGGCCGATCTGCTGGGTGTGCCGCTCGATCGCCCGCAGATGCTCGAAGCCACCGGGCTCGGTGCGGCCGCGCTCGCCGGGCTCGGCGTCGGTTTGTGGAGCGACCTCGACGCGCTCGCACGCACGTGGCGACGCGAGCGTCGCTTCGAGCCCGCGGGCGATGCGACCGCGCTCGCGCAGCTGCGCACGGCGTGGCGCGAAGCGATCGCGTGCGCGTGAACGCGATCAGCCGCGCCGCAGCGCGAGGGTGACGACGAGCGCAGTGCCGGTCGCGCACACCCATTGCTGGGGCTCGCGCAGGCCGAGCGCGACGACGGTCGCGATGCGATCGATCGCGGCGCGCTGCCCCGGCCCACGTCGCCACGCACGCAGTCGCCACGCGTTCGACCACGCGCCGATCCACGCGAGATCGACGAGCACGCCACCGTCGGCGAGCGCGTCGATGCGCGCTGCGGTCAGCGCAGGCGGCTGCCAGAGCTCACCGGTGTGCACGAGCACGTCGACATCGCGATCGTCGTCGGAGAGCGGCGCACAGCCGTCGAGCACCCGTCGCAGCGCGCGCGGCGGATCGGCGCCGAGCGTGCGCGCGCGACGATCTCGTACGAGCGCCGGCACCCACTGGGCCACCGGCGCGGCGTGCAAGTGATCGTCGAGCCACTGCGCCACGGCTGTGGTCTACCATCTGGACGCGTGCTGCGTTGGCTGCACTCCGGTCCCGCTGGCGCGCTCGCGCCGAAGGCCGCCGCGCTCGCGCGTGCGACGATCGCGGGCCTGCCGGTGCCGCCGGGCTTCGCGGTCGCGCTCGACGATCCGCGCAGCCAGTGGCGCGACGCGTTCACGCAGCTGCGTGCGGGCGGCGACGTCATCGTGCGCTCCGCGCTCGCGCACGAGGACGGCGCACACCAAAGCGGCGCGGGCCTGGGCATCTCGATCGCCGGTGTGCTCGACGAGGACGCATGCGCGGCCGCGATCGCTGCGATCGCGGCCGCACGCGATCACGCGCGCGACGGTGATCAGGCGATCGTGCAGCGCCGCATCGACGGTCGCGCGCTGCTCGTGCTCGCGTGCGAAGCGGAGCTCGACTACCTCGAGGTCCACCTGCCCGGCGGCGATCCGCTCGCGAGCGGTGCGAGCCCCCGCTTCTCCGGACCGCTGTCGTCGTGGCACGACCCCGCACGCGACGCGCTCGCGCGCTGCGTCGCCGACGTGCGTGCAGGCTTCGGCGACGCGCGCTTCGGGCTCGACCTCGAAGCCGTGGTGACGCACGACGATGCGATCGCGCTGGTGCAGGTGCGCCCGCTGACCGCACCGCTGCACCCGGGTTGGCCCGACTTCGCCGCCGCGATCGCAGCGATGGATCCGCCGCCGTCGCTCGCCGGGACGCTCGTCCTCGACGCCGAGCACAACCCCGCGCCGCTCTCGGCCGCACACGCCGATCTGGTGCGCTGGCTCGGGACGCAGCGCGCGGACGCGGGCGGCCCGGTCGCGCTCGCCGGATGGTTGTACGTGCGCACGCTGCCGCGCGAGCTCACCGGCCGCACGAGCACACCGATCGATCCGCGCGCAGTGCTGCGACGACTGCACGAGCACGTGATCCCCGACGCGCGCGCGCGTCTCGACGAAATCGTGCGCGCGTGCGACGAGGCCGACGCGCACGCGCTCCCTGCCCTCTTCGATCGCGCACGCGCAGCGTTCCTCGCGATGATCGATGCGTATCTCGGCGAGCTCGTACCTGCGCGGCGCGGCTGGGCCGAGCTCGTGCCCGATCGCGACGACCCGCTCTGCCTGCGCGCGCGCGACGAAGTGCTCGACGTGCTCCCGTTCGCATGGGACGTCGCGTCGGCGACGATGGCCAGCGATCGCGCACCGGCGAAACGCAGCGCGACGCTGCCCGACGATGCCGCGATCGCGGCGACGCTCCTGCGCGAGCACGACGATCATCTCTTCGCACTCGGCCTCGCGCCGGTGCGCGCGGTGTATCTGCGCGCCGCCCAGCTGCTCGGCGTCGCGGACGACGTCTTCCTGCTCGCAGGCGACGAGCTGCTCGCCGCGCTCGCACGGCGCCACGCCGACGACGACCTGCTCGCCCGTCGCCGCCGCGAAGCCACGCGCGCGCAAGGCCTGCTCCCGCCGCCGCGGATCGTCGACGGCCACCCTGCGGGCGCCGCCCCGCGCTGGCTGCGAGGCTTCGCGATCGGCTCCGACTTCACCGGCCCCCTCGCGCAGCGCCGAGATCTCGCCGACCTCGAGGCCCGCCCACCGAGCCGCGATCGGATCGCAGTGCTGCCGGCGCTGACCGCCCCGGCCGCAGTGGTGATCGCGCGCCTCGGCCTACGCGCGGTGGTCTGCGAGCACGGCGGTGCGATGAGCCACGCCGCCCTCATCGCACGCGAGCTCGGCCTGTCCGCGCTGCTCGGCTGCAAGGGCTGCACGACGATCGCCGACGAAGCTCGAATGAAGATCGACGTCCGCACCGGCGCCCTGCGACGCGCCGAGTGATCGAACGCGAGGCGAACGAGCTAGATGACGTCCTCGGACACGCCGGTGTCCGAAGATCGCGCGGGCTTGGTCCCGGCGGTCGCGCTCGGGCTGACCTTCACCGGCTCACGCCGACGCGGCACCGGCGGTGCGCCTTCGGGACGATCGCCGTTGATGCGCTTGCGCAAATCCTTGCCGACCTTGAAGAACGGCAAGCGCTTGGGCGCGACGTGCACGGCCTCGCCGGTCCGCGGGTTGCGGCCCTCGTACGACTTGTACTGCCGCACGGTGAAGCTCCCGAAGCCGCGGATCTCGATCCCTTCGTCGCGTTGCAGGGCTTCGACCATCGACTCGAAGATCGTGTTGATGACCAGCTCGGCCCGCCCCTTGGTGAGGTTGGCCTCCTGCGCGACGACCTCGATGAGCTCAGATTTCGTCACGGCGGTCATCCGCTCCCATCGCCCGGGGGCTGCCGCCATGGTATGGGGGAAAACCCAGCGATATCAAGCGTGAGCCGCCCGAGCACGCTCCAGGGCCGCTTTGGCGAGGCCCGGCCGGCGCCGCGCTCGTCTCGCAGGCCGGCGCGCACGCGGCTCGCGGGTCATCCCGAGGCGACGAAGGGCAGGCTCGGCAGCTGCGCGGTCGCGCGGCGGTAGCCCGGCACGAAGTCGAAGCGGTGGCAATCGTGGCGGCTGAAGAAGTCGATCACGTCGCCCCACGTCGCCTGTCCGTCACGGATCCACTGCGCGATCGCGGTGGCATCGACGCCGCGACACGGCTCGACGCGCTCGACCGGCTGGTGCGACGCGGTCGTCACGTCGTCGCCACCGACGGCCTGCGCAGGGAGCTGCGAGACGAAGCGATGACCGAGCTCGTCGAGCTCGAGCACCTCGACGTGCTCGAGCCGCACCGCACCGCTGCCGGCACACACGACGATCTCCGCGATCTCGCGCGGTCGCAACGACACCGCGTTGTGCGGTCGCGAACCGCGGACCTCGCAGCGCCCGCGCTCCTCCGACGCGAGCCGCACGAGATACGCGACCGGCACCTTCGCGATGTTCTCGATGCGCGCGATGCTGTGGTTCGCCGACACCGTCGCGCCGTGCTGTTGATACGTGACCTTCTCGACGTCGACGCTGATCTGCAGGTGCTTGCTGCTCCAACCCTTGCCGGGCGCGAGCACGATCGCGTCCTCGAGCTCGATCGCGAAGGGATGCGGCGCGCGCAGATCGGCGAGCGCCGGCGTGGGCAAGCCGAAGCGATCGGACGCCGCTGCGATGCCGCGCTCGAACTCCGCATCGACCTGCGTCAGCTCGGTGCGCCGCGCCGCCGCGTTCGCGCGGGCCTGCGTCGCGTCCCCTTCTTCCGCACGGATCTCGTCGACGCGCGCCGCGGATTGCCGACCGAACTGCCCACTGCACCAGAGCCCGATCACCACCGCGACGCCGACGAGGGCGAGCGCCGCGATCCGCTGCACGTTGACCGGCACCGACAACGAGGATGCACGAAGCCGCCGCGGATCGTGCTTCAGCGACGCAACGCGAGGTCGAGCTCGTGGGGATCGAGACCCGCGAGCGCGGCGAGCCACGCGTGCGCGAGCCCGGGGTCGAAGCGGCGGACGACCCAGCCCGGCCAGGCCTCGAGCCGGATCGGCCACCACGCGCGGCGGGACGCCGCGAGCCCGCAGAGCGGTGCATCGGGCTGGGCTCGCATCCGCGCGACGTCGCCGAGCAACCCATGCAGATCGCTCCACAGCGGCACGGCCGCGAGCCCTTCGTCGGCCCAGGCGGAGCGCGGTCGTGGACCGGGTCGCCCGCTCGCGACGACGCGCGCCCGATAGACCTCGGGCCGGGTGATCTGGGCCTCGCGCAATGCCCCGGGAAAGCGCCGCGCAATCGCGGCGAGCATGGCCTTGCCGTCCGCTGCGGACGCCGCCAACGCATCGGACATCGCACGGTATTTTTCGGCCGCGAGCGCGGCTTCGGCCCACGGCTCGGCCCAGTAGCTGGCCACGTCGGCGAAGCGCTCGCTCGGAACGCGGTCGATCGGGGGCGGAGCGGGCCGGGGCACCTCCCCGATCCTTACTATGTCCGCGCCCGGCCGGCCGCGTCGCCGGCGCCCCTTGCCGAACGTTGCTCGGCCCCGCGGATCCCCTTTCGGCGGCGACCGCTCTCGGTTAGGCTGATCAGGCCGGAAAAGATCGCAAAAGGGTTGTCCGACAGTGCAGGAAGGCCGCTCCGAATCCTCGATGCTCGAGCACGTCGAGAATCTTGCGATTGCTCACACGCAAGTCGCAGAGACCGCTGCTGCTGCGGAGTCGGGGACGTTCCTGTCGCCCGAGGAGCGAGCGCTCGTCGCCAAAGCGCGAGCGGGTGAGCACCGGGCGCTTCGCCACATCTACACGACGTATCAAGCCCAGGTTCGTGCGCATCTGTATCGCCTGCTCGGACCCGATGGCGAGATCGACGACCTCACGCAGATCGTGTTCGCCCGCGCTTTCAATGCGCTCGATCGATTCCAAGGCAACTCGACGCTCGGCACCTGGCTGTACCGCATCACCGCCAACACCACGCACAACCTGCTGCGACAGCGATTCCGTCGCGAGCGCGTGAAGTCGGCGCTGAACTGGTTCAACGGCGGGCGCACGAGCAACGTCGGCAGCACGCGCGTCGAGGCGCGTGACGAGGCACACCGCATCCTCCAGCGCCTCCGCCCGGATCTCCGCGAAGTTTTCGTCCTCTATCACTATGAAGGTCTGACGCTGCAGGAGATCAGCGAGATCCTCGACAAGCCGATCAGCACCATCGGCGATCGTCTGACCCGCGCACGCAAGCAACTCCGCGACCTGGTGGTCGCATAAGCCCATGCCTACCGTCCACGACAACCCGCGCACGCGGTACAGCTGCCAGGAGGCCCGCGAGGACTCCGAGCTCATGCTGTCCGATCGCGCGACGGCGGCGGTTCGCGATCGCTACGACGAGCACCTGCGCACCTGCAGAGATTGCCGTCGCATGCATCGGGCACTCTTCGCGGTCTACGAGGGTCCGGTCGTGCCGGTGCCGCCCGTCGGCGTGCGCGAAGAAAAAGAGTTCCACCAGATCCTGCGCCGCATGAAGACCGAGCGTCCCGAGCCGTGGTACCGGCGCTGGGCCGTCGGTGTCACCGTCGGTGGGCTCGCCACCGCGGCTGCGGTGCTCACGTTGACGCTCTTCGACGTCGCGCCCGAGGTGCTCTCGCTGCCCGAGCACGACGACGCACCGCAGACGATCGCCGGGCTCGAGAGCCCCAACACCACCGGTGACGCGAGCGAAGGGCTCGAAGGTGGCATCGATCATCCCGCGCAGAGCTACGGTCGCGTCGTCGGTGGTTGGGCGGAGATCCAGCATCCCGGCGAGCAAGCGTCGACCACCAACACGTTCCCGGTCGGCACGCGCTTCCGCGTCGCGAACGACGACTCGCTGCAGGTCGGTCTCGTCGGCAAGATCGTCGCGAACTTCACCCCGCGCTCGGAGATCGAGTGGTCGGCCGCGTCGCCGAGCTTGCTCGAGCTCGAGGTGGTGCGCGGCGTCGCAGCGGTTCGCTACGATCGTCGTCCCTCGGATCCGGTGCTGCAGATCCGCACGCCGTCCGCGGTCGTGCGCGTGATCGGTACGGTCTTCACCGTGCAGGTCGACGAGCGCGACAACACCGTCGTCTCGGTGCTGCGTGGCCAGGTCGAGGTGCTCGACCCGCGCTCGAACCGGCTGCTCGCCGAGGTCGAGTCGGGCTATCGCTTCGACGTCGCGAAGGGCACCTTCGACGATCCCGGCAAGTTCGAGGTGGAGGCTGCGCTGCCGCTGTCGAACGATCCCGGCGACGAAGACGGTGACGGCAGCGAACGCCTCGCGCTGGCCGACGGGCGCATCCCGCCGAGCTGGAACGTGCCCGGCCTGCCCGCCGATCCGCAGTACCGCACGCTCGACTACGTGCCGACGCACGCAGCGACGCCGCCGTCGTCCGCCGCGAGCATCGGCAAGAGCGATCGCGGCAACGATGCACCGGTCATCGTGTCGACGCGTCACGAGCCGCGCCGCGTCGACGACGAGGGCGAGGATCTCCTCGAGCGTCTCGTCCGCGATGCCGAGCTCACCCGTCGCAAGGAGCTGCGTGGCTCGCTCGAGAAGTGCCGCGCGCTCTACGAGTCGCACGACACGCGCTACCTCGCCGCGAAGTGCCTCTCGACGTTCATCGACAAGTACGGCGAGGATCCGCTCGCGGTCGAGGGCTACCTGCTCGTCGGCATGCTGCGCATGGACTACGCGCTCGACTACGACGCTGCCGAGGTCGCGTTCCAGACGTTCTTGCGCCGCGCACCGAACCATCCGTCGGCCGAGCTCGCGCTCTACCGCATGTGGCTCGCGAGCACCGAGAACGGCCACATCAGCGAAGCGATCGATCGCGGCAAGAAGTACCTGGTGCGCTACCCGAACGGGAAGTACGTCGGGAAGATCCTGCAGCGCTTCCCCGAGCTCAAGTCGGAGCTCTGAGGGCTACTCGCAGCTCGGTGGTTGCTCGACGCAGTCGTGCAGCCACGCATCGAGGTGCAGCACGCAGTCTTCGCCGGGCTCGCTGACCTCGAGGCAGGTCGCGAAGTACTCCGTCGGCGCGAGCGTACACAGCTCGGCGCGCGTCCAGTCCGAGACCTTGGGGCAGCTCTCGATCTCCTCGGGCACTTGGCGGATGCGCCAGGCCTGCTCGCCGACGACGTAGAGGCGCGTGCTCGTGCCGTCGACGCCGGTCGACAGGAAGACCTCGTAGAGTCCGGGCACGCGGTCGCGGACGTGCTCGAGCACGCAGCGCTCCGCCTCGTGATCGGCCGCGCCCAGACGTGGGACGACCAGCAGGAGATCGCAGGGCGCTGCGAGCTCGCAGGCCTCGAGCACGCGGCGATCCTCGTCGCCGCGGCAGTACCAGTTCTGACAGAAGCACGCGCAGTCGGCGGGCTCGTCGGGGGCGCCCGCAGCGAAACGACGACGACGCATCGCTAGTCGCAGCTCGGTGGTTGCTCGACGCAGTCGTGCAGCCACGCGTCGAGGTGCAACACGCACTCGTCACCGGGCGCGCTCGGCTCGAGGCACGTCGCGAAGAAGTCGGCCGGCGCGAGCGTGCACAGCTCGGCGGGGCCCCAACCCGAGACGGTCGGGCAGCTGCCGACATGATCGTTGAACTGGGTGATGCGCCAGACCTGTTCGCCCACGACGTAGAGGCGGATGACGCTGGCGCCGAACAGGTTGCTCACGACGAGCTCGTGGAGACCGGGCGTGCGATCGCGCAGGTGCTCGAGCACGCAGCGCTCCGCGTCGTGATCGGCCGCACCGGCGTCGGCGATGATCGGAAGCGAATCGCACGGCACCTCGGCCTCACAGGCTTCGAGCGCGAGGCGGTCCGCATCTCCGAGACACGCGCCGTCTTGGCAGAAGCACGCGCAGTCGGCCGGCTCGTCGGGCGCGCCCGAGCACTCGCGCCACGTCTCCGGCTGCGCGGCCACGCTGCAGCTGCTGCCGTACTCGACGAACACCGGACCCGAGGCCGCGATCGCCCAGTACGTCGTGAGCGGCACGCCGGGTTTCGGTCCGCCGGGCAGGCAGATCGCGACGCGACTCGCGGTGCAGGCGACGTCGACGACGCGCCACGCTTCGCCGCTGTAGCAGCCCTCGGGGCACGCCGACGGATCGCCGTGCACGCAGGTGTCGTCGACGATGCCGGTGTCGCCGACGCTGGTGTCGATCGCAGTGTCGCTCGCGGTCGCGACGCTGCCCTCGGTGCTCGCCGGACCGGGCCCGGTCGCGGTGACGTCGCTCGTCGCTTCACTGCCTCCGCTGCCCGATTGCGATCCGTCGCCGCTGTCGACGGACGGACCGCATCCGCACACGAGCATCACCGCAACGAAACGCCGGCACGCCAGCACGGGCCCATCATTGCACCGCTCGGCGCGAAACGGGTCGAGCAAAAGCAAAGGGCGCCCCGATCGCTCGGGACGCCCTTCTTCTTCGTGCTTCGCGTGGGCGGAGAACCGCTCAGCGCATCGCCGGCATCATCGGCTGGAACGCGCCACCGGGGGCGCCGCCGCCGATCTCGGCGTACTCGTGGTTGTTCATGTCGAACTTCCACATCTTGATGATGAACCAGGGCATGTAGATGCCGAAGGTCAGGAGCGTCAGCAGGTAGCCGACCAGGAACGTCACGAAGAACTCACCACCCGTACCGTGGAAGGCGCCCGCGAAGACGCGGCCCTGGTAGTGGATGCGCGTGTTCTCGGCCCAGAACTTCTTCAGCTTCACCTGGAACCAGGGGAAGTAGATGTACAGGGTGACCGCGCACAGCAGCGCGCCGACGATCATCGTGCCGAAGAGCGAGCCGCCGGTGCCTTCGAAGTCGAGGTTGCCGACGGGCTGCTCGTTCTCGAGGATGGTCGTGCGCGTGTAGATGACCTTCCGCATCTTGCACATGAACCAGGGCATGTAGATGTAGAAGGTGATCGCGCAGAGCAGCGATCCGACCAGCACCGTGACGAACAGCTCGCCACCGGTGCCTTCGAAGTTGAAGCGGAAGCGTGTGCCGTCCTGTGCGGTCGCCGTGGTGTTGTCCGAGAAGAACTTGATCAGCTTGCACATGAACCACGCGCCGTAGATGCCGAACGTGATCGCAGTGAGCAGGTAGCCGACCAGGAACGTCACGAACAGCTCACCGCCCTTGCCGGTGAACTCGCAGCGCAGATCGCCGCGGCGCGTGGGCCCGAGCGTCGTGTTCGACAGCTGGAAGTTCGCCAGCTTGCAGTAGAACCACGACGCGTAGATGCCGAACGTGATCGCGGTGAGCAGGTAGCCGACCAAGAAGGTGACGAAGAGCTCGCCGCCCGTGCCTTGGAAGTTCGGCCGCACGCCACCGCCGGGACCCGCCTGCATCGGCGGACCACCGAAGCCGGGCTGCGCCATCGGAGGACCGCCGGCACCGAAGCCGGGACCTCCCATCGGCGGGCCGCCGGGCCGCGCCATCGCACCGGGGGGCGGACCCATCGGCGGGCCACCCATCGGCTGCATGCCGGGCGGACCCATCGGCGGACCGCCCATCGGCTGCATGCCGGGCGGACCCATCGGCGGGCCTCCGGGCGGAGGACCATACTGACCGGGCGGAGGACCGGGCGGCGGTCCGTACGATCCCGGCGGACCCATCGGCGGGCCACCCATCGGACCGCCCATCGGAGGCCCACCCATCGGCGGGCCACCCATCGGAGGACCAGGCGGCGGACCCATCGGCGGGCCACCCATCGGCGGGCCACCCATCGGCGGGCCCATCGGAGGTCCGGGCGGCGGACCGTATCCGCCAGGAGGACCGGGCGGCGGACCCCCGTACTGCCCCGGCGGAGGACCGGGCGGAGGACCGGGCGGAGGTCCGGGCGGCGCACCATAGGGAGGCTGCGGCGGAGCACCCGGCGGCGGACCGCCCATCGGCCCCGGCGGAGGACCGGGCGGAGGTCCGGGTGGCGGACCCCACGGCGGAGCGCCGGGCGGCGGACCCGGAGGCGGACCTGCCATCGGTGCGGGCGCACCACCATACGGAGGCTGCGGCGGAGCAGCAGCCGGCGGATATCCGGGCGGGCCCGGAGGCGGACCGGCCGGAGGCCCGGGCGGACGCGGCGGAGCACCGGGCGGACCCCAACCAGGAGGACCTCCCGGCGGCGGAGCACCCATCGCCATCACGGTCTTCGCGGGTGCCGGTTGCTCACCGTGCACCGCCATCAGCTGCAACGTCGTCTGCCCTGCTTGGAACCACTGACCGGGCTCGAGCACGAACTCGGTGAGCCGCTGTCCGTTGAACCACGTGCCGTTCGTGCTCCCCACGTCGCGCACGCGCACCTGACCGCTCTGGAAGAGGATCTCCGCGTGACGACCCGACGTCTGCGGATCTTTGAGGACGATGTCACCCGATTCGCGCCCGATCGATGTGCTCGGTGCGCTGATGTTCCTCGTCTCCGGCGGCCGGTTGACGTACTGGATCTTGAGGACGAAGTAGCTGCTCACACGTGCCTCCGCAGGGGGGAGCGCGAGTCTGTCAATGGCGCCCCGGCTACGCAAGAGCGATCGACGGCAACGAGGAGAGCCGGTTGCGCCCGCGCCGAGCCGATCTTCGATGCGGCGCGAGCCCGCATGACCGCGGCGCGCCGCGCTGGCACGCGGGCCGCGACTGGAAAACGAACGCCGACGCACGACCGACCCGGGAACGCGGTTCCCGCAGAAGATCCGTCGCACCGGCCCATCCGGGGCCGGCGCGACGGCGCGCGGCGGCGATCGAACACGGCTGTCGATCGCGCCGGCGATCA
>DASZPU010000138.1:0-3669 GCA_035550195.1 Nannocystaceae bacterium
CCCGCAGGCAGCATCGTGGGGTTCGCCGCCTGTGGCTGCGGCGTCGCGTGAGCCGAAGCGCTCCGCCGATCGACCCGCGCGGAGCGTTGCACCTCGCCGTCGCTCGTCCGCGGCGTCACGCGACGCTGCGCGAGTGGTCGAGCGTGCAGCCACTGCAGCGTGACGCCGAGCAGCAACACCGTCGCGAGCATCGCGATGCGAAGCCGGGTCGTGCGCGTCATGGGATGGTCCCCGGCGGGCGATAGGCGTCACCCCACGACGGATCGCCCATCGCGTAGGGATCGAAGAGACTCGTCGGCCCCAGCTCGGGATCGAAGTTCGTGTAGTCGTGGTGTCCGCGCATCGGATCGTGCTGCTCGATCTCGTTGATCGTCATCAGCAGCCCGAGCGGCCCCGAGGCTCGCCCCGCGATGTGCCCGGTCACGCGCACGGTAGTGCGGATCGGCGACGGCACCTTCCCCCACAGCCGCGCCAACAGCCCCTGCTTCGGCGGCTCCACCGTTGGTGCGCGCGGCGTCGCGGGCTCGTTCGGTGGCGGCAACGGTCCGCCTTCCGCGACCTGCCCCTTCGGCAACATGTCCGGCGACAAGTTGGGCGTGCGCGGTGGCTTCGGCACCTCGAGCTGCAGCGGGGGCGGAGCCGGCAGCGATGCGTGCGCGACCGCAGCGGGTGGTGGGGTCATCAGCTGGGCCAACGTCGCCGGTTGCGGCGGCGCGGCGGCGTACGTCAGCGCCCACATGATGCGTCCGACCGCGGACGCCTTGTCGAGCACCATCGTCGTGCCGTTGCGGAGACGGATGATGCGCTTCACATCGTCGGCGGCGTTCGCATCGTTGGGCGAGTGACCGTCGACGTCGGACTTGCCGATGGGATCGTTGGCCGCGTACGCGTAGCGGTTGAGCCCGATCGTGTCCGCGCCCGAGATGATCGTGTCGGGCGAGATGAACCGCAGGAGCTCGGGATCGTAGTAGCGCGCGTGCAGGTAGAGCAGCCCCGACGCGTCGTGACGCTGCCCGGTGAAGCCGCGCGACTCGGTGAGCTCGCCATCGGTGGTCACGACGTCGCCGTACGGTTCGTAGCTGCGGCGCAGCACCTCGATGCCCGCGGCGTCGGTCTCGGCCTGGATCGTGCCGAGGTGATCGACGTGCACGAACGTCTTCGTGTCGCCGTGCTTGCGCGCCACCAGTGTGCCGTCCAGCGACACGTACTTCGTGGTCGCGCCGCCGAGCTCGACCTCGTAGCCGTCGCCGAGGTGCAGACGCGTGACGTCGCCTTCGATCTGCTGCACGCGCGCACCGTTCGCGTCGTAGGTGAATTGCATCGTCGGCGTGGGCTCGTCGTCGTCGCTCGGATCGGAGGCATGGTCGTCGTCGTCGTCGCCCGGCACATGCGCGCGGCCGCCGTTGCACGCGGCCGCGAGCACGAGCACGGCCGTGCCGAGCGCGATGCGCCGACGCAGGCTCGAAAGTGGCGCGAGCAGCAGCAGCGGCACGAGCGACCACCAGGGTGGAAGCGGTCCGCGCCCCGCACCGACGACGCTGCCCTGCGCCTCGTCGTCGTCCGCGGTGGCACGCACGGACGCGAGGCGATTCTCACCGTCCCAGGTCAGCGTTCGACCATCGCCCGAGATCATCAGCCCGGCATCGTCGTACGCGTAGGTGCGCTCGCCCGCGTGCGTGACCGCGTGTGGCCGTGCGCTCTCGTACGCGTAGTCGCCGATGCGCGAGTTGTAGACGACGTTGCCGATCGCGTCGTACTCGAAGCGGTGGTCGGACGTGGCACTTGTCGCGCTGTCGGCCGCGATCAAGCGCCCGAGCTCGTCGTACTCGTAGCTCCAACCCTCGTCCGCGAACGGGCTCGCGAGCACCGTGATCCGGCCGGTCGCGTCGCGCGTGTAGCCGAGCTCCTGGATCGTGCCGGCGTCGGACTTCGTCGTGATCGCGGTGATCCAGCCGCGCTCGGGCGAGTGCGCGCGCGTGGTCACGCTGCCGTTGGCGTTCGCGAGCTCCACCAGCTTCCCGTCGGCGCCGTAGCGCGCCGCGTCGACGTACCCGGGGATCGCGGCGAGCCGCCCCGCGCCGTCGTAGCGCAGCGGATCATCCTTCGCGCCCAAGCTGTCGCCGTCGGGATAGGTGGTCCACAGCTTGCGGCGCGCCGCGTCGTAGCCGTGCTCGAACGTGTAGCTTTCGCCGGCGATCGTGCGCACGTTCTTCACCACGTTCCCGGCCGCGTCGTGATCGAACGTCTCGGTGCCGGCCTCGTCGCTCATCGCGGTGAGCTTGCCGATGTTCGCGTAGCCGTCGCGCACCTCGTCGTGCGTCCACGAGACGGTCACCGCTTCATCCGTGCCCGCGCGGCTGGTCTTGGCGATCTTGCGACCGAGCGCGTCGTACTCGATGACCGTGCGCTGCCCCTTCGGGTCGGTCTGCGCGACGAGCCGGCCCGCAGCGTCGTGCTCGTACGTCCACGTGCCCCAGTCGGGATCGACCATGCGCGTCTGTCGACCGAGCGAGTCGGTCTCGTACTCGATGGTGTTGCCCGCGGGATCGATCGAGCGCGCGAGGTCGCCGCGCAGATCGAAGACGTACGTCGTGGTGTACGTCGCACCATCGACGATCTCGTCGTGCGCAACGCGACGATCGTCGGCATCGAAGTGATCGACCTTCGTGTGCCCGAGCTCGTCGGTCTCGGTCACCGACGAGGTCCCGTAGGTCTTCGTGGTCGAGCTGCCGTCCGCGTACGTGACCTGCACGAGTCGATCGAGCGCGTCGTAGCGCGACTTCGTCGCGTACGTGGTCGCCACGGCGCCTGCGACCGCGTAGTACGGCGCCGTGATCGCGGCGACCTGGCCACGCGCGTCGAAGGTGGTGTCGACGTGGATGTCGCCGGTGTTCGCGTCCGGCCCGCGCGCGACCGTGCGCCACGTTCGACGCTGGCCGTCGAAGTAGCTGCGCGTCCACTGCGGGTTGCCGTCGGCCCCCGGCGTCTCGACCAGCTCGTGCTGGCGATCGGCGTGCCCGAGGTCGACGAACGCGTGACGCTCGAAATCGCCGCCGGGCGCGAGCTTCTCCGCGACCCGACACAGCGCATCGTACGTCGTCGTGGTGCTCGCACCGTTGGCGTCGACGCTCGCGTGGATCGTCCCGCACACGGTGTCCCAGCTCGAGGTGGTGGTCTGCCCGAGCGCGTTGGTGGTCGCGGTGCGGAAGCGATGGTGCGCGGCATCGTACGCATGCTCCGTGCGCGCGCCGACGGCATCGATCTCCGCGGTGACGTTGCCCCACGCGTCGTACTCCTTGCGCGTCTCGACGAAGCCACTGGGGCTCGACAACCAACGTGCGGTCGTCGTGGGCAGCCCGACCGTCGGCGCGCGATCCCAGCTCGTCGCGCCGTCGTAGTACGTGACGGTCTGCTCGAGCAGCTCACCGTCTTGCCCGACGCCCGCGAACGTCTTGGCCTCGGCGGGCTGGTTCACGATGTACGCCGTCGTCGCGGGCACGAAGGTCGTGGTCAGCGTGGTCTCGTCGCCGGCGAGGTCGTAGTCACCGTAGTCGATCGCGACCGCGAGCTCGCCGTACTCGTTGAACTTGCGATCGATGTACGTGCGCGTGTATTCGTCGTCGGCGTACTCGTAGGCCCAGCGTCCGGTCGCGAGCGAAGTCCACGGCA
>DASZPU010000139.1:0-8470 GCA_035550195.1 Nannocystaceae bacterium
GCCGCTCATCATCGTCGTCGCCGAGCCGACGACGGTCGAGCTGACGTTCCGCAATCGCGAGGCGGGCGGCGGCAGTGCAGTCGCCGGCATCGCGGCGCTCGTCGTCGCGAGCAACCCCGACGCGGATCCGGCCGCCCTCTACGCGCCCTATTGAGGGCTGGTCAGCCGCACGAGGCCGGCGGCGCTTCGGGGCCTTCCCACGAGCCCACCGTTGCGGGCTCGGGATCGAGGCAGTAGATGCGCGGCGGGATCGCGGAGGGATCGCTGCCGTCCATCGTCATGTCGTAGATCTCCCAGCCCCACACGTCGGCGCGCACGTCACCGGTCGCGACGTCCCACTCGAGCTCGCCGCTGACGCCCTGCAGATCGACGGTGCCGCCCTCGATGACGAGCGCGTTGCGAGCGGTGGAGATGAACGACAGGTTGCTGCCCGAGAACGACACGAACGTGTCGCCATCGACGAGGCTCGGCATCGCGGCCGCGATCGCTGCGCCGGTGATCTCTTCGTCGGCGGGCACCGTGCACGCCGCGAACAACGTCGCGAGCGTCGCGTCGTAGCTGAGCGCCGACGACGTGAGCGGCTCTTCGTCGTTGAACCGGATGCGATAGCGGATGCTGAACGCGTCGAAGTTCACCGGGTTGAGCACCACCGGCGACGTGCCCTCGAGGTTCGCTTCGATGAGCGGCTTCGCGGGCTCGAGCGCCGCGGTGCCGGTGCCCGGCCCGATCTCGTTGATGAAGCGCTCCATCTCCGGGACCGCGCCGTGCGTCACCGTGAAGAGCGGCATGTTCTGCGGCATGCCGTCCCACAGCACGCCGAGGTAGCTGTAGAGCAGCACCTGGATCTCGCTGGTGCCGATGAAGAGCACGTGGCTGAACGGGCCGTCGCCCGCGACGCTCGCCAACGTTGCGCCGTAGGACGCGAGCATCTCCTCCTGCGTGTCGAACATCGTCGGGTTTGCGTACGTGGTCTGCGTGACCGCCGGGAGATCGGCGTCGAGATCGTCGAGGATCGCCGACAGCACGCCGTTGCCGTATGCATCGTTCTTCGCGAGGATGAGCAGGTTGTCGACGCCGCCGGCCATGTCGAGGTCGCGGAAGCGATCGACGATCGCCGCCGACTGATAGACGTCGCCGGGGATCGTGCGCCACACCAGGTTGTCGTCCGCGAGCTCCGCGAGGCTCATCGCCGATGCGGTGGGCGTGATGAGGAACGTGCCGCCGGGGATCGTGATCATTTGCGAGATGTCGAGCGCGGTCTCGCTGAAGATCGGCCCGACGATCGCCGCCGCGCCGACGTTGTCGACGAGATGCGTCGCCGCGGCTTCCGATGCCGCGATGCCCGGCGTGTCGTCGCAGCGCACCCACGCGACGCGGCGATCGCCCTGCAGCGTGGTCTCCTCGTTGAAGTCCTCGACCGCGAGCTGCACCGCGTTCTCGAGCGGCTGCACGAGGTTCGTGAACGGCTGCCCGGTCGGCATGATCGAGCCGATGAAGATCACGTTGTCGCGATCGGCCGGCCACGCGACCGCGTTGCATTCCGTCGTCAGCAGATCGACGCACTCGTTGGTCGCGCCGCAGCGCTGATCCATCTCGCAGTCGGTGTTCACCGTGCAGCCCACCGGCCCGCTCGTGCTCTCGCTCGAGCTCGTGTCGAGCGAGGTGACCGTATCGGTCTCGGTGTCACCCGTCGTCAGCGTCGTCATCGACGTCGACGTCATCGTCGTGCTGGTCGCATCGGTCGACGTGCCCGGCTCGGTGTCACCCGACGCGCTGCCCGGCGGACGACACACACCCGCTTCGCACGTGCCTTGCCCGGACGCGTACATGCACTCGTCGTCGGTGCTGCACTTGATCTCGTCCCCGAGCTCGAGCGCGAGGCTGCACGCGGTTGCGGAGACGAGGCCCAGAGAGACGCCTCCGAGCATGAGAAGTCGTGACTGCAAGTTCATGACAAGCCCTCGTCGAAGATCAGCGTCTCAGAACCGTCCGGTCAGCGACACCCCGACTCGTCCGCCGCCGAAGCTCGGCGAGAACGCGGTATTGCCCGCGCCGCCTTTCTTCTTGTTCTTCTTCAGCGTGACGAGCACGAGCACCAACCCCACTACGGCGAGGCCAGCGCCGGTGAACAACAGCCCATCGGACAGGTTCGCGCGCGACTTCGCTTCTTGGCGCAGCGCGAGCTTGTCGTCGACGAGCTCGGCGTCTTCGGCATCGCGGCTCTTGCCGAGCGCGAGCCCGCCGAACACCGCACCGATCACCATCACACCCCCGCCGACGCCGAGCAGCGAGTAGCCGGCGATCCTCAGCTTGCGCTTCTTCGCCTTGTCGGCGTCGTCGCTGGGCTCGGGCTGGTCGACGGGCGTGCCGGTCTTCGGCTGCGTGTCGTCCTTGCCCTTGTCGCCCTCGATCTCTTCGAGCGTCGCGCGCAACGCCTTGATGTGGGTGAGCGCCGTCTCGCGGGCCTCGATGTCGACGCCGGGCTGCTTGACGAACTCTTGGTAGTACTTGATCGCGTTATTGAGGTCGCCTTTCTCCTCGTAGACGCGACCGATGTTGAAGAGGAAGTTGGGCTGCGGATCGACCGCGTACGCGCGATTGAACAGCGCGATCGCACCGTCGAAGTTGCGATCGCGGAACGCCTGCACGGCCGCAGCGCTCAGCGAGTCGGCGTCTTCCGCCGGCTCCGCGGTCGGATCGGCTTCGGGCTCCGCGGCGCGCACGGAGAGCGGCGCGAGTGCGAGCGATGCCGCGACGAAGGCCGCAGCGATCGAGTGGACACGTTGAGCAGTCATGTTCGTCGCCGTACGCGGTCAGGGTTTCTTCGTCGGCAAGAACGGATCTCCCGAGCTGCCGGGCTTCCCCGAAGGCTTCGTCGGCAAGAATGGGTCCTTCTTGTCCGGTTGGCGAGTGGGTTCCGCGGGCGGTGGGTCGGGCTGAGTGCTCGGCGTGGGCGAGGTGCTGGGCACCGGATCAGGTGTGCCGGTCGGCGATGGATCAGCACCGCCTTTGCCGTGGCCTTTGCCGCGCAGCGTCACCGCGAGCGGCAACGTGCCCTCCTCGTTCACGTCGATCGTGCCCTCCCACGTGTGGTAGCCGCGGGCGGTCATCTTCACCTTGTGCCGACCGGCCGACAGGTTCTTGCGGTACGGGGTGGTGCCCGCCGACGAACCGTCGATGTAGAGGTTCGCGACCGGCCGCGAGGTGATCTCGACGATGCCCGGGGGCGAGGGTTTGGTCGGTGCCGGCTCTGCGGAGGTCGATTCGAGGCGCGCGAGCGCGGCACGGGCCGGAGCGTGTTTGGGATCGAGCGCGAGGATGTCGCGATAGCCGACGATCGCGGCCGCGGTGTCGCCCTCGGTCTCGCGCGCCGCGGCATCGGCGAGCAGTCGCGCGATGCGGATGTGCTTGTCGGCCAGCTCGACGCGCGCGAACGCAGCCGAGTCGTCCTTCGCCTTGTCGCGCACGCGATCGAGCGCGGCCGCGGCCCCGTCGAGATCACCACGACCGATGCGCGCGTCGATCTCGTCGAGCGACGCCGCGAGCCCCGACGATTCGCTCGACGTCGTCGCGGCGGCGACGGTGTTGCCAGCCGGCTGCGACTTGTCGTCGTCGTCGCGCATGAGCACGAGCAGCAGACCCGCGACGAGGATCGCCGCGAGCGCGCCCGCGACCACCGACAGCGCGACCATCCGATTCATCGTGCGACGCGAGCCGTCGATCTGATCGAAGGTGATGAGCGCGGAGCGACCGGTCTCGGTCGCGGCCGCGGCGGGCAGCGGCGAGGTCACCGGACGCAGCGTGCCCGGCGGAGGCGTGGGCGTGCCGGGCTCGAGCGGCAGCTCGTTGCTCGGGCTGTGATCGTTGCCGACCAACTCCATCAGCCCGGTGTTGCCGACGCCCGGCGCGAGCGAGACCGGGATGCCGTGCTTCTCGGTGTTCGCACGCGGCAAGCGGAACAGCGACGCCGGCACGACGTCGATGAGCCGCTCGACCACGCGATCGGCATCGGCGGGCCGCGCGTTGCGATCCTTCTCGAGACACGAGTGCACGAGATCGATGAGCCCGCGCGGCAGCCCGTGGTTCTGCCCGAGCAGCTCGGCGAGGTCGCGCGGTTGCTCGTTGATGGTCTTGTAGAACACCGCCGCGTTGCTCTCGCCTTCGAACGGCAAGCGCCCCGCGAGCATGTAGTAGAACAGCACGCCGATCGCGTAGACGTCGACGCGCAGATCGATCGCCTCGCCCTTGATGGCCTCGGGCGCGAGATAACCGACCGTGCCCATCACGTGCTCTTCGGTGATCGCCTGCTCGCCGCGCAGCATCTTCGCGAGGCCGAAGTCGAGGATCTTCACGAAGTTCGCGCGACCCTTGCGCTCGCACAGCATCACGTTCGCGGGCTTCACGTCGCGCACCATCAGCTCGCGCGAGTGCGCGTGCCCGATGCCCTTCAGGATCTGCGCCGCGATCGGCACGAACTCCTCGAGCGTCAGCCGGCGCTTGCGCGCGACGTGATCGCTGAGCAGCTCGCCCTGCAGGTACTCCATCACGAGGTAGGCCCGGTCGCCGTCGTGACCGTTGCCCAGCATCTCGACGATGTTGGGATGGTTGAGCCCGCGCAGCCGGTTCGCCTCGCGATCGAAGCGCTTGAGCGCCTCGGGATCCGACGCCCAGTGCGGCGCGAGCACCTTCACCACCACGTCGCGCGGAGGATCGGAGCAGCGTGCGAGATACACGAGGCCCACGCCGCCGCGACCAATCATGCGAACGATCGAGTACTTGCCTCCGAGCGTCTGGCCGATCAACGGATCGATCGAGGCCTCGTGCGGCTTGGTCGACTGCTTCATGGCGCGCGCTTCGAACCGGGGACACCGCCGATGATCGGCGCGCACCCAGCATCGAAGTGGTTATCGTAATTTGCCCACTGCTTCAAGTTTGCCCGGTAGCGCCGCTCACGTAGGAGTCCTGGCGGAACGGCATTCGGCGTGCCGCTGTCGCGCCCTATCGCGCCGCCGTGCAGCGATCGCGACGATCCGACGCGCGCGTGCTCCGGCGGGGGATCGAACCCGGTCCAAACGGGCAAACGCGAAGCGGCGCGCTGCCCGTCAAGGGCAAAGCCGGCGCTTCGATCGGGCAACGCCCGATCCCGCGCTCGCGAAAGCACGCGGCATCACATGCACCGACGGCGTGGCGACGCGCTTGCTCATGCGCCCGACATGGGCCTGTTCGACAGCCTACGCAACAAGCTCTCGACCGCGCGCACCGAAGGTGGCGCATCCCAACAACCCGCCGCCGCGCCGTCCGGACATCCACGTCCGGTCGCGCAGGCGGTCGATCCCATGGCGGTGACGGTTCAAATGCACGACGACGACGACGATCCCCCACGCAACTATGCCCAAGAAGCGATCGACGACTGGAGCGTCTTCGACTTCCACAACGATCTGCGACGATGGTTTCTCTTCGAGCTCTCGATCGAGCGCAACTGGGAAGACATCGCGCGGAGGCGAGCGATCTTCGCGGAGTACGGCTGCCGCGGCGTGCAGCACTTCCGGCAGCTGCAAGCCACCGGGCAGCGCTACATGCAGAGCCCGGCGGCGGCCGGTCGCTGGGGCGACTACGGCGACATCCTGCAGCTCAAGGGCGACGTCAGCATGGACATGCATCACCACGAGATGCAGGCGCGCGCGCAGGGCGAGCTCGCCGGTGAGCTCGCGCCGGTCGAAGGCGTGTCGCTCGAGCAGTGGGCGGGCGCGATGGCTCGCATCGTGATGGGTGGCGAGCTCGCGTCGATCCTCGGCCAGCTCGGCATCGATCAGGCGAAGTGGGATCGCGTGAGCGCGGAGTGGAACGCTCGCATGTCGCGCGACACCACCGCGACGATCGCGACCGCGTACGGCAAGGCGTTCTCGTCGTCGGGGCAGGGCCAGTACGGCGCGGCGGCGCAGTCCGGTGCGGCCGCGATGACTGCGGGCGGATCGGTCGACGACAACCCGCCGATCCCGTTCGAGCGCTACGTGGAGATCGAGCAGGCCCAGGCCGCGCTCGTCGAGCAGGGCCACGATGCGATCGCGGTGCTGCAGCAGTTCGGCATGAGCGTGATGGATTGGAGCAACATCGGCATGTGGTACTCGCAGTACCTCGCGCGCAACATGAACAAGAACGGCCAGGCGCTCTATCACGAGTACTGCCGTCTGCAGGAGAAGTACGCCGCGAAGTATCGCGGTGCGTCCGCCGACGGCGACGTGAGCTTCTAGCCCATGCGCAACGCAGCCGACGAGCTGCGCGCCTGGTGGTCGGCGCAGGTGCATCGCGTGGTCGAGCTCGCGAGCACCTGCGCCCTCGGAGGCGACGCGCACTGGGACGCACTGCTGTGCGAGCTCGGCATCGGACCGTTGCCGCCGCACGAGCGCGCCGCACACGTGCAGGGCATCCAAGTGCGTGGCCCCGCGCCGGTCGAGGTGCAGTGGGCGCTCGACTGGATCGGTCGCCAGACCGCAGTCGCGGCCCGCAAGCTGCAGTTCGCACCGGGCGTCGACGAAGGTGACGCGCTCGATCGGCTCGAGCTCGAGGCCTCGCGCACCGTCGAACAACACCTGCCGCGCGTGCTCGCACGCGTACGCGGAGCACCGAGCACGTCGTCGATCTTCGCGCGCGCGGCTGCGACCACCGCGAAGCTGGCGACGACGGACAGCGGCGTCGAGACGCTGGCGTGTCCGAGCTGCGGCGCACCGCGTCGCGGCCACACCGATCGAACCTGCGCCCACTGTGGAGGAAGCCTGTGAACGCGACGCTGCAACGCTGGTATGCGTTTCTCGAGAAGGTGCACGTGCGCGTGCACGAGATCCTCGCCGAGGCCAACGCGGGTTGCACCGCGCTCTTCGAGTCGGAGCAGCACGACCCGCGCGCGATGAGCAACGCGTGGGGGGCGATGCAGCGCCGCGCCGAGGAGCTGGTCACGAAGATCAACGATACGTGGCACGCGAGCGTCGACGACGAGCTCGGTGACGATCAGGCGCTGCGGACGGCGGAGCGCGAGCGCGGGGAAGCGGTGGCGGAGCAGCTCACGGTCGCGATCGAAGCGGCGAAGCGGCGGTTGTGGGCCGACTCGGCGCGCGTGCTGTGGCAGCGTGCGCTCGCCGAAGCGCCGACGTCGTTGCGCTGCACGCAGTGCGCGGCGCCGATGCCCGTGCCCAACGCGACGCGCGCGACCAACGTGCCGTGCTCGCACTGCGGCGCGATGGTGAGCTACGAGCCCGGCACCAAGCTGCGGATGATCGAGCACTTCGCCGTGCCCGCGCTCTGCGACGAAGGCACCTGGCAAGAGTGGCTGGCGTTGCGGGCCGCGGAGCGCGGTCGTCGTGGCCACGACGGTGATCGCATCGAGAACCTGCGTCGCCACGAGCACGCCCAGATCGCGCACGAGCGCGCCTGGCTCGAGCTGCGCGCACAGCTGCTGCCCGAGCACGCGGCCGCGCTCGCCACCGATCTCCGCGGACGCTTGGCCGCGTTCTATCAATCGCTCGATCGCGAGCGCGCGTGGATCGAAGCCGGCCGCCCGCGCGCGTTGCCCTAATCCTCGTGGCGCTCGCCGGCCGCGGGATAGCGATGGGCCGCCGGCGCCTTCGCGCCGAGGAACGTCGCGTCGTCGCCTTCGTCGAGCTCGCCGCCGACGAAGGCCGCGAGCACCTTCTCGGTGACCGCATACCAACCCCGCGGGCTCTGCACGAGCGCGATGCGTCCGCTGTGCAGACAACGAACGCACCACTCGAACGCCTGCATCGACTTGCCGAGGTCGTCGATCGCGTCGACGTTGCGAAAGCCTCGCGCCTCGCAGGTCGGACAGTCGACCTCGCCGACGTGCTTCCGCTGATCGCGATCGGCGGTGCGAGCAGCCGCGCGCGCGGCCATCTCTTCGGCGATCGGAAACCCGCATCCGGGGCAGGCCTGCGCGCGGTCGGAGATCTCGCGTGCACACTCGGGGCAGGTCACGAGCATGGGCCGCAGCATAGCGCGGGCTCGGCCGGCGACAGCAGGGCGGGGCCCGGCCCCCAGCGCGTTGGAACATCGATTCGTGGCGCCGCCGAACCCATGCAACGGCTGCGCTTGCGGGCCTTCGCGAGAGTGCCCATATAGGTCGCCAGCAACGTGGGCATCGCGTTCACCATCCGTGACCCCTTCGGCACCGTGACCGACGTGCGCGGCCGCGTCGGCTTCGGCGGTGCGTCGGTGGTGCTCGAGCTCGACGGGCGTGGGGTCGCGCGAGGCGTCGAGCGCAAGGTGGTGATCGACGTCGAAGAGTTCGTGTCGTGCTCGTTCCGGCGCGGCATGCTCGGCGCGCGCATGCACCTGTGGGCGTTGGAAGAAGGCGCGTTGGGTGGTGTGCCCGGGGCCGGACATCACGGTGTGACGCTGCAGTTCGCGCGTGACGATCGCGACGCCGCCGAGGCGCTCGCCGACCCCCTGAACAAGGCGA
>DASZPU010000140.1:0-31216 GCA_035550195.1 Nannocystaceae bacterium
GGTCGAGATGCTCGCGCAGAAGCAACCCGCGGGCTTCGTCGCGTTCGATCTACTCGCGCTCGGCGATCGTGATCTCCGCGACGTGCCGCAGCTCGACCGCCGCGCCGAGCTCGAGCGCGCGCTTGCGAACGCGAAGCCGCCGATCCATCTCACGCCCGCGACCCGCGATCGCGCGCTCGCGAAGAAGTGGTTCGACGAGTTCGAGGGCGCGGGTCTCGACGGCGTGATGGCGAAGCCGATCGGCGGCGCCTACCAGCCCGACGCACGCGCGATGATCAAGGTGAAGCACGCGCGCACCGCCGACTGCGTGGTCGCGGGCTTTCGTTGGCACAAGCAAGGCAAGGGCACGCTGATCGGCTCGCTCTTGCTCGGGCTCTACGACGACGAGGGCGTGCTGCACCACGTCGGCATCACCTCGAGCTTCACGATGAAACGCCGCGCCGAGCTCGTCGAAGAGCTCGCACCCTTGCGCGAGCACGCGATGGACGAGCACCCCTGGCGGCAGTGGGCGCAGTTCATGGAAGACGAGCCGGCGCAGCGCAAGCCCGGCTACGGCAGTCGTTGGAACCGCGGCAAGGATCTGTCGTGGGAGCCGCTGCGCATCGAGCGAGTGGTCGAGGTGAAGTACGATCACTTGCAAGGCGATCGCTTCCGCCACGCGACCACGTTCCAGCGCTGGCGGCCGGACAAGTCGCCCGAGCACTGCCGCTACGATCAGCTCGAGGTCACCGTGCCCTACGAGCTCTCACGCATCTTCGGAATCACGACCACGGCGACGGAAGCCGGGCGGTAGCTCGGCTTCCCACCCGACTGCTTCGTCGGGATCGCAGGGCTCTTGCGCCGGACGGATCGCCTCGGGCACGTGCTGCAGATCGATGCGGATGCGCGACCACGTGCGGAAGCGGCCGCGCATCTTGTCGACGAGGATGTCGTTGGGCTCGAGGTGCGGCACGACGTCGGGGTGGCGCGCCTTCCAGCGCTCGAGCCCCGCGAGCGCATCGGCTTCGTGCTGCGCCTTGGCGATCTCCAGCATCGGATGCTCCGCGCGTCGCTTCGCGGTCTTCGTGGTGCCGCTCTTCTTCTTGCGCGACGGTGCGACGCGCGTGGGCTCGCCCTCGGCCTTTTCGTAGTGCGGCGGCCACGGTGCATCGCCCTGCCCGCCCTCTTCTTGCGCGCGCGACAGCTCGAGCAGCGCGTCGAGGGTACCGACCGCGTCCTCGATGCCTTCGTGGAGATGGCCGACCTTCGCGAAGCGATCGGGCATCGTCGTGAGCGTGAACGCAGCCGGATCGCACTGCGCGACCTCGTCCCACTCGAGCGGGGCCGACACGCGCGCATCGGGCTTGGGTCGCACCGAGTACGCACCTGCGGTGGTGCGATCCTTCGCGTTCTGGTTGTAGTCGAGGAACACGCCGTGGCGCTCCTCCTTCCACCACGCGGACGTCGCGTCGTCGGGTGCACGCCGCTCGACCTCGCGCGCCAACGCGAGCGCAGCGCGACGCACCTCGGTGAAGCTCCACCGCGCGGCGATGCGCACGTTGATGTGCAAGCCGCGTGAGCCCGACGTCTTCGGCCACCCCACCAGCCCGAAGTCGCGCAGCGTGGCCTGCACGACCAGCGCCACGCGGGTGACCTGCGGCCACTCGACGCCCGGCACCGGATCGAGATCGATGCGCAGCTCGTCGGGATGATCGAGATCCTCCGCGCGCACCGCATGCGGATGCAGCTCGAGGCACGCGAGGTTGGCCATCCACGCGAGCGTCGCCGCGTTGCGCGGCACGACCTCTTCGGCAGTGCGACCCGAAGGAAAGTGCAGCACGCAGGTGTCGACCCACGGTGGCCGCTGCTCGGGCGCACGCTTCTGATAGAAGTGATCCTGCGCGATGCCGTTGGGGAAGCGCACGAGCTGGTGCGGACGTCCGCCCGACGATTGCAACGCACCGGGCGCGATCGCGATGAAGTACTTCACGAGATCGAGCTTGGTGTGCCCGGCCTCGGGAAAGAGCACCTTGTCGGGATTGCTGACCGCGACTTCGATCCCGTCGACGTCGATGCTCAGCTTGGGTGCACTGGCCACTGCAGCGAGGATAGCGTGCGTGCGATCGCGTGGCGGGCCGATTCGCTCGCGACGTCGACGGTGGGGTGCCACTCGACCCACGTGCCGGTGCGCCGCACGACGTCGAAACGCGCGGTCGTCACCGCGAGCGACGAGCGCGTCGCGTCGTGCGGCAACGCGAAGACCCAGACGGCGGATCCGTGCTCGGCGGTGGCGCGATCGTCCCACGCTTCCACGCCGCTGATCGACGTCCATTCGCCGCCTGCGCCGAGCTCGAAGTCGACGATGCGCGCCGGGATCCCGTCGACGCGCACGACCAGCGCGATGCCGTCGTGCAGCGCGATCGCTTCGGCATGCAGATGCACGAGCTCGGGATGACGCTCGGGCAACACGCGACCATCGAGGAACGAGGCGCTGAGATCCGGCACGAGCGCAGGATTGGGCTCGATCGGCGGTGGCGGTGCCGGCTCGTCGAAGCACATGCAGCACGACTGGAAGCGGTTCTCCTCCAGCTCCTCTCGGTCGATCCACTCGTCCATCGGCGAGGGCACGAGCGCAGGCAGCTCGATGAGGAAGAACGTCAGCGCCATCGCGGCGAACCGCAGGTCGGCCGACTCGCCGATCCATTCGTCGCGCCGCCGTTGGGGCATGTCGCACCAGACAGCTCGGAACGCGACAGGTTCCGCGCGAGCGCGGCGATCCAATTGATCCGGCGGGCTCGGGCACTCCTCCCCCATGACCTCGTGCGAACCCCTCGTGCGGCGCTTGCTCGCCGCGTCCTTCTCTTGCTGCTGTGCGTGTGCGCCCGTGGACGACGACGACGCGGAGCCCAGCGATCCCGAGCTTGTCTGCGCGGCGACTCCAGGTGGCGACGGAGCCGCCGCGGGTGTCGTGCAGCTGGTGTCGAGCGGTGCGCTCGATCGCGATGCGCTCGCGGAGCGTATCGTCGGCATGCCCGGCGTCGGTGGCCACGGCGGCCATGGTGAGCTCGGCGACGATGGGCTCGACGGTGCCACCGCAGCCGCGAGCGAAGTGTTCGACGTCACCGCGTATCCCGACTACGTCTTCGACGCGTCCATGGTCGAGCCCGACGCGCGCATCGAGATCACCGCGACCGGCGAGAACGTCATCTCGCTGGTCGATGCCGGTGATCCGCCGGTGATCGCCGTGGCCGAGCTGGTGGTGCGCAGCGGCGCGACGCTGGCGATCTCGTGCGACGTACGCATCGTCGCGGCGCACGTGCTCGTCGAACAGGGTGGCACGCTCGCACTGCAGTCTCGCAACGAAGGCGCGTGCACGTTCGCGATCGGTAGCGTCGAACGCGGGCCGGGCTTGCGCGGCGGCATCGCGACGATCGCGAGCGCATCGTTCGAGCTGCACGGCACGATCGATCTCTCCGGCAGCGACGGCGCACCGGCATCGCCGGGCGGGGCAGGCGGTGGTCTCACCGTGCTCGCAGAGACCATCGTGCTCGGTGACACCGCGGTCATCGACGTCTCCGGCGGTGCCGGTGGCGACGGCGTCGACGAGGACGAGTGCTAAGGCGGCGCCCAGCTCGCGAGCATGGCCGCGATGTCGTCGGCCCAGCGATCGACGTCGGACTCGGTCGTCGGCAGCGCGCGTGGCTCGTCGCGCAGTCGATCGATCACACCCAGCAACTTCAGCCGTCCGTCGCGCAGACGCGTGCGCACCGTGCCTTCCGGCAGCGCGAGCGCGTCGCCGATCTCCGCGGCGGTCATGCGTTCCCAGAAGTACAGCTCGAGCGCGATCTGTTGGTGCAACGGCAGCCGTCGCAGACCTTCGAGCAGCATCCGTTGCTCGCGGCGATCCGCGATGATCGTGCTCGGCGACGGCGTGACGTCGGCGAGCACGACATCGTCGAGGCTGTCGGCGCGCGTACGCAGTCGCCGTCGCAGCTGCGCACGCAACACGTTGTGAGCTGCGCCGAAGAGGTAGCTGCGGAACGCGCCGCTGCGCAGACGATCGCGCCCCTCGACACACGCGAGGAAGGTCTGCTGCACGAGGTCCTCGGCGTCGTCGGGGAGCTTGTTCGCGAAGAAGCGACACACGAGGGCAAAATAGCGATCGAGCAGTGCACCACCGGCGATGCGATCGCCGGCGGCCCACGCCGCCAGCAGCTGCTCGTCACCGGGATCCGACACGCCGCATCGATCATGCCATGGACTGCGGGCTGAACACCGTCGAGCTCGATCGGATCTATCGCGCGGTGCGGCATCGCTTGCTCGGCGAGGCGCCCCGGCCGCTGCTGATCGCGGGCCGCATCGTGCGACGCCGGCTCGGCACCGGGGGATCCGGCATCGTCTACGCCGCATACGATCCGACGCTGGATCGCGAGGTCGCGATCAAGCTCGTGCACCGTCGCAGCACGGCGGTCGGTGTGCTCGACGAAGCGCGCGCGCTCGCCAGCATCGCGCATCCCAACGTGGTCGCGATCTACGACGTCGGTCGCGACGGCGACGACGTGTTCATCGTGATGGAGCTCGTACGCGGTGCGACGCTCGACGTGTGGCGTACCGGTCGAACGCGCGCGGAGATCGTGGGTGTGCTCGCCGAGATCGCCGACGGGCTCGCGTGCGTGCACGCGGCCGGCCTCTGCCACGGCGACGTGAAGCCGCGCAACGTGATCGTCGGCAGCGACGGGCGGCCGCGACTCGTCGACTTCGGGCTCGCACGCGCACGCGCGGAGCCCGGGCACGCGCCCGCAGGCACGCCGGGCTACCTCGCGCCCGAGCTGCGCGCGGGCGGTGCTCCTTCACCGCGCTCCGATCAGTGGGCGTTCTTCGTGTGCGTGCACGAGGCGTTGCGACCTGCGGGCCGGCTCGCGCACGTCATCGCGCGGGGGCTCGCGGACGATCCCGACGAACGCTTCGACGATCTCGGCAGCGCAGCCCGGGCGTTGCGCAGCGGCGGGCGATCGCGTCCGCGACGCGTGCTGGTCGGCGCGCTGGCGATCGCGGCGGCCGTCGTATGGGCGCGGCCCGCCGATCCGAAGTGCACGCCACCGTCGATCGTGCTGCCCTTGCCGGCTGCGCTCGACACCGGCCTCACTGCACAGGCGGGCGCGCTCGGCGAGCAAGTCGCGACCCAGCTGCGCGCGCGCGCGGCCGAGTGGAGCGCGTCGTGGTCGGACGCGTATGCCACGATCTGTCGCGCGACCTGGCAGCACGCGACGCAGGGCGAAGCGCTGCTCGACGTGCGCATGCGCTGTCTCGATCACGCGCGTCGAGCCGCCGATGCGCTCTCGGTCGCGATCGATCCCACGGATCCCGGTGTGCCCACGCTCGCGCTCGCAGCCGTCGACGCGTTGCCGCGCCCGACCGAGTGCATCACCGCGGAGGTCGCGGGCGCATCGACGCATCCCGAGCTGGTCGCGACGCTCGAGCGCGCGCAGGCGCTGCGTCGGCTCGGCAAGTACGGCGACGCGCGTCCGCTGATCGTCGAAGTGCGTACGCGCGCCGCCGAGCTGCGCTCCTCCGCGTTGCTCGCGGAGTCCGGGCTCGAGCTCGCCGCGATGGATGCTCAAGGCGCCGATCCGCCGGCGACCATCGCGACGCTGCGCGAGACCATCGCGGCGGCGCACGAGATCGGTCGCGTCGATCTCGAAGCGTCGGCGTGGCTCTCGCTGGTGTTCGTCGAGACGGTGCGCACCGAGCAGCTCGACGACGCGCGCCGCGATCTCGTCGATGCTCGCGTCGCGGTACGGCTCGGTGGTCGCGCGCGTGATCGCATCCGCTTGCGCTCGATCGAAGCCCTGCTGGCGCGGGCCGACGGCGATCTCGAGGCCGCGCACACGTTGCTGCGCGAAGCGGTGGATGCCGCCGAGGCCATCGCGCCGCCCGAGCCCGCGTTGGTCGCGACGATGCTCTCGAACCTCGCCGGCATCACGCGTGCGCGTGGTGACGTGCACGGCTCGCGCGCGCTCGAACAGCGTGCGCTCGATCTGCGCATCGCTGCGCTCGGACCTGCGCATCCCGACGTCGCGGCCTCCCACATGAATCTCGCGATGCAGTGCGAACGCGAAGGCGACCGCGAAGGCGCGCTGCAGCACTACGATCGCGTGCTCGCGGTCGCCGAACAGATCGTCGGCGCCGACGAGCCCGGCCTCGCGCGCGTCTATCTGCCGCGTGCCGAGCTGCTGGTCGCGCTCGGCGAATCCGAGCGAGCGCGCGCCGACCTGCAACGTGCGATCGATCTCACCGCAGACGGCCAGCTCCCGGACGTGTCCGCGCGCGCCCGCGCAGCGCTCGAAACACTGCATTGAGGCCCGCACCCCCGGCACGGCGAGCTACGCAATCACTACGATGCTGTGGCCCGGGCGCACTGCTACGGTTCGGCCATGCGGCACGCTCGATGGATCGTCGTGGGCCTCCTGCCTGCGTGCGGTGGCGGCTCGTCTGCGAGCGGCGACGGTGCGTGGGAACCGACCAGCGAAGCCGGCGTCGACACGAGCGAAGGCGAGAGCGAAGGCGAGAGCGTCGATCCCGACAGCGAAGGCGGCGAAGGCACCGAGTCGTCCGACTCGATCGATCCCACCGCCGATGCGAGCAGCGAAGCGGGCGAGAGCACCGGCGGGCCCGACTGGGATTGCACACCCGCGTGGGCCTCGACGTGGATCGGATCGCCATGCGCGAGCGATGCCGACTGCAACTATGACGGCGGCTTCTGCCTGCGCGAGGATCAAGGCTTCCCCTGCGGCACGTGCTCGCAGGCGTGCGACATGTTGTGCCCCGATCTCGACGGCGCGCCCGAGACGTTCTGCATCGACGCGTCCGCGGTCGGGCTCGACTCGATGGGCGACTGCGTGTCGCAGTGCGACGTCGGATTGCTCGGCGGCGACGGCTGTCGCGATGGCTACGGCTGCGCGACGCTGACCCGCTTCGCGGATCCCTCGGCATCGGCCGCGGTGTGCGTGCCCGATCCGTTCGTGCCGCCCGCGACCGATTGCGCGGGCCAGCTCGACGCCCTCGGGGCTGCGTGGGAGCCCACGTCTCATCCCGACGAGCATCCCGATGGTTATCCCGAGCTCACCTGCACGATCGCCGAGCCGGTGATCCTCTACGAAGCGGTGCCCGGTCTGCCGCTGCGCTACGTCGACAGCGACGCGCCCGATGGTGTGTTGCTCGCGTGCGAAGCCGCGCTCGCGGTCGCGAAGGGCGGTGTGGTCGCAGTCGAGATGGACGCGACCACGCTCGTGCACTACGGCACCTACAACTGCCGACCGATCGCGGGCACGACCACGCTCTCGCAACACGCGTTCGCGAACGCGATCGACTACTACGGCTTCGAGCTCGGCGACGGATCCTTCTATACGGTCATCGACGACTGGGAGGACTTCGTCGACGCTCCGGTCACCGCGGGTGGCTCGTGGCTGCGCGATCTGTTCGACGCCTACTGGGACATGGCGGTGTGGCACATCATGCTCACGCCCGAGTACAACGACGCGCACGACAACCACGTGCACGCAGATCTGACGCCCGGCGATTTCTACTACTACTGGGACATGTGACGCGAGTGATCGAAAGCGGGGGGCGGCGGTCTACCAGGGACGCCCTGCGCATGCGATGGTGCCGATGATGCGGAGCTCCGCGCTTCTCCTGCTCGTGCTCGTCGCGTGCGACCGCACGACGGCGGAGACGAAGACCGTCGAGACGAAGCCCGCGGACACGAAGACTGTCGAGGCCAAGACCGTCGAGGCCAAGGCCGTCGAAACGAAAGCCGTCGACACCAAGGTCGTGGTCGCGCCACCGGTCGAGCCGCCGCCGCCGGTGCGCGACGTGCTCGAGGCCCACACCGGTGAGCTGTGGAACGATCGCGCCGAGGGGCTCGCGTTGCTGAAGGACGGCAGCTATGCGGTCGTCGGCAAGTGCGAGCCGGTCGAGTCCGGGCGCGAGGGCGAGTGGGACGCGTGCGTGAAGCTCTTCGACAAAGACGGCGAACGTGCAGCGACCGCGCGCATCGGCGGCAGTGGCGCGGACGAGGTCTTCGAAGCCGTGATCGCGACGCCGGACGGTGGCTTCGTCGCGATCGGTGCTGCCGAGGTCGGTGGTGCTCGCGAAGCGCTCGCAGTGAAGCTCGATGCGCAGGCGAAGACCGTGTGGCAGCGGACGTGGGGCGGCGCGGGCGACGACACCGCGCTCGCGATCATCACGCTCGGCAACGGCTACGTCGTCACCGGCTCGACGCATCGCCCCGAGCAGGCGCTCGACGTCGGCGTCTGGTGGCTCGACGCCGATGGCAAGGAGATCCGCGAGCGCATCTTCGGAGGCGCGCAGAAGGACTTCGCGCATGCGCTCGCGAAGCTCGACGACGGGTTCGTGCTCGCCGGCTTCACCGGCTCGAAGGGCGCGGGCAAAGACGACGCGTGGGTGCTGCGACTCGACGACAACGGCGACGCGAAGTGGGATCGCACCTACGGTGGGCCCGCGCACGACGGCGCGTTCACGCTGCTGGTCGAGCCCTCGGGTGATCTCGTCATCGCCGGCGATTCCGACGGTCGCGGATGGATCGCGCGCATCGATGGCAGCGGCGCACCGAAGCACGAAGCGCGCATCGAGGCCGCCGCGAAGATCCGTGCGCTCGTGAAGAGCGGCGACGTGATCGTCGGCGTCGGCACGGCCAGCGATCCACTGAAGCCGGCATGGCTCGGACGTTTCGACGCCGCGCTCGCGCTGCAATCTGCGCGCACGTTCGAGACGCCGCGCGCCGCAGCCACCGACGCGATCGCGATGCCGGACGGTGGCGTCGCGCTCGTCGGCGACTGGCCGAGCATGAACAGCAACTACGCGAACTTCTGGCTGTGCAAGCTCGACGCCGCGGGCGCGGGTTGCCCGTGATTCAGCTCGTGGGCACGTGCGCACGCAACAGCGGCGACCACGGTCCGGTGGTGACGAGCCAGAGCTGGTGCATCGTGCGGGTGATCGCGACGTAGAGCGCGCGCCGAGCCGCGGGATCGTCGGGATAGCTGCCGCTGGTCGCGTCGGGAACGATCACGTGATCGAACTCGAGGCCGCGCACTTCTTCGACGCACGTCACGATCGCGCCCGGACGGAAGTCGAAGTCGCCGTCGAGTGCGAGCTGAACCGAGCTGGCGCGCGCGAGCTGGGCGTAGAGCTTCTGGGCCGACTCGTAGTGGCGGCACACCAACGCGATGCGCGAGCGACGGTCGCGCTCGCGCAATCGTGTGAGCGCTTCGATCACCGTGTTCGCGAAGTGACACGGGCTCGCGCAGCGATGCCACACGATCGGTGCTTCGTCTGGTTGCGCACGACCCGGGCCCTGCACGCGCCCGACGATGCTGCGCGCGAGCGACTCGACGGCGGGCGGACAGCGATAGCTCTCGGTGAGCACGGTGCGCTGGTGATCGCGGATGCCGAGCTCGCCCATCACCACCGGCCAGCCCGCGAACGGCATGGGCTCGTCGATCTGCTGCTGCTCGTCGCCCGCGACGGTGATCGCTCCATCGGGCAACACGGCGCGACCGAGCACGGCGAGCTCGATCGGCGCCAGCTCCTGCGCCTCGTCGATCACCACGTGGTGGTAGCGCGCGCGCTTGCGCGAGGGATTGCGCAGGTGCTCGAGCTCGAACAGCACGGCGCAATCCTCCGCGTCGATGGTGGTCGCGTTCTGCATCGGCGTGCTCTCGTCGATCGCACGGCCGTCGAGCGTCTGCAGGCGATCCGCGCTGACGTGCGCGTAGCTCTGCTCGGTGGTCGGGGTGAACTGCAGCCGCGTGTGTGCCGCGAGCGTCGCCACCGCGGACGACGGCAACGCGCCGGCGGCGTGCTCGATGACCCGCTTCATCAGCTCGCGATCACCGAAGAGGTGCAACAGCGGCTCGCGCGAGCCGTAGCGTTCGGCGTCGCCCTTCGCGATCGCCTTCATCGCGGGTGTGCCCGCGACGATCTCGGGCAACACGGTGCGCAGCGCCGGATGTCGCTTCAGCCGCGAGATCACCGGCGCGACGTCGCGCGACAGTCGGCGCGGTAGATCGGGGAACGCCGCGAAGGCCTGCGGCACGACCCAATCGTCGAACGTCGCGACCTCGATACCTGAGATGCCGAGCCGCTGCAGCATCAGCGACGACAGCCGCCGCAGCGCTTCGGTGGGCACCACGACGAGCGCGTTGAACGGCCGGCCCTCCGCGCGTGCGATGGCTTGGAGATGCGCGAGCCGATAGAGCGCGACGGTGGTCTTGCCGAAGCCCGCCTCACCGAGCACGAGCAGCGAGCGACGGCCGTCGAGCTCGACCGCGTTGCGCTGATTCGCATCGAGCGTGACCGGATCGCCCAGCGTGGCTGCGCTGTTGCGTCGCGGCACGAGCGAGGGCAGCACGAGCGGCTCCGCGTGCCAGCCCTGGGCGTCACGGCGCCAGCGCTCGTTCTCGGTCTCGATCTCGACGAGCTCGTCACCCGCGAACGACACCAGCTGCCGCGTCACGACCTCGCCTTGCAGCGTGCGACGGTCGGCGTCGAGCTCGTAGCCGTCGCCTTCGCGATGCGAGAAGAAGATCTCCGCGAGCGGCGAGCGCTCCCAGTCGACCAACGCGAACTCGCCGAGCATCATCGCGCGTCGCCCGAGCAACACGTCGCGCGTGCGACCGCCGGTCTTCACGCGCAGGTAGCCGAAGTACGGCGCACCCGCCCCGGGCTGCGCGCGCCGAGCAAGCTCGGCAGCGCGACGGTGCAGCACGACGGCGTCGGCGATTGCGACCATCTCGCTCCGTTGTGCGCGCCCGATCGCGTTCACGCAAGACTGGTATCGCGCGCGCAGATCGACTAGGATCGATCTGCGCTCGCGATTCACCCGCTGCCGCTGATCGGCGCTTACGAGCCGAAGTCGATCGATTTCAGGTTGTCGTCCGGGTCGCGATCGACCAGCAATGCGCGCGGGTCGATGCCCGCGCGCGTGGGGCGTTCGGTGCAGCGCAGCGTGATGGTGCCGGTCTCGGTGTCGAAGTGGCGCTGCTCGAGCACGAGCGGCACCTCGCGTGTGACGCCGCTGTCGTCGGTGCGCTCGCCCATCACGCCGACCTCGATGTAGTCGGACAGCGTGATCTGTTCTTCGACGCCGCTCTCGTCGGCGCGGAGCTTGCGGGTCTCCACGTCGATCTCGACCTCCCAGCCGCCTTCGGGTAGCTCCTTCGCACGTGCCGCCTTCGCGCGGTTGTCGTAGAGCGTGATCGTCTCGAACATGTCTTCGATGAGGTACGCGTACTTCTCCGGCGTGGCGGCGCGGAAGCGGTCGACCAGCTCGCGCGACGTCGTGTAGGGCGCGCGCTGGAAACCGACGTCGCGGATGTACTCGGACAGCACGCGGTTCACCGTGTCCTCGCCGATGTACTCGCGCAGCGCGTACATCACGAGGCTGCCCTTGTTGTAGTGCACGTAGGGCTGGTTCTCGACGCGCATGAGCGGCAGCTCGCGCACCGTCTCGCGCCCGCGACCCGCGAGATAGCGATCGAGCTCGAACTTCAGGAATCGCCGCATGTGCTCGCGCCCGTACTCCTTCTCCATCACCATCAACGCGGAGTACTGCGCGAGCGTCTCCGACATCACGGTGCTGCCCTGCACGTCGGCACCGATCACTTGATGCGCCCACCACTGGTGCGCGACCTCGTGCGCGGTCACGTAGAACACGTAGTCGATGTTCTCGGGGTCGCGGAGGTCCGCGATGAAGCCGATCGCCTCGGAGTACGGGATCGTGTTGGGGAACGACTGTGCATAGCGCTCGTAGCCGGGGAACTCGACGATGCGCACCTGCCGGTGCTGATACGGGCTGAACGCCTTCGTGAAGTAGTCGAGCGACTTCTTGGTCGCATCGACCATGCGCGCCACGTTCATGTCGTGACCGCGATGGTGATAGACCTCGATCGCGACGTCGTGCCAGGTGTCGCGCACGATGTCCCAGCGCGCGGACAGGAACGCATAGAAGTCGAGGATCGGGGCGTCCATCACGTAGCGGAAGTAGCGACGTCCGTTCTCGTGCCACTCTTTCTCGAGGTAGCCGGGCGCGAGCGCGACCTGATCCTCGGTGGTGCCGACGGTCGCAGCGAAGTCGATCCAGTCGGCCTCGTGCGAGATGTACGTGTTCGCGCGCGCGGCCTCGTCGTCGAGATCGGCCATGCGCTTGCGCTCGGGCAAGCCGCGCTTGCGGCGTTCGTTGGGATCGCCGAGCTCGCCACCGCGGTCGTAGCCGATACGCGGGATGTACTGCGGGCTGTGCAGGAACGAGCCGTTGAACACCACCTCGGTGTTCGAGCCGCGCTCGACGAAGCCGGGCTCCGCGAAGCCGATGTCGAAGTCGAGCCGCGCGTGCGCACCCGGTGCGAGCGGCTGCGCGAGCGCGAAGCTGCGCCAGCCGATCTCGAGATCCTCGGACTCCAGCGTCGCGCCTTGGAGCTCCAGCTTGCGCACGTTCAACCGCGGATCCGCGATGTGCACGTAGACCACCGGGATCGCCGCGTCGCCGCGGTTGACGAGATCCAGCCAGCCGACGAGATCGGCGCGCCGCTCCGCGGGATAGAGCTCGACCTCGACGTCGACCGCAGTGACGCGCGGCTGCAGCACGTGCTCGTACTGTTGGTAGCGCTGCTCGAACAACACCGCGATGCGCTCGTTCTCGTCGCTCGGCAGGTAGTGATTGAGCACGTCGGTGTTGTAGAAGATCCAACCACCCACCGCGCCGAACGACGCTGCGAGCAAGAGTGTGAACGCGCGCAGCTTCAGCGTGAAGCGTGCGCGAGCCTGGCGTAGGCGCAGCCGCAGGCGCGTGTCGGTGCCGCGCGGCCACACGAGCCCCGCGATCACGAGCAGGATCAGCGCGCCGAGCGTCCAGTACAACCGGTACCAGAGCAGCCCGACCGTGAAGTGGCCGTAGCCGTTCATGTCGGAGTACGGCGCGCCCGGTGAGGCCGCGAAGCGATAGAGGCCCCGCTCGCAGTCGAGCAGCGGCAGCACCTGATCGAACACGAAGTAGCCGATCATCGCGAGGAAGCCCACGTACTTGTGGTTGACCAGCGCTTGCAGCACGAGCGCGAGCGCGGCCAACAAGGCCCAGCGCGACAGATCGATCACGAAGATCGCCTCGAAGTAGAGCCCGAGCTCGATGTGCGTCCAGCCCTTCGCGAGCTGCACACCGATTGCGGTGAGCACGGCGCACGCCTGCAACACCGCGATGCCCACGATGAGCGCCCCGAGCTTCGCGATCATCGGTGTCCACGACGACACCGGCAACGCGTCGTAGACGTCGGCGAGGCCGAGCTTGCGCTCCTTCCACGCGAGCTCGCCGGCATAGAAGACGATCACGATGAGGATGAACAGCGAGGATGTGCCCTCGACGGTGTTCACCATCAGCGCGGTGACCGGATAGACCGGCGTACCGAAGAGCTCGTCGGTGGCCGCGAACACACCACCGAGGACGTTGAGCGCCCCGAAGAGCGTGATCACGAGGAACGGCGTGCCGCGCAGCACGCCGAGGGTCTCGACCTTCAGCTGGTGGAGCAGCTGCGCGAACGTGCCGGTCTGCGCGATGTGGACCACCGGCAGCGCGACGTCGCGGCTGCCGGTGTCGGCCGAGCCGTCTTCGAGCTTGCGATCCCGCGTGCGCTCGATCGGCGCGACCATGCGGAAGCGCGCGTGGGTGAACGCGAGCGCGAGCGCACCGATGCCGATCCACAGCGCGCGGTTCATGAGCAGCAGCGAGCCGAGCACCGGCACCTCGCCGTTGCGCTCGGCGACCGTCCAGTAGCGCACGTCGAGCGCCATCGCCGACAGCCCGAACGGATCGGCGCACGCGGCCAGCAGATCGTTCTCGAGCCCGCCGATGAGCCCCTGCGACGCGACGTAGACCACGAAGAAGCCCGCGACCGCGACGTACGCGAACAGCACACGGCGCGTGAGCGTGCCGACCGTGAAGAACACCGCACCCATCACGAACAGATCGGGCAGCGCGATCACTGCGATCGCCAACAGATACGTGCCCGACGGCGTCGTGACCAGGCGTTCTTGATCGAGCCACGGCATCGTGGTGCCCAACGCGAACCCGAGCGCCGATGCGGAGATCACCACCCACGCCATCGTGAGCGAGCCGAAGAAGCGCCCGAGCAGCAGGTGTCCGCGCTTGATCGGGCTGGTGAAGAACGCGGCGTACGTGCGCTGATCGAAGTCGCGAACCACGGCGGTGGCGACGAATGCGGTCGCGATCAGCACGCCGAAGATGCTGAACACGCCGAGCATCTGCGCGACGACGACGGGCGCGTTGATGGCGGTCTGCCCCCGCGCACCGCCGACCTGCACCGCATCGGTGGTGGCGAGCCCGAAGCCGAGCAGCGCGAAGACCAGCGCGAAGAGGTAGACGGTGGGTTGACGGAGCCGCGAGCGCAGCTCGAAGCGAAAGAACTCCCACAGCATGTCAGGCCGCCCGTCGCAACGCGGTGAAGTAGACGTCCTCGAGATCGGGATCGACGGCGGTGAAGCCTCCGCCGGGATCCTGCTCGCCGAACACGTGGATGACGGTGCGTCCGTTGACCAAGCGCGTGGAGATCACCGTGTGATCCTTGCGATGCGCCTCGAGCTGCGCCTTCTCGATCACCTTGCGCCACGTCTTGCCGCGCAGGCCGTCGATCGCGTCGTGCGGCTCTCCGCGCTGCAGCACCTTCCCGCCCGCGATGATGGCCATCTGCGCGCAGAGATCGGCGACGTCGTCGACGATGTGGGTCGACAGCACCACGACGACTTGCTCACCGATCTCCGCGAGCAGGTTGAGGAAGCGCGTCCGCTCCTCCGGGTCGAGGCCCGCCGTCGGCTCGTCGACGATGATGAGCCGCGGCGCGCCGAGCAAGGCTTGGGCGATCCCGAAGCGCTGCTTCATGCCGCCCGAGAAACCACCGAGTCGCTTGCGTCGCACCTCCCAGAGGTTCACGCGCTTCAAGAGCGCCTCGACCATCGCCTTGCGCTCACCACGATCGACGATGCCCTTCAGCATCGCGAAGTGATCGAGCAACGACAACGGATCGAGATGCGGATACACGCCGAAGTCCTGCGGCAGATAGCCGAGCACGCGACGCACCGCATCCTTGTCGCGCAACACGTCGAGCTCACCGAGCCGCACGCTGCCGGAATCCGGATCCTGCAGCGTCGCCACCGTGCGCATCAGCGTCGACTTGCCGGCGCCGTTGGGCCCGAGCAACCCGAACATGCCGGGCGGCACGTCGAGCTCGACCCCTTGCAGCGCCCGCACGCCGTTCGCGTACGTCTTCGTCAGTCCACGGATGCGGAGGCCATCCGATCCCGAGGGAACATCGGTATCGTTCGACACGCGGGCTAGACCCACATAGCTACGCCACGGTTTCCTGCTACGTTGCGGCGCGCGTGGCCGTGAACCCCTACGCGGCGCCGTCCTCGGACGAAACCTCGCACGCGCGCGACGTCGGAGAAACTTCACGCGGGGCGATCGCCCTCGCGCGCGGCTGGCTCGTGCTCGTGTTGCTCGGCTTGGCCGCCGGCGGTGCGTCCGCCTTCGCACTGCGCATCGAAGCCTGGACGCCGGATCTCGACGGCACCGTCGAAGCGGCCGGACGCTGGTTCGCACTGCATCGCGCCGCGATGACGACGGGCGTGGGCATACCTGCGCTCTACGGATTGTCGACGACGCTCGTCGCGACCGAACGCCTCCGCTCGGCGCGGCTGCTGCCGTTGGCCGCGATCGCACTGCTCGTGGTCGGCGGCGGCGTCGTGGTGGTCGTAGGCACGGCGTCCTCCGACGACGGCTGGACGCACTTCGATCCCCACCCGAGCCCCACCGCGTGGATCGGCCCCGCGTTGCTGACCTGCGGGCTCGCGCTGCAGACCGTGTACCTGCTCGCGCAGTCGATCGCGAGCTCGGCAGCGACGCGTGCACGTCGACTCGTCGTGCTGCTCGTCACGGTCGCGATCGCGGCGCGCACGACCTTCGTCGCGACCGGCATCGACCCCACGCCGGTCGACGCCGCGCTCGCAGCGGTGATCGTCGCGTGGGCGCTCGTGCGTGACGGGGCCGCGTGGTGGCGCAGCCCCGCGCTCGTGTTGCTCGCGTTCGGCATCGTGCCCGCGACGATCGGCATCCGCATCGCACGGCGCATCCTCGATCGCGTCGGCGACATCCATCTGCACGACACCACCTTCATCTCGGGCAGCGATCACCTCTGGTCGACCGCACTCGGGCTCGCGGTGCTCGCGGGCATCCTCGCGTCGTCGGTGGAGCTGTTCGGCCGTCGCGTGCACGCGTGGCTCGCCCGCATCGCGGCCGTGCTGCTCTCCGTCGGGATGCTCGGCCACGCGATCGCGCTGATGGTCCTCGGCGCGCGCGGCATGCCGCTGGGCTACGTCGCGTATCCGGAGATCTTCGTCGGGCCCCAACGTGCCGCGAGCGCCGCGACGGCGATCATCGCCATCGGGGCGCTCGTGCTGTTGCTGGCGCTCGTGCTCGGCAAACGTGCCGAGCTACTTGCCGGTCGCGGACGGCCACCCTTGCTCGGGTGACGCGCGACGCGTCGCACCACCGCTACGCGGGCGATCGAAGCGCGCGCAGTAGCGATCCCACAGCCCGTTCACGCGCTTCACCTCGGGGTCGCCCTCGATGCCGCTGCTCATGCGCTGCAGATCGTTGCGACCGGTGTCGCACACGCCGTTGGCATCCTCGTCGATCCACGCGCCGCGCTCCGCCGACCAGCTGCTCGGCAACGGTCGTGCCGCCATCGCCGCGAGCCCGTCGATGAAGCGGATGAGCATGCGGCTCTTCTTGATGTTCTTGCCCTCGTTGGTGATCTCGCCGAGGTTGAACGCGAACTCCTCGACCATCGCGTCGCCGCTCTCGGGATCTTCGTACTCGACGGTGAGCATGATCGAGTCCTGCGCGCGCAGCTTCCCCTGCTTCGCCATCAGATCCGAGAGGAAGAGCTGCGAGGTGTTGGCGAAGTAGTGGATCGCCTGCACGTCCTCCTTCACCGCCGACGACTCCTCGCCGTAGAACACGTTCATGCGCAGCGACGGCGGCAGGTGCAGCTGGAAGTGCACGTCGTTCGCGACCGTCTCGATGAGCGAGACGAAGCGCGAGCCGAACACCGCGTCGACCTCGGCTTCGGAGCCGAGGAACACGTAGGCGCCGCGGCCCTTCTCGGTGAGCTTGTCGAGCAGCTCGTCGTTGAACTCGGTGCCGACGCCGATGCCCGACAGTCGGATGCGGCGTTGGTCGTAGTGTTTGCCGATGAGCGCGATCGACTCGGTGTCGGTGACGCCGGTGTTGGCCAAAGCGTCCGTCACCAGCATCACGCGGTTGCTGTGCGTGCTCTGGAAGCTGCGGTCGGCGATCTCGTAGCCCTGCACGAGGCCCGCGTGCACGTCGGTGGAGCCGCGCGGCTCGAGCTTGTCGATCGCGCTGTCGAGGATCTTCCGCGGGTCGCGACCGACCACGAAGTTCTCGACCGGCGTGCACACTTGGTCGTCGAACAGCACCAGCGAGACCATGTCGCCGGTCTTCAGCTCGTCGACCGCGCGATGCAGGCCGCGCTTGAGGTACTCCATGCGGCCTTCGTCGGACATCGAGCCCGAGCGATCGACCACGAAGGTGATCGCCGCGTTGCGCCGCGACTCGCGATCGAGCGGACGCCCCGCGACCGCGAGCGCGAGGTTGTAGATGCCGGGCTTCTCGGGATCGGGCGCGATCTCGGCGTTCACGGAGAAGTCGTCCTGCTCGGGCACGTCGGCGGTGTCGAACTGGAAGTAGTTGAGCAGCTCGTGCGGACGGATGTGCGCGAGCGGCAGCGGCAGGAAGCGATCGATCGCGAAGATCACCCGCTGCGCCGACGACAAGCTCATGCTGTCGTCGTTCGAGAGGTAGGTCGCGCGGCCCCAGTCGTCGAACTGATCGTCGGGGCTCGCTTGCGCGATCGCGACGGGCTCGCTGCTCGCGGGTGGTGCCGAGGTCTCGCTCGCGAGCGCCTTGCCGCGGTGCTTCCGCGCTTCACGACGCGATTCCTTGTCGGCTTTTCGCGACTCACGCTTGCTCCCGCTCTTCGCGATCGCCGGCCCGGAGTCGGTCGGCGCGGACGGTGCTTCTTCGGCGACACCGGAGAAGTCGCGCGCGCTGTCGTCGGCTTCGAACGCTGCACCGCCTGCAGGCGCGCTCGGATCGACCATCGGCTCCGGCGCTGCGCTCGGAGTCGTCGTCGCCGGCGGCGGTGAGGATTTCGGCGAAGGCTTGGCGGGTTTCTTCGTCGCGACCGTGGTCGGCGTCGCGCTGCCACCTGCGCCACCGGGATTGTACGGAACGAACCCGCTCGACTTGCGTGCGACGGATCCAGAGGAACCCTTGCCCTTCGACTTCTTCTTCGTCTTCTTCGGCGGCGTCGCGATGCCGGCTTCGTTGTCGCTCGTGCCGAAGCACGACGCCGATCGCTCGGCGAGTCGCGGCAACGACGAGACATCGACGTGCGGCGGAGCCGAGCGCACGCGCGGCGGATGGGCGCGCGCCGTGAACACATGCGGCGCATCGTCGGCACCTTGGTGCAAGTTCTGCCCACCACCACTGCCACCACCGAGCGCCGACGCAGAGCTGCAGCCCATTTGCAGGGCCATCGCCGCGCACACCACCATCCGAAGCTTCGTCTGCATGTGCCCCCCCGAACGACGCCTGCCCCCGCGCCGCTTTCACCCGAAGCTTCGCCGGTTGCCGCGCTCCTGTCAGCGAGAGCCCGCGGCGCACGTTCGGTCCAGCGCCGGCGGCTGCGACCCGCGTTTGCCACGATCGCGCCGCTCGGGGATGCTCGGGCCGCCCATGCACCAGCGCCTCACAATCGCCCTCGCCACTGCGCTTCTTCTCGCGGTCGCGTGCAAGAAGGAAGCGGCCACCGAGGCACCCGGAGATGCCGCGGGCGCGGCCGAGCGGCCCGCGAGCGACATCGACGACCTGGAGCGAGAGCTCGCCGAGCTCGAAGACGAGCTCGCGAGCAAGGGCGCGGTTCCGCGGGGCGAGAGCGCGGGCGATCCCGCATCGACCGACGCGGCCGACAAGTGCGAGCGCACCTGCGATCTCGCCGATGCGATCTGCGGGCTGAAGGATCGCATCTGCGGCATGGTCGCGGATCACGAGGACGAGCCGCGCTACGGCGATGCGTGCACGCGCGCCACCGACGATTGCGATCGCGCCACGGAGGCCTGCAGTGGTTGCTCGCAATGAACGCATCGCGGTGATGCTGCTGGCTGCGCTCGTCGCCGTCGCGGCGCAGGCGTGCAAGAAGAAGGAAGGCTCGACGACGCCGTTGCAGGTGAGCGACGACATCGCGTCGATCGACGCCGCGCTCGCGCAGCGCGATCAGGAGCTGCAGAGCGAAGGCATCGTGGTCGCGTATCGCGGACCGGCGCCGGCGCGACTCGAGGCCGACGACACGAAGGTCGAGGCACCGGTCGATGCGCCCGACGACGGCGAGACGCCCGACGAGCCCGATACCACCGAGGAGCCGGTGGCGGGGCCCGACAGCCCGCAACCGGGCCGCGACTTCACCGAGGTCACGCCCAGCGCTCCGCCCGAGCCCGCAATGGAGCCCGAACGCGACGAGGCACCGCGGTTGAAGAGCCGCTCGCATCGGCGCGCGCGCGAGTCGAAGCGCGCGCGCCTGCACACCGAGCGTGACGATCGACGCCCGCGCTCGCGCTGCGAGCGAGTGTGCGAGCTCGCGATCACCACGTGCGATCTACGCGAGCGCGTCTGTGGGCTCGCCGAGGATCACGACGACGACAGCCGCTACGACGAAGCCTGTCGGCGCGCCGAAGATCAGTGCGACGCAGCGATGCGCCACTGCCAATCGTGCGCGGCTTAGGCCATGCGTTGCTCGACGGCGAGCATCGCGATGCCGAGGTGGTAGAGCAGCAGCGCCGAGTAGGCCGCGCACACGAAGCCGAGCCCGAACGTCGCGAGCGAACGTCGACGTTGTCGCCAGAGCAGCAGCACGCCGAGCGAGACCAGCATGCACTTCGCGACCGCGAAGCCCACCGCGTTGCGCTCGACGAGATCCGCGAGCAGCACGTTGGCCTCGGTCGCGACGCCGGCGTGCACCCACCACATGGTGAAGATCGCGTCGCCGAGGTTGAGCAGGAGCACCGCGGTCGCGGCCGTCCATACCCACCCATCGCGATGTTGGTCGTCCCCGATCTGCCTCAGCCGCGCCCGAACCGTCGCCCACATGGTTCGGAATTGGGTGTGCCGCCGCGTGGGCAACGGTGCAACCAGCGGTCACATGTCCCACTGGAGCTCGCCCGCGGGAAAACACCGCGATCCCGTGCAGTTCAGCGCGATCGTTGGACCTGCAACGATTCGCGATCGCGCGCGTGATCGAGCAGCCCGACAGCGATCGCGCAGACGACGGCCGAGCTCAGCTCGCTCCGCTGCCGCGCAGGACCACCGGCACGGTGCGGAAGATGATCTTGAGGTCGAGCCACAGCGACCAGTTGTCGATGTACTCGAGGTCGAGCGACATCCACTGCTCGAAGTCGACCTGGTTGCGGCCGGACACCTGCCACAGGCCGGTGAGCCCGGGCTTCACCGACAACCGCCGGCGCTGCCACGCCTCGTACTGCGTGACCTCCGACGGCAACGGCGGCCGCGGACCGACGAGGCTCATGTCACCGAGCAGCACGTTGAAGAGCTGCGGCAGCTCGTCGATGCTGGTCTTGCGCAGGAATCGACCGACGCTGGTGATGCGCGGGTCGTGCTTGATCTTGAACACCGGCCCGTCCATCTCGTTGAGGTGCTCGAGCTTGGCGCGCAGCGCTTCGGCGTCGACCACCATCGAGCGGAACTTCAACATGCGGAACTTGCGGCCGTGACGACCGGCGCGGATCTGCGAGAAGAAGATCGGACCGCGCGAGTTCATCCTGATCGCGATCGCGGCGACGATGAGCACCGGTCCCGCGAGCGCGAGGCCGAACAGCGCGCCACCGATGTCGAGCAGACGCTTCACCAGCAAGCGCCCCTGCGAGGTCGGCACGCGCGACATCCCGAGCATCGGGAGATCGAAGCCGGTCATGTTCGCGATCTCGAACTTCGCGGACGACGGCGGTAGCACGCTCGGCATCGTGAGGAGCACGTCGACACCGCGCTCGTCGCACGCGGCGATCGCCTGCGAGAAGCGCTCGGCATCGTAGCCGGGCACCGCGAACACCACTTCGTCGACCGGCTGGCTGTCGAGCATCGCCGCGAGCCGCTCCACCCCACCGACGATCGGTTCCGCGGCAGGGTCGATGCCTTCGCCGGGCACCGTGACGTGACCGATGAAGCGGTTGTTCCACGGCGAGTTCTTCTTGAGCGAGCTCGCGAACGCGACCGCTTGCTCACCGCAGCCGACCACGAGCACGCGATGGCCGTCGACGCCTTGTCGGCGCAGCGCGGCGACGCCCTCGAGCAACACGAAGCGCCCGCACACCAGCGCGATCAGCTGCGTCGCGCCGAGCAAGAACACGAAGCTGCGTGCGACGAACGCGACCTTGTAGAGGAACGCGACGACGACGAACAGCACGAGACCGATCGCGACGGCACGCGCGTAGCGACCCGCGGTGCGGCGATACGAGACGCGGAAGTCGGGCGCGCCGGTCCAGTAGAACGCGAGCGTCCACATCGGCACGAGGCCCCACAAGAGTGGGTAGTAGTCGGCGACGTTGACCGGCAGCACTTCGACGAGCGGGTGCTCGTCGGGCACACCGGTGGTCGCGAGCCACTCGCGCAGATGCAGCGCCACGAGGAACGCGCAGACGCTGACGAGCACGTCGTAGACCAGCAGGATCTGCCGGAAGAGCACCGCCTGATGCCGCGTCACGCGTCCTTCCCCTCGGCTCGCCTCGTCCTTTGACGCGCGCGCTGCCGGTAATTCCGGCGTGCGCCCTCACGCGCTCGGCAAAGGTTCGGTCAGGGTCCTATCTACCCGGCGGCTCGGATCGAAGCAAGAGGCATCTTGGTCACGGTGCGCTTGCGGCCGTGTGTACGCGCGTGCACGCGCATGAACAGGGGCTTGCAAAGCGGTTTGGCCCCGCCGCACGCTGCCGCCGGCGAGGTCTCGGGATCCATGGATCGGCACTTCCTCGGGCGCACCGGCGTGCGCGTTTCACGACTCGCGTTCGGCACGATGCCGTTCGGCAACGACGTCGACGAGCCCGCCGCGGCCCGCATGTTCGCGATGGCGCGCGAGCGCGGCATCAACCTGTTCGACTGCGCCGACGTGTACGCCGAAGGTCGTGCGGAGACGATCCTCGGCAAGCTGATCGCGCCGTGTCGCGACGAAGTCGTCATCACGACGAAGGCGTACTTCCCCACGTCACCCGATGGCAACGCGCGCGGCAGCTCGCGCTACCACCTCGTGCGCGCGGTCGAAGCGAGTCTGCGTCGGCTCGCGACCGATCGCATCGACATCTTCTTCTTGCATCGCTTCGACGACGTCACGCCGCTCGAGGAAGTGCTGCGCGCGGTGGAGTCGTTGGTGAGCGCGGGCAAGATCCTCTATCCCGCGGTGAGCAACTTCGCGGCGTGGCAGACCGCGCGCGCGCTCGGCATCGCGGAGCGGCACGGTTGGTCGCCGATCGTCTGCACGCAGCCGATGTACAACCTCGCGAAGCGACAGGCCGAGGTGGAGATCCTGCCGCTGTGCCAGGCCGAAGGCATCGCGGTGCTGCCGTACAGCCCGACCGGCGGTGGTCTGCTCACCGGCAAGTACGGTCGTGATCGTCGACCCGAGCGTGGGCGACTCGTCGACGTGGCGATGTATCGCACGCGCTACGGCGACGCGAGCAACTACGAGCTGGCCGAGCGCTTCTCCGATCACGCGCGCGAGCGTGGGCTCGATCCGGTCGCGCTCGCGATCGCATGGGTGGCATCGCATCCCGCCGTGACGGCGCCCATCGTGGGCGCCCGCGATACCGAGCAGCTCGCACGCTGCCTCGCCGCGCTCGATCTCCAGCTCGACGCGGCCGCGCGTGCGGAGCTCGACGCGCTGTCTCCGGCCCCGCCGCCGGCCACGGATCGCAACGAAGAGCGTTCGGCCAACAACTACGGCTCGCGCTGACTTGCACGGCTCGCGCGGCTGTTGTACTTCCAAGCGAAGTTGGCCGAAGCAGAGAAGCCCGACGTCGATTGCTCGCCCCACGAGCACGGGCATCGTGCGGCGCCGAAGCGATCGACGCAGGAGGTCGAGCGTGCGGTGCGGCTGTTCAAGGCGCTCGGCGACGAGGCGCGGCTGCGCACGCTCGATCTGCTGGTGGCCGGCGAGGCCTGCGTCAGCGAGCTCGCGGAGACCACCGGCGAGCGGGTGTCGACGGTCTCGCATCGTCTGCGATTGCTGCGCGCCGAAGGCCTGGTGAAGCGCCGTCGCGAAGGTCGGCACATCTACTACGCGTTGACCGATCGCCACGTCGTGGAGCTGATCGAGAACGCGTTGGTGCACGCCGCCGAGCCCACGCCCGACGACGACGACGACGATTGAGCCATCACCGTCCGTGGTGGTGATGATGATCGTGATCGTGATCGTGGGTGTCGAGGTGCGCGCCGGCGTCGAGGATCTCGAGCCACGGCCCCAGCCCCCAGCGCCACAGCTGCCAGCCGAGCATCGCCACGAGCACTGCGAGTGAGCCCCACGCGAGCACTCCGTGCGTGTGCAGCTCGTCGAGCTCGTGCGGCAGCGACACCGGCACCGCGAGCGCGTTGACGAGGTAGCCCGACCCGACGACCACCATCGCGATCGTGGCGACACCGATCGCCGCCGCACGCCCTCCGTACGCGCGCGCGAGCACGGCGACCGTCGCGACGTTGGTCGCGGGCCCGAGCAAGAGCCCCACGAGCACCGCGCCGGGTGAGACGCCCTTCAGCAAGAGCACGGCGGCCATCGGCGTCGCCGAAGCGGCACAGACGTACATCGGCAAGGCGATGAGCGCGACGACGACGACGTCGAGCCCGCTCGCGGCGAGTGGGGCGAGCGCATCGGTCGGGAACGCGATCGACAGATACGCGGCCGCGAGCAAGCCCACCACCGTCCACGGCGCAGTGTGCAGCAGCAGCTCGTCGATGTAGCGCAGCGCGTCGTGCAGCGGACGGCGTGGCTCGGGCACCGGAACGAGCGGCGCATGATCGTGGCCATGCGCGTCGTGTCCGTGCACGAGCCGCGCGAAGACGATCGCCGCGACGTACGCGACGAGCAACGCTGCGACGAGTCGCACGAGTGCGTACGGCCAACCGAGGAAGCGCACGGACAGAGTGAGCGTCTCGGGCCCGAGCTCGGGCGTGCTCACCAGGAACGCGACCACGAGCGCGACTCCGGCACCACGTTTGCGCAAGCCTTCGGCGATCGGCAAGACGCCGCATGCACACAGCGGCAACGGTGCTCCGATCGCGATGCCGCGCAGCGCCTGCGTGCTCGCGCTGCCGGTGGCGAGCCAGCGCGGCGGGATGCGTGCGCCGATGACTTGCAGCAGCGCACCCAGCACGAGCCCGAGCAAGAGCATCGGCGCCGTCTCGAGCGCGAGCTCGAGCCACGCGTCGAGCAACTCGAGCTGCAGCCCGGCGTGCTCGTCCTCGCCATGGGAGTGGATGGCGGACAGCGGCAGGGCAGCGCCCGCGACGACCGCGATCGCCTCGAGCACGCGCACGCTATTCGTGCGCTGCTGCGGTTCGTCGTGGCGATGCAAGAGCACGTGACACAGGAAGCCGGCGACGAGCGCGGCCAACAGCGGCTGGATCGTGTCGGTGACGGAACGGTTCACCCAACCGGCCGCGACGAAGCCGAGCCCGGAGGCGAGCATCAATGCGACCACGCGACGGATCGCCGGCTTCGCGCCGCGTCGCACGAGCACCGTGCCGATGAACAACGCGGTGAGCGGCACGGTGTGGGCGGCGACCGCGAGCACGAGCCCGACGTGATCGTGATCCGCGTGTTGCGGCCCGCTGTACGTGCCGAGCGCGAGCCCTTCGACGAACTGATGCGCGACGAAGCCGAAGTAGCCCAGCTCGACGCCGACGCCGTGCGAGGTGAGCCGCTCGGGATGGCGCGTCAGCTTGCGCCACGCCCACGTGAACACCGGCGGCAACGCGAGCGCGCCGACGAACGCGAGCAACGCCCATGCGCCGAGACTCTCCACCGCTTCGGGCAAGAGCTGCACCGCGGCCAGGGTCGCGACCGCGGCGACGGCGAACGTGCGCAACACGTCGAGCAGCGCGTGACCGCGCGAGGTCGCGGCCGCGAGCACACCACCGACGAGCACCGACGCGAGCGTGATGGCGAGCGCGATGCTCATCCGCTCCTCCTGGGCAACGTGAGCGTGCGCCCGCGTGCATCGACACCGCGGGCGGCTCGGCGCGCCTGCAGTCGACGACGCTCACCGGGCTCGAAGTAGAGCGTGAGCGTGCCCATCGCCATCAGCGGTTGGCCGGCGATGAAGTGCAGCATGGGGTCCGGCGACGCTGCGCCTGGAAACGTCGACGTAGCGCACACGCATGCGCAGCGCAACGCACGAGTGCATGCGACGACAGTTGCAGAGTTGCTCGATCCTCCGCCCTTCCGACAGTTGCACGTATGTACAACTGTCGATGCGCGGCGACGCTATGCTCGCCGCGACGTGCCGGTTCACGCGCTCTTGCTCGCGGCGCTCGTGCTCGCCCCCGACGAGCTCGATGCGCGCGTGCACGTCCATGGTGCGCCGTGTCCGGGAGCCACGCTGGCCGAGCGCGTGCGCGCGCAGCTCGGTGACGTCGCCGATCCGCAGCCGATCGACGTCGACGGCACGATGCGCCGCGCGCCGGATGGTCAGTGGTCGCTCGACCTGGTGATCGCACGCGGCGACGAAGAGCCCAGCGAGCGCAGCTTCGTCGCGCCGCACTGCGAGACCGCGCTCGATGCCGGCGCGCTCGTCGTCGCGATCGCGATGGACCCGACGAAGAGCGGCGCGCCACCGGTCGTGCCCGAGTCGCCGCCGGTCGAGCCCGAGCCGCGCACGCAACCACCGCCGGTGATCGCACCGAGCGACGCGACGCCATCGCCCACGAGCGCGACGAAGACGACACCGATCGTCGCGCCGCGCGTGCGCAAGACCAGGGGCCTGTTGCGCGCGAGCGGTGGCATCGACGGCGCGGGCCTGCCGAGCGCGTCGGTGTTCTTCGAAGCTGCCGCCGGCGCGTTCGGTCGAGGTTGGCGCGGCGAGGCGATCGCGATCTACCGACTGCAGAGCGAGAAGCGCTCCGCGGACGACCGCGGCGTCGGTGGTCGCTTCTCGCTGTGGGCCGCGGGCGCGCGCGGCTGTGGTGTGCCCACGCGACGCAAGATCGAGATTCCGTTGTGTGCCGCGATCGAAGCCGGTCAGCTGATGGTCGAGGGTTTCGGCTTCGCGGGTGCGAAGACCATTCGTCGCCCATGGAGCGCCGCGACGCTCGGTCCCGGCGTCGCGTTCGTGCTGCGCAAGAACGTCGCGTTCGTGATCAACGCGGCGCTCGGCATCCCCTTCGTGCGCAGCACCATCGAGATCACGAACCTCGGTGATCTCCACCGCACACGCCCGGTGTTCGTGCGCGCTGCGATCGCCTTCGAAGGCCGCTTCCCGTGACGCGCCTGCCAACTCGGTTGGCACACGTTTTCCTGTAATCGGTGCGTCGGTCGTGCGACGGACGGCGATGAATTTCGTGGCCGTGAATCGCAGCTCGACCCTCGTGCTCGCAACGTCGCTCGTGATCGGGTGTCACGCGTCCGGTGCTCCCGACCAAGCCGACGGCAGCGAGACCACCGGTGCCTCGGCCGACGCGACGTCGGCCCCCACGACGACGGTCGATCCCGGCACTTCGTCGAGCAGCGGCGCGGCAGACGGCGACGGCTCGTCGTCCTCCTCCGCAGGCGAGTCGAGCGAGACCGGCGAGCCCGACGAGCCGAGCAGCGATCCGCTGCACGGGCTGCCCGCCGGCGAAGATCAGTGGGAGATCCTCTGCGCGCGCAACCATGACGACGCGATCGCGCGAGCCTTCTGCGCCGGCGATGCTCCGCCCACCGTCACCAGCATCACCGAGCTGCTCGAGCTCGTCGGCCTCGGCTTCGTCGAAGGCAACCTCGAAAACGGCGTGAACGGCAACCCCGGCCTCACGCTCGCGTATCACTCCACCGCGATCGGCACGCGCTTCGTCAACGAGCTCAACCCCCGCGCGTTCGTCTTCACGCCACCCGTCGGCGGCATCACGTTCCCGCCGAGCGGCATGCCCAACCCCGATCTCGTCATGACCGGCTACGCGCGCGGCGAGTCGTTCGTCGAGCTCGTCGCCAACGATCGCACCGACGACGAGCTGCGCTTCTACTTGTTCCGCTTCGTGTCGCCGTGTGAAGAGACCGACGAAGGCTGCACCAACGCCGATCTGTTCACGCCGGCCGCCGAGTCCGGCTTCGTGGGCTGGTCGCTCTACGACGACTTCGACGTGCGCGACACCGTGGTCGACTGTCTGCAGTGCCACCAGCCCGACGGCCCCGGCACGCCGAAGGCGCTGCGCATGCAGGAGCTCGTCGAAGGCTGGACGCATTGGTACTACCCGAACCGCGTGCAGAACCGCGAAGCGATGCAGATGTTCGTCGACACGCACACCGGCGAGTCGTACGGCGGCATCCCGGCCGCGATGCTCACGCAGCAGATGTTGCTCGAGAACAACGAAGGCACCGCGGCGCCGACCGCCATGGAACAGGTGATCCGCAACCAAGGCTTCGCGCCGCAACCCAACGAGTTCCCCTCGCAACAGATCATCACCGAGCGCATCAACGCGGGCTGCTTCTGCAACAACTGCATGCCGCAGCCGCCCATCGATCCCACCACGAGCTGCAGCCCCACCTGGGACGCGCTCTACGCCAACGCCGTGCAAGGCAATGCGATCCCGGTGCCGTACTTCGACGGCCACATCACCGATCCGGTCGAGCTCGCCACCACCAGTCAGGCGTACCGCGACGTGATGGCCGGCACGCTGTCCGCCGATCAGCTGCCCGACATGCGCGACGTGCTGCGCGAGGAAGGCTTCCCGTACATGTCCTATTCGCCCGCGCCCGGCCTCGACGGCGCCGGGATCCTCAAGCACATGTGCGGCCACTGCCACAACTCCACGCTCGACCAGACGATCAGTCGCGCGAAGTTCAACGCACACGATCTCGACGCCGTCGCCGACGACGTCAAGGCCGAGGCGATCTTGCGCCTGCAGCTGCCCGACGACGACATCGAGCGCATGCCCCCGGTCCGCTTCCACACGCTGTCCGACGACGAGCTCGCGCTCGTGATCGGCGAGCTGTCGAAGTGACGGCTCAGAAGATCGGAACGGCGCCCGCTTCGGCGGGCGTCTCGTCGTCGCCGATGTTCTCGAGGTCGCCGTAGCCGAGCTGACCGGCGCCGTTGAGGCCCCAGCACCGCACGGTGCCGTCGTCGAGCACCGCGCAGGTGTGATCGTTCGAGCTCGCGATCTGCACCGCGACGCCACCGAGCGCGATCGGATCGACTGCGCTCGGTGATTCGTCGTCGCCGATGTTGAGCACGTCGGCGAGGCCGAGCTCGCCGAGCACGTTGAGCCCCCAGCAGCGCACCTCGCCGGTGTCGAGCAGCGCGCACGTGTGATAGAAGCCGGCCGCGAGCTGCACCACCGTGCCGCCCACATCGACGGGTGCCACCGACGACGGCACTTCGTCGTTGCCGATCGACTCCGCGTTGCCGTAGCCGAGCTCGCCAGCGAAGCCGACACCCCAGCAGCGCACCTCGCCGCCTTCGAGCAACGCACACGTGTGTCGTCCGCCCGCGACGACGTCGAGCGCGACGCCGCCGAGCTCGAGCACCGGCACGGCACTCGGCACTTCGTCGTCGCCGATCGTGAACGTGTCGCCGTGGCCGGCCTGACCATCGGGGCTGCTGCCCCAGCAGCGCACGTCGCCACCTTCGAGCAGCGCGCAGCTGTGGAAGAAGCCCGCGGTCACGCGCGTCGCGACGCCACCGACGTCGACCGGACCCACCGAGCTCGGCAGCTCGTCGTCGCCGATGTGCGCGGTGCCGCCGTAGCCGAGCTGACCGTCGGTGCCACCGCCCCAGCAACGCACGTCGCCGCCTTCGAGCACGGCGCAGCTGTGGAAGTAACCGGTGGCGAGCTGCGTCACGACACCGCCGAGATCGACAGGGCCCGCAGCGCTCGGCGTTTCGTCGTCGCCGATCGTCGCGGTGTCGCCGTAGCCGAGCTGTGCGTAGGTCGAGTCGCCCCAGCAGCGCACGTCGCCGTCTTCGAGTCGTGCGCAGCCGTGGAAGTAACCGCCGTGCACGTCGAGCGCGAGCGCGCCGAGATCGAGCGTGCCGACGCTGCTCGGCAGCTCGTCGTCGCCGATGTTCGCGATGCTCGCGAGCCCGAGCTGACCGTGCAGGCCGCCACCCCAGCAGCGCACGAGCCCGGTGTCGAGCAACACGCAGGTGTGCTCGCCACCGGTGGCGACCGCGGTCGCGCGCGTGAGCGTGCAATCGACGTCGCAGCCGTCGCCGTCGATCGCATCGGCCGCGTCGCACTCCTCGAGTGCCGCTGCGTTCACCGTGCCGTCGCCACACGCGACCGACGTGCAGTCCGCGTCGCAGGTGGCCGACTCGTCGCCATCGTCGCAATCTTCGCCGGCTTCGACTATTGCGTTGCCACACTCGACCGCATTGGTGTCGCTGCTGCTCTCGCTGCTCGTGCTCTCGCTGCTCGAGCTCGTGCTGCTCTCGCTGCTCGAGCCCGTGCTGCTCTCGCTGCTCGAGCTCGTGCTGCTCTCGTCCGAGCTGCTGCTCTCGCTGCTCGTGCTCGTGCTGCTCTCGCCCGAGCTGCTGCTCGAGCTGTCGACACTCTCGCCACCCGAGCTCGAGGTCCCCGGTGGCTCGGTCGTCGACGAAGGATTGCCCTCCGTAGACGAAGTGGTGCTGCCGTCATCGTCGAGCACGACGGGTGGTACTGCATCGTCGGCGCAGCCGCCGGATGCAAACATCACCATCGTCGATGCGATCAATGTTGCCCGTACATCGACCATCGTCACTACGATAGCCGCGTCGTCGTGCATCGCGGTAGCCTCGACGTGCGGGGATGTTCGCGATCGTGCTCGCGCTTTCGCCCATCGGGCGACGACCCGGCCGAACGGCCATCGGCAGAGGTATCCGGTGACGGATCGCCCCGAGCACGGGCAATGCCGCGCAGTGGAACGGCGGTCGTCCGCGGAGGATCCGGGATCCCGGACGCGGCCGCTGCCGGGAGAGCTCGAGGCCGTGTACCGCGAACATGCCGACTTCGTGCTCCGCGTCGCCTGCCAACTCGGCGTCGGCGCGCTCCACGTCGAGGACGTGGTGCACGACGTCTTCTTGGTCGTGCATCGCCGACTGCAGGAGTACGACGGTCGCAGCATGCGATCTTGGCTGTACGGCATCACGCGACGTGTCGTGCTCCACCATCATCGCGGCTCGGTCCGCGAGCAGCGGCGCGTGATCGAGCACGCACCGGTGCCACGCGCCGGCGTCGATCCCGAGCAGGGCGTCGCGCTCGAGCGCGCGGCCGAGCTCGTCGAGCGCTTCGTCGCGAGCCTCGACGACGACCAACGCGCCGTGTTCGTGCTCGCGGATCTCGAGGGCACGCCGGTGCCGGAGATCGCCGCCGCGCTCGGCGAGAACGTCAACACCATCTACTCGCGCCTCCGGCTGGCCCGCCGCAAGTTCGAGCGCGCGATCGCGGAGGACCGCGATGGATGAGCAGAGCGCACGCGCACGCGCCGTGATCGCGAGCTACCGCCGCGCGCGTGGGCTCGACGACGATGCGCGTGCACGCGTGCACGAACGTCTGCTCGCGTCGATCGACGCGCCCATCCCGATCGCGCGTGTGGGTCGACGACGCATCGCGACCATCGCCGCGATCGCACTCGCGACCGCGGCCGCGGTGATCCTCGGTGCGCAGTGGCTCGCGACGCCGTCGGAGCACGCCGAGCTCACCCCGCACCCCGAAGGCGAGGCGGTGTACGGCCAGCGCGACGCGGAAGCGGGCGTCGTCACGCCCGCCGAGCCGCCGCGTACAGTGGCCGAGCCGCCGACGCAGACCACGTCCGACGCGATCGCACCGACGAAAGCTCCGCTG
>DASZPU010000141.1:0-9867 GCA_035550195.1 Nannocystaceae bacterium
GCGCTCGTCGGGCGCGGCAACGGCAACCCACCGTGCGGCGGCGCGACCTCGGTGCGCGCAGCGGGAGCGGGCGCAGAAGCTTGCGCCGGCAGTGCACCCGATCCGGTGTCGTCGAAGGCCTCGAGCAATCCATCGAGCTCGTCGAGCGACGGCGAGGCTTCGGCATCGGGCTCGAGCAGATCGGCGAGCCCACCGAACGATCCGGTCGCGCGCTCGGGCGTCGCCGACGGTGGCGGCGGCAGACCTTGCGTGCGCGCGGCGATCTGTTCCGGGAGCGACGGCGTGGCGCGACGCGGTTGCGGTGGCGTGGCGCGACGCGGCTCGGGTGGCGTGGCGCGACGGGGCTCGGGTGGCGTCGCGCGAGCGGGCTCCGCGGCGGCCGTCGTCGCGTGTGCGGCTCCGTTCGTCGGCGCAGGCGGTGCTTCGTCGCTCGCACCCGGCGCGACGCGTGCGCTCCAGTCGAGCGCAGCGAACAGATCGGGCGCAGGCGCGCGACCAGGCTCCATCGTCGCGCGATGATATCAAGGAGCGCGCGGCTTCGCGAATCAGTTGCCGGTGATCCAACCCGACAAGAGTGCGTCGATGTGGTTGCTCAACAGGGCGTACTCGAGGGCCGCGAGCGCGAGGAACGGCCCGAACGGCACGTGCTTGCCGAGCAGCGCGCCGACCTTGCCGTCGGCTTCGTCGGGCTCTTGCAGCTCCGGATCGTCGCCGTGGGCCTCGCGCAGCTCGCTGTTGGCGACGTTCTTGCCGAAGACCGTCATGGGCAACGCGACGAGCAGGCCTTGTACTGCACCGAACCCGATCGTCCATGCGAGGCCGATCGGCCCCAACCACGCGCCGACCATCGCGAGCAGCTTCGCGTCGCCGAGCCCGAGCGCCTCGATGCCGCGCGTGCGCAGGTACAGCCACCGGATGCCCGCGAACAGCGCCCAACCACCGGCGCCCGACATGATCGCGGGCAGCCAGCCGACACCGAGCAGCGTCGGATCGATCGCCGCGACGACGACGCCGATCGCCGCCATCGGCAACACGATGACGTCGGGAATGATCCAGTGATCGAGATCGATGAAGACGACGACGAGCAGCGCGAGACAGAAGAAGAACATGAGCTGCCACGCGACGACGCCGGGCGCGGCGCCTTCGAGCAGCGGCACGTACACCGCGAGCATGTACGTCGCGAACGACAACATGCCGGCGAGCAGCTCGACCATCACGTAGCGCGCAGAGAACGGCGCCTTGCAATTGCGACAGCGTCCACGCAAGAGCAGATACGAGAGCACCGGCACGTTGTCGAAGCCGGCGATCGCATGTCCGCACGCCGGGCAACGCGAACGCGGGCGCACCACGCTCTCGCCCTTCGGCAAGCGATGGATCACCACGTTGCCGAAGCTGCCCCAGATCGCGCCCCACGCGAACGCGAGCACGCGCATCCACGGCGACAACAGCATCTCCAACAGCGGCAACGGCACGTCGACGGGCTGGAGCGGCGCCCATGCGAGCAGAAGCGGCGGCAGCAGCTCCACGTCGATCAGCATACGGCATCGGTCACCTGCGCGCCGGCGTCCTGATATGCTCCGCGCCGTGTCGACCCGATCTCTGTGCCGCGCGCTGCTCTCGTGCGCGCTCGCGATCGCGGGCTGCGGCGACGACGACGATGCCGCCGCACCGTCCGCTCCGCGCATCGCAGGCACGCGCACGACGGATTGGCACGACGCGCTCGCCGGCGGTGACGTCGATGCACTGCTCGATGCGCTGCAACAGGGCCACCTGCGCGCGCGCGCCGGGCTCGGTCCCCATCGTCTGAAGGTGCACTCCGATCTGGCGCTCGCGCCCGAGGGCGAGCCCGCGACCCACGAGCCCGCGGTCGACGAGCTGCGTCCGATGCCGCAGCACGTCGTCGACGATCTCGAGCTGCTGTGGGCCGCGAGCGCGAGCAACCGCCCGCGCTTCTCGTTGTCGCAAGCCAACGATCACGAGCGCGGCCGCGACGTCGTCGTCGACGGCACGAAGATGTACACGCGCCATCGTCATCGCGGCTGGTACGTGCAGGATCTGCAGGCCGATCTCCACGAGCTCTGGCTCGACGACGCGCAGCGATCGATCTACGACGCGCTCGCGCTCGCAGCACCCAAGCTCGCGATCACGGCGAGCGAAGAAGCCGGCGCGGGCATCAACGGTGGCGCCGCGATCCGCTTCGCGCTCGCGACCGCATCGTCGGTCGATGCGAAGCGCATGCGCACCAACGGCGAGGGCCAAGCGTGGCGCGCCGACGCGGAGATCGACGAGGTGTCGGGATCGCTCCTCGTCGATGCGAGCACCGGGCTCTGGCTCGCCGCCGAGGTCCACGTGCGCTATGGGCTCGCCGGCGCGGACGGTCGCCCCCTGCGCGGCAGCATCGACGTCAGCGGCACCGTGGCGCCCCTATCGCCCGAAGCCGCCGTGATCACGATCCCGAGCGACGCTGCGCCCCTGCTCGAACGAACCCGCTACGAGGCGGAGCGGGCCAAGCTGCTGGACGGGCTTGCAGGGCCCTGATTGCGCCGCTACAACCGAACCATCAGTGACGAAACCGCAGTCGCACCCTGAAGCTCGGGCCGACGCGACGCCCGCAGCGGGTGTCGGCGCGCGGACGTTGACGCGCGCCGATCTCCCGCCCGCGCTCGACCAAGCCCTCGAAGCCGCGCTCGACAAGCAAGCGCGTGGCCCCGTCGTGCTGCACGTGACCGAGGTCGCCGGCTACACGGACTGGGTGCTGATCCTGTCCGCACGCAGCGAGCGTCAGGTCGCGGCGATCGCCGACGGCATCTCGCGCGCGTTGAAGGATCGCGGCGTCGCGCCGCGTGGTGTCGACGGCGTCGGCGAGCACGTCTGGGAGCTGCTCGACTACGACGACTTCATGATCCACGTGTTCTTCCATCCGGTGCGCACGCACTACGATCTGGAGAGCATGTGGAGCGACGCGCCGCGTGTCGCGTTGGGCCTGCCCAACGACGTGATGGACACCGTCGAGCTCGATCAGCTCGCGTTGCCGGATCAACTCCCCGGCTACCGCGGTGACGCGGCGTTCGGCGGCTTCGACGACGAGTTCGTCGACGACGAAGAGATTCCGGGCGACGACGACGAGGACATCCCGGACGACGCGGGCGACGATCTCGACGACGATTTCGGCGACGAGACCGGCGAGGTCGACCTCGGCGAAGCGACGCACGTCGAGACCCTGTCGCCGCCGCGCTCGCGCGGACGCGACTGACGTGCGCATCGTCGTGCTCGCGCACGGGCGCAGGGCCGACCGCGAGGTCGCGGCCCTGTGCGAGGAGTATCGACTGCGCGCGCGCACGATGCTGCCCTTCGAGATCGTGCATACCCCCACGACCGCGCAGCAGTGGGAGCGCGCGCGCGGGGGGAAGATCGTGTTGCTCGACGAGCGCGGCGACTCGCTGTCGTCGCGCGAGCTCGCCGGCCGCATCGACGGCTGGCGCACCGGCGCGGTGAAGCAGCTCGCATTGCTGATCGGCGGCGCGGACGGCTTCGACGACCGTGAGCGTGCGCAGGCCGACGGCCTGCTCTCGCTCTCGCGCATGACCCTGCCCCACCGGCTCGCGCTGCTGATGCTCTGCGAGCAGCTGTACCGCGCGGGCACCGTCCTCTGCGGCCATCCCTATCACCACGGCTGAGCGCTGCAACGAATGCAAGGTCGCGGTCGACCATGGCCGCGATGCTGCTCGCGATGCTGCTTCCGGCGTGTTGTCTCGGCTGTGGTGTGGTCCTGCGATCGGAGCGCACCCCCGAGGTGTGCATCGCGTGCGCGTCCGAGCTCGCACCGCTCGTGCAGCGATCGCAGGCCGGCATCGTCGCGTCGTGGCCCTACGCGGGTGCGTTCGCGCAGGCGCTCGTGCGGCTCAAGTACCAGCAAGACGGTGCGCTCGCGGGGCCGCTCGGGCGCGCGCTCGCGGCGGCCCCCGAGCTGTCGCGCGCGCACTGGGATCTCGTGTGCGCCGTGCCGATGCACTGGCGGCGTCGCTGGCAACGCGGCTTCGATCACGCGGCGTTGTTGCTCGCACACGCAGTCCGCTCGCGCGCCGATGCGCCGCGACGGGTCGCACTCTTGCAGCGCACGCGGCACGCTCCACCGCAAGCCGAGCTGTCGGCGTCGGCGCGCCAGGACAATCTCGTCGGCGCGTTCGCGGTGCGTCCACGCATGCACGCGCGCGTCGCGGGCCAGCGCGTGCTCGTCGTCGACGACGTGACCACCACCGGCGCGACGCTGCACGCGGCCGCGGCGGCGCTCGATCGGGCCGGGGCCGCCGAAGTCGGCCGGCTCGCGCTCCTGCGCACGATTGCGGGCTGACCCGCGTCGTCTTTGCTACCTTCTCGGCCCCGTGGCCAAGGCCGCAGCGAAATCCGCTCCCGCGAGCACCGACGTCGTGTTGTCGGTGAATCGTCGCGCCAGCTTCGACTACGAAGTGATCGAGCGCTACGAGGCCGGCATCGCCTTCACCGGCAGCGAGGTGAAATCGGTCCGCGAAGGTCGCATCAGCCTCGCCGAAGCCTATGCGGCGGTCGAGCGCGGCGAAGCGTGGTTGATCGGAGCGCACGTCGCCGAGTACGTGCTCGCGCATCGCCGCAACCACGAGCCGATGCGTCGCCGCAAGCTGCTGTTGCATCGCCGTGAGATCGACAAGATCGGCCAGGCGGTGCAACGCGACGGGCTCACGCTGATCCCGCTCAAGGTCTACACCAAGGGCCGCAACATCAAGGTCGAGCTCGGGCTGTGTCGCGGCAAGCAGGTGCACGACAAGCGCGAGAAGGTGAAGGAGCGCCAGCACAAGCGCGAGATGGATCGCGAGATGCGCGAGCGTCGGCGATGAACGATCCGCGCGAGCGTGCGTTGCTCTCCGCGCAACGACTGCTCGATCACGGCCGACGCCGAGCGCGCGGCGCTGCAGAGTGCTTCGAGCTCGTCGAGGCCGTCGGCATGGTGCCGGGCCTCTTGCGCCCCAGCGTGCAGCTCTTGTCGTGTCAGCGCGACGGCGCCGCGGTCGATGCACTCTTCGCGCTGCCGAGCAGCGTGCCCGGGCTCGTCGAAGCGCTCTACGGCGCGTTCGCGGCCGGGGTCACGCGCACGCGCGTCGACGGCACACCGTGCTTCGCGATGCTCGCGATGGACTTCCGCCGCTCGCGCTCGGCCGCGTTCGACGAGTCGCTCGCACGCGCGTCCGCGGTGTTCGGCGACGGGCTCGAGCAGCTCGAGGTGGAGCAGCGCGTCTGCTATCGCTTCGCGATCGACAGCCGCCGCGGCACGCTGGCCGGGCGCGCCGCCGCGATCGCGCTCGACGTGCAGTGGCTGCACGGCAAGCTCTCGAAGCTGCGCGGAACTCGACTCTGGCTCAACGGCTGGTGCTTCGACGAGTCCGGCGCGATTCGCCCGCCCGTGCAGATCCATCTCGTGCGCGGTTGGTTGACCTGGGCCGCGCGTCAGGTCCACACGGCGGTGCCATGACGGCGACGCACGAGCTCGAGACGCGGCTCGCTCGCACGCTGCGTGCCGGTGCGCGCGGCGTGCTCGTCACCACCGACGAAGAGGTGCGCGCGATCGCGATGCTGGAAGAAGTCGGTCGCGCGCTGCACTGGCCGGTGCACTGCTGGAGCGCCACCGCAGGCGTCGACGGCGATCGCAAGTCGCGATCGCTGCACGATGCGCTCGCGGCCGTGCGCGTCGCGGAGCACGACGCGATCTGGGTGTTGCTCGACGCCAGCGCGCACCTCGATGCCGTGGCGATTCGAGCGATCCGCGAGCTCGCGCAGCGCGTCGAGGGGCCGGCGCTCGTGCTGCTCGAGCACCAGTCGACGAGCGCGCTCGCGAAGCTGCCCGAGCTGGTGCGCGAGCCGTTGCCACTGCCCGATCACGACGAGCTCGCGCAACGCGTCGGCACCGTCGCCACCGCGCTCGCCGACGGCGGCTGGGCCGATGCGGTGCGCGAGCTCGGCGCTGCGAGCAACACGCTCGCGACCGCGGGGCTCGGGCTCGGGCTCGTCGCGTTCGAGCGCCTCTTGGCCGAAGCCGTGCTCACGCACCAGCTCGACACCACCGCGATCGCACGCTTCATCACCACCGAGAAGCCGCGCGTGCTCGGCGAAGGTGGGCTCGTCGATCTGGTCGAGGCGAGCCCCGCCGATCGGCTCGGCGGGCTCGCGCACCTGAAGGCGTGGCTGCGCCGACGCAAGCCCAGCTTCGATCCCGCCGCTGCGGCGGCCGGCATCGTGCCCGCGCGCGGATGTCTACTCGTCGGCGTGCAGGGCTGCGGGAAGAGCCTCACAGCGCGCGTGTGCGCCGGCGAGCTCGCGCTGCCGCTGGTGCGCCTCGAGCCCGGTCGCATCTTCGGTGGCACCGTCGGCGAGAGCGAAGCGAACCTGCGCCGCGTCGTCGCCGACGTCGATCGCATGGCGCCGGTCGTGTTGTGGATCGACGAGCTCGACAAGGGCTTCGCCGGCGCCGACGGTGCGGCGAGCGATGGCGGCACGGCGGCGCGCGTGCTCGGCGGGTTGCTCACGTGGTTGCAGGAGCGCACGCGCCCGGTCTTCGTGGTCGCCACCGCGAACCGCATCGACGTGCTGCCCGCGGAGCTGCTGCGTCGCGGTCGCTTCGACGACATCTTCTTCGTCGATCTCCCCGACGCCGACGAGCGCGAAGCGATCCTGCGCGTGCCTCTGGTCGACGAGCCCGCGCGTCGTGGTGCGAAGGTCGAGCTGCCGGGCGCGTGGTCGCAGTGGGCCGCGCTCGCGCGCGCAGCCGAGGGCACGAGCGGCGCCGAGCTGGCGGCCGCGGTCGCCGAGGCCAGGCTCGCCGCGTGGGCCGACCGCCGCGCGTTGCAGCCCGACGACTTCCGCGACGCGCTCGCGCAGAGCGTGCCCCTGTCGGTGCTGCGCAAAGAGGATGTCGCGGCCTTGCGCGCGTGGGCACATGGTCGCGCGCGTAGGGCTTAGGCGCGGCCCTTCGGGCTGCTAGTCTCCGCGCCGTGATCCAGCTCGGCTTCGCCTCGGCTCGCTCCTCCGTCGCCAACCTGCAGCACCTCGTCGTGGTCGCGCCCGCGCGTCGCTTCGGCAAAGGTGGCATCCCCGCAAAGCTGCTCGATCGTCGGCGCGCGCAGCTGCTGGGCGAGCTCGCCGAGCAGACGAAGCCCGGCGATCGCGGTGCGCTCGGCTCCACGCTCGCCGGCGAGCCCACGTGGCTGCATGCCGCGGTGCTGCCCGATCGATTGTCGCGCTACAACTCGCCGGCGCGCGCCGACAGCATTCGCTTCGTGCTCGAGACGTTGAAGTGGGGCAAGAAGGGCAAGGCGCTCGTCGTGCTGTTGCTCGACGATCCCTCGCACCTGCTCGCGGCTGCGAACGCAGTGTCGCGCGCGCTGCCGCCCTACTCCGCGCGCAGCGATGCGCCGAGCCTCGACGTGAAGATCGTGGCGTACGGTCCCGACGGCAAGCCGCTCGTCGCGGACGAGATCGTGCAGGCGACGATCGCTGCGTCGCGCGACGCCGCGGAGCTCGTCGACACACCGCCGTCGGAGCTGCACCCCACCGCGCTGTCGAAGCGCGCGCGCACGCTCATCGGCAAGGGCGCACACATCAAGGAGATCATCGGCGACGAGCTGCTCGCCAACCATCTCGGCGGCATCCACGGGGTCGGCAAGGCCGCGCTCGAGCCTCCGCGCATGCTCGTCGCGCACGTCGGCAGCGACAAGGCGAAGCTGCACGTCGCGCTCGTCGGCAAGGGCATCACCTACGACACCGGCGGCCTGCACCTCAAGGCGCGCGGGATGATGGAAGGCATGAAGTCCGACATGGGCGGCGCGGCGGCGGTGCTCGGGGCCTTCCGCGTGCTGGCCGCGGAGATGTCGTCACGTCCCTCGGCGCTGCCCCTTCGGCTCTCGCTGGTGTTGTGCATCGCCGAGAACGCGATCGATGCGAAGAGCTACAAGCCCGACGACATCCTGCGGCTGCACTCGGGCAAGACCGTCGAGATCAACAACACCGACGCCGAGGGGCGCTTGTTGCTCGGCGATGGCTGCAGCTGGGCGGCGCGCGAGCTGGGTGCCGACGTGATCATCGACGCCGCGACGCTCACCGGCGCACAGCTCATCGCGACCGGCCTCGTGCACGCCGCGGTGATGAGCAACGACGACGGGCTCGAGCGCACCGCCGTCGCGGCCGGACGCGAGAGCGGCGATCTCGTGCATCCGCTGCCGTTCGCACCCGAGCTGTACCTGCACGAGTTCCGCAGCCCGGTCGCCGATCTGCGCAACTCGGTCGCGAACCGCAACAACGCGCAGTCGAGCTGCGCCGCGCAGTTCGTCTACGCCCACATCGCCGACGCACCGCACGCTGCGACGCGACGTTGGTGCCACATCGATCTCGCCGGCCCCGCGTTCCCGAAAGAGCGCGCGAGCGGCTACGGCGTGGCACTCATCGCCGAGATGGTCCGGAGATTGGTTTAGACAGGGACTGCGTCCCTACGGCACTCGATCGAGTCGAGCCGAGGCGGCTCGACTCGAACGAGCGCCTACCCTCGGCGACAAGAGTCGCCGCCGCCGCCGTGCGGCGGTTGCTCGAGCGAAGTGGAGGCCTTGGCCTCCACTTTGCTCGGCAATTCTTCGGCGCGTGATCGGGGCGTGTCGGGCTCGCGTCGAGTCGCGTCGAGTCGAGTCGAGTCGGGGCGCGGCGCGGCGCGGCGCGGGCGCGTCAGCCGTTCTTTGGATCGACGAGACGCGCGACCAGGCCGTGCGTGCGCAGGCCGACGTGGCGCTGTGCGAGCGACGGTCGCATGCGTGCGGCTTCGTCGCGCAGCAGGATCTTGCGCACGACGTCCTTCGCACCTTCGTCGAGCTCGACGAATTCCACGCCCATGCCCGGGGGATCGTCGCCGTGACGAACGACGCGACCACGACCTTCGAACAACACCGGCTCCTCGGGGAACACGGTGAAGCGCAGCTCGATCAGCGCACCGATCGGCAGCGTGTCGCCGATGTGCACGTAGCAGCCGGTCTCCGACAGATCGCTGACCGGGGTCGTCGTGCGGGGATCGAGCTCGCTGAACGCCGCGCTCATCGGCACTCGTCGTGCGCGTCGCTTGTCCCTGCCTTTGCTCTCCGCCACGGTCCTTGCCCGAACGCGCCTTGGAGGCGCGCCCCACGTTGCGTTCGATCCTGGCGCGTCGGCGTCGCGGTGGCAAGCCTCCCGACACTGAACCTTTGTGCGGCCGCGCGGTGCAACGCCGTCCGCAGGCCGTTGCCCGGCGTGCCGGCCGGGCGCCGCGGCCGCGCGTGCGCGCGCATCCACGCGCATTAGAGTGCGTCGGGTGAGCGACCGCGACGCCCGCTTCCGACGGCTCCGCCCCGACGGAGATCTGTTCGCGCACTTCGGCATCGAGCTCGAGCCCGTCGCGTCGAGCCAGCCGATCCAACGTGGCGGCGCGATCGCGTGCGGGCGTTGTCGTTGGTACGTCCGCGCGGAAGAGACGAGCTGCCCGGTGTGCGGGCAGATCGTGCCTACCGGTGTCGCGCCGTGAGCCGCTTCGTCGAGGTCGAGCTCGCGCAGGGCAGCATCGCCGACGTGCTCGTCGCACTCGCCGCGTTGTCGCTGCCGTTCGAGCACACCGGCGAAGCGATCATGTTGCAGGGCGGTATCGAGTGTGCGGGTCAGCCCGCGCTCGTGCGCATCGCCGCGGGCACGCTCGGCGCGTGCGAGGACTTCGGCTTCGTCGCGGACGCGAACGGGCTCGCGGTGCTCGTGTGCGGCGAGCCCGATCGCACGCTGCTCGGCGAACGATTGCTGGTGCCGCTGCGTGCCGAGCTCGCGAAGCAACGCCTC
>DASZPU010000142.1:0-8280 GCA_035550195.1 Nannocystaceae bacterium
CGAGCGTGAGCGCGACGGCGCCCAGGCCGAGCACGATGAAGAGGCTCTTGCGATCGACGCCGCTCGAGCGCGCCACTGCGGCGCGCACGTGGTTGGCGGGCGCGGGCTGGATCTGCACCGAGCCCGTGCTCGCGGTCGACAGCGGAATGGCCTTGCCGCTGTCGGGCGTGCGGCCCTCTTTGAGCGCGCGCAGATGACCGATGCAGTGACCGATGAGCTCGGCGAAGCGACCTGCGGTCTGGATGCGCTTCGCACGATCCTTGCGCAGCGCCATCAGCATCACGCGCGCGGTCTCGGTGCTCGACTTGCGCGGCGCCGGCACCTTCGCACGCACGTGCTTGAGCATCGTCGCCATCGGCGTCTCGGCCGAGAACGGCGGACGCCCTTCGATCATCTCGTAGAGGATGCAGCCCAGCGAGTAGATGTCGGTGCGGTGATCGAGCGGCAAGCCGTTGCACTGCTCGGGCGACATGTACTGCGGCGTGCCGAACACCTCGCCCGCTTGGGTGAGGCGCGTGGCATCGACACCACCGGCGATGCCGAAGTCGAGCACCTTCACGACCTTCGACACACCGACGGTCTCGATGAAGATGTTGTCGGGCTTGAGATCGCGGTGGAAGACGCCGTGCTCGTGCGCTTCGCTCAAGCTCTCTGCGACCTGTCGCGCGATCTGCAGCGCTTCCATCTCCGGGATCGCGCCGCGCTCCATGCGATCGGCGAGGCTCTCGCCGGTGAGGAGCTCCATCACCATGTACGGGCGACCGTCGTCGGTCTCGCCGTGCTCGAACACGCGGATGGTGGAGGGGTGCCGCAGCTGGCTGGTGATCTCGAGCTCGCGACGGAAGCGACTCAGGAACTTGCGATCGGTGGTCGACTCGGCGCGCACCAGCTTGATCGCGCACTTGCGTTCGACCTGGGCGTCCCACGCTTCGTAGACGACACCCATCCCGCCCTCGCCGATGACGTCGGTGATTCGGTAGCGGCCAGCGATCGTGCGGCCGATGTCGTCGGAGAGAACCATCTCGATGCTGGAAGCGGAGGCGCCGGCGTTGCTCGTGTCAGGGCCAGGAGGGTTCGAGGTCGCAGCCGCGTGCGAGCCGGACGTGCCCGCGGCGTTGCCCGGCGCGGTGCCACCCGGGCGCTGTGGGGCCGAGTCGAGTCGCGCGGTCTTCTGAAACCCTGTGGGGCGATCGGCCATGTGGAGAACGGTTCGAGGGACTTCGAGGTGGGATGGTGTGCCCGACAGTGTAACTCTACTCGGCCTACCCGGCCGAGCCAAAGACGTGGATTGAGCCGTGCCCACGCGATCGCGCGTGCACGTGCGCGCGATCGGTGGTGACGGACCCCGCACGCGCGGCGGATGTGTCGCACGGGCGCGACACGACGTCGAGCCGAGATCGTTGCGTCGCGCGTGCGTCATGACGCATCGCGCGGGCCGTACGATCCGAGGACGCTCGTCCGCGCGCCCAGTTGCGCACCGATGGGCGCGGCGTGATCTGCCTCGCTGTGCTGAAACGACGTTCTGCCCGCCGACCAGGGCAGCGTCGTGCACGTGAGCGCGGCCACGCCGACGGCCGCCAGCGTCCCGCGCGCTTTCGGGCAAAGGCGCGGGGAAGGAGGCGCCGCGGCGCTGCCGGTCGCGTCTGCGGAGGAGCGGTTGGTATGTGGCCGAAGTTGTGGTGCAACGACGGCATGACCGCAGCGGCCCAACGCGCGCCGGCCTCCGAGCCCGATCTGCCGAGCCCGTACGTGTGCAAGAACAAGGTGCGCGTCGTGACGGCCGCGTCGCTCTTCGATGGGCACGACGCGGCGATCAACGTGATGCGCCGGATCCTGCAGCAGTCCGGTGCGGAGGTGATCCACCTCGGCCACAACCGCGGCGCCGAAGAAGTCGTCGACGCGGCGATCGAAGAGGACGCGCAGGCGATCGCGCTCAGCTCGTATCAAGGCGGGCACATCGAGTACTTCAAGTACATCTACGATCTGCTGCGCCAAAAGGGCGCGCAGCACATCACGATCTGGGGCGGCGGCGGTGGTGTGATCGTGCCGCGCGAGATCGAGGAGCTGCACGCGTACGGCATCGATCGCATCTTCAGCCCCGAGGACGGACGACGTCACGGGCTGCAGGGCATGATCGACATGATCCTGCGCGGCAGCGATCGCGCGACCACGCCGGCCGACGTCGTGCACGAGCTGTCGCAGCTGCGCGAAGCGAACGGTTTCACCGTGCGACTCGCTCGTTTGATCTCCGTGCTCGAGCGCGAGGACGAGCACGCCAGCGAGCTGCGTGCGGCGATGGCCCGCGCCGAGCTGCCCGCGGTCGCGACGCTCGGCATCACCGGCACCGGTGGCGCGGGCAAGAGCTCGCTCACCGACGAGCTGCTCTCGCGATTCCTGCGCGACCATCCCGATCGCAAGATCGCGATCCTCTCGGTCGACCCCACGCGGCGGCGCACCGGTGGTGCGTTGCTCGGCGATCGCATCCGCATGAACGCGCTGCGCAACCCGCGGGCGTACATGCGCAGCATGGCCACGCGCGACAGCGGTCGCGAGCTCGCGAAGGCCACCGACGACGCGGTGCAGCTGTGCAAGCTCGCCGGCTTCGAGCTGGTGATCGTGGAGACCAGCGGCATCGGGCAGGGCGACGCCGAGATCACGCGGCTCGCCGATCGCACGCTCTACGTCATGACCGCGGAGTACGGGGCGCCGAGCCAGCTCGAGAAGATCGAGATGCTCGATCTCGCGGACTTCTGCGCTATCAACAAGTTCGAGCGCCGCGGCAGCAAGGACGCGCTGCGAGACGTTCGCAAGCAGTGGCGACGCAATCGCAAGGTGTTCGACCCGAAGATCACCGACGAGTCGCTGCCGATCTTCGGCACGGTCGCGAGTCGCTTCAACGACAGCGGCGTGAACGGGCTGTACGCGGCGCTGTGCGAGTCGCTGTCGACCGCGGGCATGGCGAAGTGGCGCTCCGCGGTGCCGGCCGAGCAGGTGAAGGTCGCGTCCGAGACCCGCGATCTGATCCCCGGTGAGCGTGCGGGCTATCTCGGCGACATCGCGCGCGGCGTGCGGGGCTACAAGCAGCACGTCGCGAAGCAGGTCGAGGCGGTGCGCGAGGTCGAGGCGCTGCGGCGCGCGCATGCGTTGGCGAGCAAGGACGGCGCGGACGCGGGGATGATCGAGTGGCTCGCGTCGCGGCTCGCGAAGGCCGAGCGTGCGGTCACCGACGAGGCGCGCGAGCTGATCGCTTCGCTGCCGAAGTTGCGCCGCGCGTACGCGCTGCCCGAGTTCGTCGTGAAGGTGCGCACCACCGAAGTGCGCTACCCGACCCACGTCGAGACGTTGTCGGAGACGCAGGTGCCCCGCGTCGCGCTGCCCAGCGACGACGAGCCCGGTGCGCTGGTGCGCTACGGCTTGCTCGAAGGCCCACCCGGATCGTTCCCGTTCACCGGTGGTGTGTTCGCGTTCAAGCGCGAGGGCGAAGATCCGAAGCGCATGTTCGCGGGCGAAGGCGGGCCGTCGCGCACCAACGCGCGCTTCCACTTCTTGTCGCAGGGCGAGCCGGCGAAGCGACTGTCGACCGCGTTCGACTCGGTGACCTTGTACGGGCAGGACCCCGGCGAGCGCCCCGACATCTACGGCAAGATCGGCGAGAGCGGCGTCAGCATCTGCACGCTCGACGATGCCAAGGATCTCTACGCCGGCTTCGATCTGTGCGCGCCCAACACGTCGGTGAGCCTCACCATCAACGGACCCGCGCCGATCATCCTCGCGCTCTACATGAACACCGCGATCGATCAGCAGGTCGAGCGCGCGAAGAAGGAGAGCGGGCGCGAGCCGAGCGCGGCCGAGTACGAAGCGATCCGCGATCGCACGCTGCAGCAGGTGCGCGGCACGGTGCAGGCCGACATCCTCAAGGAAGACCAGGCGCAGAACACCTGCATCTTCTCCACCGAGTTCGCGCTGCGGATGATGGGCGACATCCAGGCGTACTTCGTGCAGAAGAACGTGCGCAACTACTACTCGGTGTCGATCAGCGGCTATCACATCGCGGAAGCCGGGGCGAACCCGATCAGTCAGCTCGCGTTCACGCTGAGCAATGGTTTCACGCTGGTCGAGTACTACCTCGCGCGCGGGCTGGCGATCGACGACTTCGCGCCGAACCTGTCGTTCTTCTTCTCGATGGGGCTCGACGCCGAGTACACCGTGATCGGTCGCGTCGCGCGACGCATCTGGGCGGTGGCGATGCGCGAGCGCTACGGCGCGAGCGAGCGCAGCCAGAAGCTCAAGTACCACGTGCAGACCAGCGGTCGCTCGCTGCACGCGATGGAGATCGACTTCAACGACATCCGCACCACGTTGCAGGCGCTGTTCGCCTACTACGATCACTGCAACAGCCTGCACACCAACGCGTACGACGAGGCCATCACCACGCCGACCGAGGAGAGCGTGCGCCGTGCGATGGCGGTGCAGCTCATCATCACGAAGGAGCAGGGGCTCGCGAAGTGCGAGAACCCGATGCAGGGCAGCTACGTGGTCGAGCAGCTCACCGAGCTGGTCGAGGAAGCGGTGCTCGACGAGTTCATGCGGCTCGACGAGCGCGGCGGCGTGCTCGGTGCGATGGAGCGCCAGTACCAGCGCGGCAAGATCCAGGACGAGAGCCTGAAGTACGAGCACCTCAAGCACTCGGGCGCGCTGCCGATCGTCGGCGTGAACACGTTCCAGAACCCCAACAAGTCGGGCAACGACGAGGCCGCGAGCTTGCAGCTCACGCGTGCGAGCGGCGACGAGAAGAACGCGCAGATCGATCGATTGCGCGCGTTCCAAGCCCGCAACGCCGACAAGGCCCCGGCCGCGCTGCGCAGGCTCGCCGAGGTCGCGCTCGCGGGGGGCAACATCTTCGCGGAGCTGATGGAAACCACGAAGGTCGCGAGCCTCGGCCAGATCAGCGAGACGCTGTTCGAGGTCGGCGGCGAATACCGCCGGTCGATGTGAACCGCGGAGCGCCCCGCGCCACTTGAACGGCATGGGGCGAAGGATCTGTGCCGGCCTCGCGGCCGTGCTCTCGTGGGTCGTCGCGTGCAGCGGCGGGCCGGGGGGCGGCTCCGAAGGCGGGGCGTCGGGCAAGGGCGACGACATCGACACCGCCGGCGAGGCCGTGTGCAGCCTCGACGACGACGAGTCGCGCGCGCTCGCGCAGTTCGTCGTGCAGAAGACGGTGCAGTTCCGCTGCCGCGGTTCCGGTGGACAGTTCGTCGAGACCGAGTGCTGCACGCCCGAGCTCGACGAGTTCGTGTTCGCGACCGGATGCCCGACGCAGGCCAAGTTCAACACCGGCAGCGGCTCCGACAAGCAGTGCGTCGAGGATCGCCCCGACAGCTCCGAGAGCGTCGACGGCGAGCTCGTGGTGCCGACGGTCTGCTGCGGGCTGCTCTGCGATCCCAAGGCGAAGTGGGACGACGCCACCACGATGGCGACGTGCCGCGCGTCGAACGGGCAGTTCCATCCCGACGTGTGCTGCATGATGAACGACGATGCGCGCTGCGGCGACGCGACGTTCGACGCCGAGCCCGATGCGCTCGGCTACCGTCACTGTCGCGTGCGCACCGGTGAGCTCGCCGGCCAGTTCGCGCCGGGAGCTTGCTGCGTCGATGCTTGCTTCGAGCTCGTCACCGAGGGGCTCGAGGTACCGATCGATTGCTTGCTCGCGCTCGACGACGAGTGCGACGGCGCGTCGGTCGACGCGAGCGGACGCTGCGTGCTCGCCGAGGGCTTCGCGAAGGCGTCGTGTTGTAGCGGCATGGATGGGCTCGGCGCCGAGGAAGCGGATCGCTGCTACCTCGCCGAGCTGCAGGGTGACGATCTCGCGGCCGAGGGCTGCACGTGAGGAGCGCGCGATGACGGATCAACGAGGCATCACCCGCCGTGACCTGCTGCGTGGCGCCGGCGCGTTTGCGACCGGCATCGGCTCCGCGTGTCTGAACGAGTCCGACGGCCCGCCCGAGGGCTTCCGGCTCGCGAAGTGCGAAGGCGGCATGCCGCTCGCACCGATGGCCGCGCTCGCACCGATCGATCACATCGTCGTGTTGATGATGGAGAACCGCTCCTTCGATCACATGTTCGGCTCGCTCAGCCTCGAGGAGGGGCGCGACGACGTCGACGGGTTGAAGGGCGGCGAGCGCAATCCCGGGCCCGACGGCAAGCAGGTCGAGAGCTTCCACCTCGACGCCACGCGCAAGCTCCACAAGCTCCCGCACGAGTGGGACCCGATGCACGCGGGTTTCAACGGCGGCAAGATGGACGGCTTCGTGATGGCGCATCACGACGCCAACAAGAGCGAGACCAACGACGCGGGCCCCGAGGTGATGGGCTTCTTGCGGCGCGCCGACGCGCCGGTCTCGTACGCGCTCGCCGACAACTACACGCTGTGCGATCGCTGGTTCTGCTCCGTGATGGGGCCGACGTGGCCCAACCGCTTCTTCATGCACGCCGCATCGTCGGGCGGGCGCAAGACCAACCATCCCAAGCTGTTCCTCGACTCGATCTGGGAGCAGCTCGACGACGCCGATCTGCGCGGCGTGAACTACTTCAGCGATCTGCCGTGGGCCGCTGCGGCGCTCGGCAAGGTGCGCGGGTTCTCGCGGCTGTCGAGCTTCTTCGAGGATGCCGCCGAGGGGGCGCTGCCCGACTTCTCGATCATCGATCCGGGCTTCTTCAGCTCCACGTCGGATCACCCGCGGGAGCTCGGCGGCGACTCGGATCATCCGGAGATGGGCCCGAACGTGTCGCTCGGGCAGCTGCTCATCTCGACGATCTACAACGCGATCGCACACGGGCCGGCGTGGAACCGCACGCTCTTCGTGGTGACCTACGACGAGAGCGGTGGCTTCTTCGATCACGTGCCGCCGCCGCTCACGGTGGACGAGCGCGCGGAATTCCGTCAGCTCGGCTTCCGCGTGCCCGGGCTCGTGATCGGGCCGCACGTGCGACGCGGCTGCATCAACAACACGCAGTTCGAGCACTCGTCGATCGCCGCGACGATCGCCGCGAAGTGGGGCCTCGATCCGCTCAACGATCGCGTCGCTGCGTCGATGGATCTGTCGAGCTGCATCAGCCCCGAGCTCATCGACAATCCGCAGGCGCCGATCACGTTGCCGAAGGTCGACATCCCGCCGAACCTGATCGAGAAGCTCGAGCTGCACGACACGCAGCCCGAGCTGCGCTTGGCCGCCGACAACGGGCAGATCCCCGCAGAGCTCGACGATCGCCGGCGCATCCGCGCGAACCTCGGTGAGCTGGTGAGCCGTGCTCGCGAGTTCGATCTGGTGGTCGAGCGCCTCAAGGCGCGCTGACCGAGAACGTTCAGCGCGGCAGCGCTCGGCCGCCCGCCGCCACGGCCAGCTCTCGATCGAGCGTGAGCAAGCGGCAGCGGCTCCGTCGTGCGAGCCACAGATAGGCCGCGTCGTAGATGGTGAGCCGATGCGCGAACGCCAGCGGCCACAGCCGATCCCATGGTGCGGTGACCACGTCGAGCGGCCACGCTCGCATCGTCGCGAGCAGAGCTCGAGCGCGACGACGGTCGAGCTCGCCGCGTTTCACCTTCGTGCGGGCGACGTTTGCGACCTCGAGCGCGAACAACTGCGGCACGCGGACGCGGCGTTCCGCAAGCAACAGTGGCGCCACGCGAGCAGCATCGGGTTCGCGAAAGAGCAGCGCTGCAGCGGCGCTCGCGTCAAGCACCAGCATCGCGATCGCCCCGGAGAATGCGCGCGGAGCTGGGATTGGTGCGGACCCCCAGCTTGCGCGCGCGCAGGAGCGAGCGTGCGAACGCATTCTTCGGATTGCGCAGCGCGAGCTCGTCGGCGCGTGCGACCGCGAGCACGTCGAGCAGCTCGGCGTTGAGGCTGCGACCGCGTTCGTCGGCGCGCGCACGCAGCCAGCGCAGGTGCGTTTCGGGGATGTTGCGGATCGTCAGGCTCGGCACGACCGTTCGATGGTTGCATCGCGGAGGGCTCGACGCAACCACGCTCGCGGAGGCGTCGCTAGGACTGCCAGATCGGCGGGGTCTGCAGCGGTGAGGCCCGCGCCTCGTCACTGGGACTGCCACGCGGTTCGCGGGTTGCGTGACGATGACGTCCGGGTGTGCGAGCCTGCCGCTCGCGCGATGCGATTCTCGTCCTCGATCTTCGTCGTCTTCCTGATCGCCTGCGATGCGCGGAGATCGAGCGCGACCGAGGCCAGCGCGACTGCGCCCAGCGTGCAGCCTGAAGCAGGTAGCGC
>DASZPU010000143.1:0-4196 GCA_035550195.1 Nannocystaceae bacterium
CCCACGGATAGTTGAGCTTCACGAAGTCGATCACACCGGTGCCACCGTCGGGCGTGAGCCGGAAGACGCGATCGATGCCGTTGCCGATCGCACCGCCGGCGATCGCTCCGAGCGCGAGCGCGTCGAGACGATCACCGCGGCTGCGCACCAGCATCACCAACAACACGACCACCACCACGAGCGCGACGACGCCGAGCACCCAACGGCCCGCACCGAGATCACGCACGACGCTGAACGCGGTGCCGCGGTTGTAGGCGAGCGAGAGCTCCACCCACGGATCGATCACCGTCATCGTCTTGCCGGGCAGCGCCGCGAGCGTGCGCTCGGCCCACGCCTTGGTCTGCAGATCGCAGCCGCCCCCGAGCAATCCGGTCGCGGCGAACCAGGCGAGACGACGCAGGTGCTCCTTGGGGATCGACAGGCGCGGCACCCCGCCAGCATACCGCAGGCGCTCCGAACGGCACGTGTTCGGCGCCACTTCGAAGCACCGCATCTTTTGCCTGCGCTCGATCGTGGTCGCAGCACGATGACGACGCTCAAGGACAAGAAGGCACTGGTGCTCGGCGCCAGTAGTGGAATCGGTCGCGCCACGCTCGAGGCGCTGGCCTCGCAGGGCATGCAGGTCTGCGGAGTCGCGCGCGACCGCGAGCGCCTCGAACGGATCACCCGCGAGGCACCGGGCCGCGTCACGGCGCAGGCCGGCGATGCGACCTCCGCCGCGTTCGTCGAAGAGCTGATCCACGCGTGGGATCCCGATCTCGTCGTGCTGTGCACGGGCGTGCATCCCCGACTCGCGCGCATCGACGAGCACACCTGGGAATCGTTCTCTGCCCCGTGGCACGCGGACGTGAAGGCGACGTTCGTGCTCGGGCAGGCCGCGCTGCGCACCCCGATGCGCTCGGGCACGCGCGTCGTGATCGTCTCGTCGGGCGCTGCGATCGCGGGCTCGCCGATGAGCGGCGGCTACGCGGGATCGAAGCGCACGCAGTGGTTCATGAGCACGTACCTGCAGTCGGTTTCGGACGCGCGTGGCCTCGGCATCCGCTTCAACGTCGTCGTGCCACGGCAGCTCGTCGCCGGCACCGAGATCGCCGAGGACGCGTCGCGAGCGTACGCGCAGACGACCGGCCAGGATCAGGCGACGTACATGAAGCGCTTCGGCACACCGCTCATGGCCGACGGCGTCGCCGCAGCGATCCTCGCGATCGCACGCGGCGACGAAGGCACGCAGCACGCTGCGCTCGCAGTCACAGGCGAAGGCGTCGCGGCGCTGTGACGCCTGCTATGAAGGATCGGCGATGGCGGACGAGCAACCCGTGATCCCTCCGGAGTTCGGTCAGGCGCGCGAGCGCTTCCTCGCGCTCGTGGCCGAGTTGCGACCCGAGCTGCACCGCTACTGCGCACGGCTAGTCGGCTCCGTCGTGGTCGGCGAGGACATCGTGCAGGAGTCGCTCGCGAAGGCGTTCTATGCGATCTCGATGGCGAGCGAGGTGCCGCCCTTGCGGCCGTGGCTGTTCCGCGTCGCGCACAACACCGCGATCGATCATCTGCGTCGCTACGAAGCGCGCCATGTCGAGCCGCGCGCGCACTTCGACGAGACACCGGACGAGATCGAGCCCAGCGATCCCGCGGTGACGCGCGCGGCGTTGTCGAGCTTCCTCGAGCTCGCGGTGCGGCAACGCTGCGCGGTGATCCTCAAGGACGTGCTCGGCCACTCGCTCGAAGAGATCGCCGACACGATGGGCACCACCGTGCCCGCGGTGAAGGCCGCGCTCGTGCGTGGACGCGCGGCGTTGCGTGCGACGAGCGTGGAAGCACGTCCGGTGATCGCCGTCGATCTCGGCGAACGCGCGAAGCTCGAGCGCTACGTCGAGCACTTCAACAACCACGACTGGGATGCGTTGCGCGCGATGATGGCCGAGGAATGTCGCCTCGATCTGGTCGCGAAGGCCGACCGACGCGGCAAGGAAGTGCACCGCTACTTCTCGTTCTACGCCGGCGAGCCGCAGACGCGGCTGTCGGTCGGCTACGCCGACGGCCGTCCGGCGATCCTGGTGCATCCCGACGGCGCGGGCCCGGCCGCGTACTTCGTGTTGCTGGAGTGGGCCGGCGACGAGGTGGCGCTCATCCGGGACTATCGCTACACGCGATACGTCGCAGCGGAAGCCGAGCTCGCAGCGCTCGACGGTTGACGAGGAACCGTCGCATCATCCCCGGCGGTGAGGCGACCACACGCGAAGGCCCCAGGGCTCGCGCTCATGCTCGTTGCATGCGCGGGCGGAGCGAGCGACACCGGCAACGATCCCACGTTCGTCGGCACGTCGACGACGATGGCGATGACGATGACGAGCACGACCGTCGATCCGTCGACGACCGTGCCCGACGACGACGATGCCGACGCGTCCGCCGACGGCACGAGCAGCGAGAGCAGCGAGAGCGGCACCATGCCGGACGTGCCGGCCGAGTGCATGCCGGGCGCGCTCGACTGTCCGTGCGACGAAGGCAGCTGCGTCGATCCGCTGTTGTGCATCGCCGATCTCTGCGAGGAGCCGGCCGACTGCGAAGCCGATCCCAACGAGCCCAACGACGACGTCGACAGCGCGACGCCGCTCGGTGACCTCACCGACGACGACGCGACGCTCGAATTCATCGGCGTGCTCGACACTCCCGACGACGTCGACTGGCTGACCTATGCGGGCACCGACATCCTCGGCGAGACCGTGGATCCCGCGCGCACCGTGCAGCTCTTCGGCGGCACGCTCGAGATCTGCAAGTTCCTCGTGTGCAATGCGGGCACGCCGCTCATCGCGTGCCCGCCCGGTACGACCGCCGCGACGTCGGGCTTCATGGACGGTTGCTGTGGTAGCGGATCGTTCGCGTTCGACGCGGACGGCTTCGAGTGTCAGGCCGGCGCGTTCGACACCAGCGCAACCGTCTATCTGCGGCTTTCGGGCGCGGATCTGCAGTGCGTCGGGTACTCGGGAACCGTGCACTTCTGATCGATCCGCGTCGGCGGGATACGTGCGGGAACTTTCGGTCGCTCGCGCAGCACGTCCCTAGTGGGAGAGGTCAGATGAGACGACGCGCGATCGAGGCATTGGTGTGCCTGTCGGTCGCTGCGCTGCCGGGAACGGTGCGCGCGGCGATGGACGATGGCGGTGACATCCGCGGCGAGCGGCCCCGCGGCATGCACATCTTCCGGCCCCCGGCCGATGGGCTCGTCGCGCCGCTCGAGCGCAAGCACCAGGGCAACCACACGCTCTTCCTCAACCGCTGCCCCGGCGGCATCACGATCTACCAAGGCGCGACCGACAACTCGAGCGCGAACCAGTCGAGCATCGTCACCGGACAGATCCAGCTCAACGAGTATCCGTTCGGTGACGCGGCGTGGGCGGAGATCGTCGCCGGCGTGCGCGAGATCTATGCGCCGTTCGGCATCACGGTGACCGACATCGACCCGACGCCCGCGCCCCACGACGAAGCGATCGTGTGCGGCTCGGACGTCGCCGCGGGCTTCGAAGGTGCGGCCGGCGTCGCGCCCGGCACGTGCGGGCCGATCGACAACGTCATCACCTACACGTTCCCCGAGACGATCGGCAACGACGCGCGCTTCACGATCGAGACGATCGCGCAGGAATCCGCGCACGGCTGGGGCCTCGATCACGAGTTCAAGTGCGAAGACCCGATGACGTACTTGCTCGACTGCGGCGACAAGTCGTTCCAAAACGGCGACTTTCCCTGCGGCGAATACGAGGCGCGCGCGTGCTTGTGCGGCGGCAACACCCAGAACTCGTATCAGCACATCATGACGCTCTTCGGGCCGGGCACGCCCGACACGCAGCTGCCGCTCGCCGCGATCACGTATCCCGGTGACGGCGAGGAGTTCGCGCCCGGCGACGACTTCGAGCTCGCGATCGACGTGAGCGACGACATCGAGGTGCGCCGCGTGTTCCTCTACGCCGACGGGCAGCTGAGCACGCAAGACGATGCGTCGCCGTTCACCGGGTGGACCGTCAACGACATCCCCGCGGGTGTGCACGAGCTCTACCTCGAGGCCGAGGACGCGTCGGGCAACATCGGCGTCAGCGAGGTGATCACGATCCAGGTCGGTGACGGCGACGGTGCGCCCGAGCCGGGCGAGAGCGACGGCGGCAGCGACGACGGCGGCACGGGTGATGGCGACGACGGCGACGACG
>DASZPU010000144.1:0-6464 GCA_035550195.1 Nannocystaceae bacterium
GAGTCGCGCGCGCTGGTCGATGGGCAGGGCGAGCTCGCGGTGACCTCGCGCGAGTTCGACATGACCACCGGCAATCAGACCGCGGAGAAGCAGCCGAACGGGTACGACGATCCCAGCGCGGCGTGGGTGACGATGACATACGACGCGACCCAGACGTTCACGGTCGCGACGACCAACGAGCTCGGCCACGTGGTGGAGCACCACTTCGATGCCGCGACCGGCGTCGAGCTCGAGACGCGCGGGCCCAACGAGCAGAGCTGTGCGGGCTGCCAAGCGCCGGTGAAGGAGGGCACGTATCGCACGATCGACGGCTTCGGCCGCACGCTCACCGAGCACGTCTTCGTCGATGATGCGCAGCTCGGATACCGCGACGAGACCGTGGCGCGTTTCACCTGGCTCGATCTGCCCGCGCCGCGCACACGCGTGATCGAAGAACGCATCATCACCAGCGCGAACGAGCCCTGGACGCGCAACGAGACCGAGCGCGACGGACTCGGTCGCGTCGTGGTCGAGCGCGGCTACGAGGGCGGTGCCGTGCGCACGGTCGCGCGCTCGTACTTCGACGACGCGGGGCGGATGGTGCGCGCACGATTGCCGCGACCAGACGGCGCATCGTCGGTCGACGTCGTCGACTGGCACTACGCCTACGATGCACTCGGTCGCCTCGTGGCCGCGCGCGAGCCCACGCGCAGCGGCTGCGTCGGGCCACTGGTGTTGGCGGGCGCGCCGACGTGGTGCGGCAAGCGTTGGACGCACGACGGCCTCACGACGATGGTCGAGGACGTCACGGGCACCGCGGGCGGACAAGTCGCGCGCACGCGCTCCACCCACGACGTGATGGGACGACTCGTGGAGGTCGAGGAAGCGCTCGCGTCGGGCGATTGGGCCGAGACGTCCTACGAGCACGACGGCCATGGTCGCGTGCTGTTCAGCCAGAACGCCGACAAGGTGATCACCGAGTACGCGTACGACTTGCTCGGCCGGCGCACGGACGTGCTGCGCAACGGCAAGCACTGGCGGTTCGGCTACGACGGCAACGGCAACCTCACCAGCGTGACCTCGCCGGTGCCCGCGGGTGCAGATCCGTCGCGCTACGTGACGCTGCTCTACTACGACGCGCTCGATCGACTCGAGGGGCAGGACATCGCGCCGCGCGAGCTGAGCGTCGACGAGCTCGCGCTCTTCGCCGACTCCAGCGTCGCGCGCGAGTACGACTCGGGATCGAACGGCATCGGTCGCCTCGCGCTGGTCGAGCACGACGCCGGGTTCGTGTCGTACGACTACGACGCGCGCGGGCTACCGATCCACGAGCAGCACTACTTCGCGTACGACGGCGGCGCCTACCAAGACAAGCGTGACATCGATCGCACGTACCACGCCTCGGGCGCGCTCGACACGGTGATCGCGGCGGACTCGGACGACCCGCACGCGCGCGCTCGCTTCGCGCACCACTACGACGGCCGGGGGTTGCTGCGGCGGATCGCGTGGACGACGGGCGAGGGCGAGCCCGAGCGCCAGCACATCGTGGATCGCTACGCGTCGGGGCTCGTCGAGCGCAACACGTCGGTGTCGCTGGGCGGCGCGGCGACGAGCGAGGTCGTGCGCAGCTACGCGGACGCAGGCCGGGCATCGTCGATGGTGGTGAATGCCGACGCGTCCGGTGGTGGGCTGCGCACGTTCGCGAGCGAGACGTTCGCGTTCGACGGTGCCGGTGACGTGACGACGCTGGTCACGAACCTCACGGCCGATCCGGATGCGCCGAGCTCGGAGGAGATGACGCTGGCGTACGACGAGCTGCATCGCCTGGTCAGCGCGAGCGGGACGATGAAGTACCAGGGCGACTTCGCGTATTCGCCGGGCGGGCGGATCGTCGCGGCGCATGTCGATGCGGGCGTCGATTCGGTGCACCGTCGCGACGTCGAGTACGTCTACGGCGGCGACGTGAACGACCCGACTGCGGATCCCGATGCACCGATCGCGTTGAAGCGCGTCGACGGCCCGGGCGACTACATGCGCATCGGGTACGACGAACACGGCAACGCGCTCGCACGCGAGCTGGTCGACGTGGGCACCTACGAGCACGTGTGCGACGGGCTCGATCGCCAACGCATCGTTCGCAATCCCGACGGCACCGCCGACGTCTACTACTACGGCGCCGACGGCATGCGCACGCTCGTCGCGACCGAAGACCGCAACGGCGACGTGGTGTCGCTCGAGTGGTCGGTGGGCAACGCCAAGATCGTCTACGATCAGAGCGGGCACGCGATGCGCGAGGAAGCGTTCGCGGACGCGGAAGGCACGACGATCCGCGTGGTCGATCACGCGACCGGCGAGTACCTGTTCCACGACGCGCGCAGCCACTTGATCGCGGCGATCGACGAGGACGGCAGCCTGCGCGGCGGGTTCCGCTACGGGCCCTACGGCGAGATCCTCGAGGAGATCGGATCCGATCCGGCCGCTTTCGAGAAGCGCTTCAACGGCAAGGAACGCGACGACACCAGCGCGCTCACCTACTACGGCTGGCGCTACTGGGACGAGCACACGCTCACGTGGACGCAAGCCGATCCGAAGTACCGCATGTCGACGGACATCGCGGCGACCGAACCTCGACGCGCATCACTGTACGCATTCTCGCAAGGCAACCCGGTGAGCCGCGTCGACCCGGACGGGCTGGACGATCCTCCGGCGCCTGAGCCAGTGCCCCCGCCGCCCGAGGACCACGACGCCTTCAAACGCTGGGGCGTGGCCTACCCAGGGGCCTACTACAAGCTCCAAGAGATCGCACGGAGGAAGCATCGCGCCGACGAGCTCACCGAGACTGCGATCGAGCAGGCGTATCTGTACACGGTCGTCGCTGGACTGTTGCAGGGCTACGAGCGAGAGCAGAGCGTCGGTATCTTCCACCAGGCACGCATCCGCGGCATGAAGAAGCGGGGCGATTACCAACTCGCCGTGGATCGGCAGGTTGCCGCGCGCCTTCACCAAGATCTGGCGCGCATCAGGCGAGACGGCAAGCTGATGTCGTACGCACGCACGGAGATACTGTCGGGCGCGATAGACGTGTTGCGGCGCGGGCTGTACGACGACACATGGTCACCGCGTGATGACGGCGCAGGAGTGATCCCGCTCCTCGACTGGGATCGACAGAGCAACGCAGAGGAGATCCTGACGCCGACGCTCGACGCCTTCTTCGAGAGCGTCCCCAGATACAGCATGGGGCTTGCCATCGAACGTGGCTTCGTGAACGAGGTGCGTCCGATCGCGGACCGGCCTACGCCAACCGCGCTGCGGATTTGGGTGGTCGTGCCTGACAGCGAGCTACACGGTCCGCAGTAGCGAGCTGCGCTTCGGCCCCGTCGCCGAGCGTACGCTCGCCGCCAACGCGGCCGAGATTGCGACCGTGCGGAAGGCGTCCGCGACGTCGCCCTTCGGATCGGCTTCGATGACCGGCTTGCCCGCTTCGCCACCGAAGGCGACGCGTGGATCGATCGGCAGGTGACCGACCAGCGGTACGCCGAATTCTTCCGCGAGCCGCTTGCCTCCGCCGGCGCCGAAGATCTCGTCGGTGTGGCCGCACGCCGGGCAGCGGTAGTGGCTCATGTTCTCGACCACGCCGAGCACCGGCACCTCGAGCTTGCCGAACATGTCGACCGCCTTGCGCACGTCGATGAGCGCGACCTCTTGCGGCGTCGTCACGATCAACGCGCCCGTCAGCGGGATCAGCTGACACAGCGAGAGCTGTGCGTCGCCCGTGCCGGGCGGGAGATCGACGACGAGATAGTCGAGCTCGCCCCAGCGCACGTCCTCGAGGAACTGCGTGAGCAGCTTGTGGATCATCGGGCCGCGCCAGATCACCGCCTTGCCCGGCTCGACGAAGTACTCGACGCTCATCACCGGCATGCCGCGGTAGCGCGCCGGCGCGATGCCGCCACCCTCTGCAGTGCTCGCGTCTGCATCCGGTGCGCCCAACATCTTCGGCACGCTCGGGCCGTAGATGTCCGCGTCGAGGATGCCGACCTTCGCGCCGAGCTGCGCGAGCGCCATCGCCAAGTTGACGCTCACCGTGCTCTTGCCGACGCCGCCCTTGCCGGCCGCGACTGCGATCACGTTCTTCACGGTGGGCAGTCGCGCCAGATCGGCGCGCGGCGGCTTGCTCGGCACGCGCAACAACCACTCGATCTTCAGCTCCTCGAGCGCGAGCGGTGCGAGCGCGGTGCGGATCGCCGCGTCGAGCTCGCCCTGCAGCGGATAACCCGGCGAGACGAGATGCACCACGAGCTCGGCGGTCCGCGCACCGTCGTCGGACGCGACCGAGGCTAGTTGTCCGCTCGCGACGATCGCGACGCCGGTGGCCGGATCCTTCACCTGGCCCAGCGCGGTACGGATCTGTTCGGTGAGCGTGCTCATACGCGGCCGGGATGTAGCACCGCGGCTTCGCCCAAGCTACCCTTTGTCGACCATGGCCGTGCTCGACGTCGTGAAGTACCCCGATCCGCGCTTGCGCGAGCCCACGCACGTCGTCGAGCAGTTCGACGACGGCTTGAAGCAGCTCGTCCGCGATCTCGCCGACACGATGTTCGCGCAAAATGGCGCCGGCATCGCGGCGATCCAAGTCGGTCGCTTCGAGCGCGTGTTCCTCATCGACGGTCGCGTCGCCGGCCGTGAAGACGACGTGCCGGTCGTGTTCGTGAACCCGGAGATCGTCGAGACCGGCAAGGGCATCTCGATCTCCGAAGAAGGTTGCTTGAGCTTCCCCGGCGTGTTCGTCGAGGTGAAGCGTCCGCGTTGGGTGAAGTTCCGCGCGCAGGACGAGCACGGCAACACGTTCGAGATCGAAGGCGATGGCTTGCTCGCGCGCGCGCTGCAGCACGAGCTCGATCACCTCACCGGTCGTTTGCTCGTCGACATGGTCGGCCTCGTCAAGAAGGAGATGATCAAGCGCAAGATGAAGCGCTGGCACTCCGAGAACGACGGCGACGATGCGCTCGACGAAGGCGCGCCGGTCGGCGTCTGACCTGCTGATCGCCCGCCCTACGTAGGGCTACCCATGCGAAATCCGCCCGCGGGCCGCATGCGTACGTAGGCCGGCCGATGGCGCGCAGGTCCCCGCCCGCTAGCGTGGATGCATGGGCGGCACACGGGGAGCTTGGGCGATCGCGCTCGCGTTGGCGGGCTGCTACTCGGGTCCGCGCGGCGGCGACGACGGTGCCGGTGACGGCGACGCGGACGGCAGCGGCTCCGCAGACAGCGGCGACAGCGGTGACGACGGCGACACCGGTGCGCCGGCGTGCGTGGGTGATCCGAATGATCCGGGGCCGATGTTGCTCCGCCGGCTCACGCATCGCGAGTACGAAGCGACGATCCGCGATCTGCTCGGTGTCGATGCGCGCACGATCGTCGCGACGTTCCCCGCGGACGTGACCAGCGGGTCGTTCGACAACGACGCGAAGAACCAGACGATCTCGGTGCTGCTCGGCGAGCGCTACCTCGACGCCGCGAAGGCGCTCGGTGCCCAGGTGGTCGGCGACGTCGCGCTGCGCGACGCAGTGCTCGGCTGCGATCCCGCGGAAGGCGAGAGCTGTCTGCGCGCCGCGACCGAACGCTTCGGTCGTCGTGCCTTCCGGCGTCCGCTCGCCGCGAGCGAGATCGACGAGCTCGTCGCGCTCGCGCTGACGCAGGACGCGCCCGCCGATCAGGCCGCGATCCTCATCGAGACCGTGTTGATGTCGCCGCGCTTCCTCTTCCGCGTCGAGGTCGGCACCGTCGATCCCGATCATCCCGAGCGCGCGAAGCTCGACGGCTACGAGATCGCGACGCGACTCGCCTACTTCCTGTGGGGCACGACGCCCGACGACGCGCTGCTCGATGCCGCGGCCACCGGCGCGCTCGACGATGCCGAGGGCGTCGCGGCGATGACCGAGACGATGCTCGGCGATCCGCGCGCGAAGGGTACGATGGCGATCTTCGGCGAGCAATGGCTGCGCGCCGACACGATCGTCGGACAGTCGCGCGATGCGGAGCAGTTCCCGGAGTGGAACGAGTCGCTGCAGCACGCGATGGTCGACGAGCTCGAGCTGCGGCTCGACGATGCGATGTGGGCCGAGGGCGCGGACGTGCTCTCGCTCTTCACGTCGACGCGCGGCTACGTGAACGACGAGCTCGCCGCGATCTACGGCGTGACGGCGCCGGGCGGCGGGGAGCTGCAGCCCTTCGATCATCCCGCCGACTCCGAACGCGGTGGCCTCTTCACCACCGCTGCGTTCGCGACCGCGTCGAGCCGCGCGAGCGACACGTCGCCGGTGCAGCGCGCGATGTGGGTCCGAACCGTCGCGTTGTGCGATCCGCCGCCGCCGCCACCACCGTCGGTGCCGTCGCTCGACCCCGAGGACGGCGAGTCGGTGCAGGACGCATTCGAGCGCCACCTCGGCAAGGGCGAGGAGTGTGCAGGTTGCCATCTCCAGCTC
>DASZPU010000145.1:0-6064 GCA_035550195.1 Nannocystaceae bacterium
CGATCGCCGCGTTGCCGCGCATGCAGCACGCCGCGGTGTGGCCGCGCGCGCATCTCGGCAAGGACTTCACGCTCGCGTGTCTCGCCCGCGGTGCGCTCGCGCTCGCGGAAGGCGGCGCGTTGTGGTGCTCGGCGCGCAAGCAGAAGGGCGCGGAGAGCCTCGCGGATGCGATGGCGGCGTTGCTCGGCAACGTGGAGGTGGTCGAACGCGATCGCGGCTATCGACTCATGCGCAGCATGCACGAAGGCCGCATCGACGACGCGCACGCACGCGAGCTGATCGATCGTCGCTACGCGATCACCGACGATGCGCTGCCCGGCATCACGCTCGCGAGCGCACCGGGGGTGTTCTCGCGCAAGGCGCTCGACGACGGCACGCGGGCGCTCATCGAGCACGCGGATGCGATGGCGCTCGCGCCCACGCACGTGATCGATCTGTGCGCGGGCATCGGACCGCTGGCGATCTGGGCGGCGCGGCGCTTCGCCGATGCGAAGGTGCTCGCGGTCGAGAGCAACCTCGTCGCGGGTGCGTTGCTGCAGCACAACGCGGTGCAGGCGGGCGTCGGCGATCGCGTCACGCTCTCGGCCACCGACGGCTTGCCGAAGTCGCCGCCCGAACGCAACACCGTCGAGCTCGCGCTGGTGAACCCGCCGACGCACGCGGAGCGCAGCGATCTCGTGCGGCTCATCGCGGGCCTGCGTCCATGGATGGCGCCCGGTGGGCTCGCGCTCGTCGTGGTCAGTCGCGCAGGCGTGTCCACCGACGGCCTGCGCGAAGCCGGCGCCGCGGTGACGGTGCGCAACGCCGGTGCCTACTCGATCCTCGAAGGTCGCTGGGAGTCGACATGAAACGGACGCAACTCGTCGCAGCGTGCTCGTTGCTCGCTTGCCGGCCCAGCGAATCTGCCGAGCCGCAAGCGCATCCGCATCATGCACACACGATGCAGCATCGCTTCGAGCGCGCGGAGGACTGGGTCGCGCGCTTCGACGATCCGCAGCGCGATGCGTGGCAGAAGCCCGACGTCGTGATCGCAGCGCTGCAGCTCGCGGCCGACGACGTCGTCGCGGACGTCGGTGCGGGCACGGGCTACTTCGCGGTTCGGCTCGCGCGTGCGGTGCCGAACGGCAAGGTGATCGCGTCCGACGTCGAGCCCGACATGGTGCGCTACCTCGGCGAGCGCGCGCGCAAGGAGAGCTTGGCGAACGTGATCGCGGTGCAAGGCGACGCGGGCGATCCGAAGCTACCCGAGCGCGTCGGTGCGATCCTCATCGTCGACGTGCTGCATCACGTCGCGGATCGACCGGCGTTCTTCCGCGCGCTCGCGGGCGCGCTCGACGACGGTGGACGGATCGTGGTCGTCGACTTCAAACCCGATGCGCCCGAGGAGGGGCCGGGGCCGCCGCGCAAGCACCGACTGGCGATCGCGGAGCTCGAGCGCGACGCGAAGGCGGCCGGGCTCGTGCTGCACGCGAAGGACGAGGCCTCGCTGCCGTATCAGTACGTGGTGCGCTTCGCTCGGCCCACCGGCGGCATGCCATAGACGACGATGCGCCGGTTCGTGCTGCAGCGATGCCGCGGCAAAGCTCGGCGCGCGGGGTAACCTGCCGTGCACGCCACGGCGTCGGAACACGCGAATGGATCTCGCAGCAGCCATCACTCCCACGCGCGTCGACGATCGCCGCTTCGCCTTCACCGTGCATCCCGGGTGGGCGCAGGGTCGCGGTGCGTTCGGCGGCATCGTGCTCGGTGCGATGGTGCGCGCGATCGAAGCGGTCGAGCCCGAGCGCGAGCGTCGGCTGCGCTCGCTCACCGGCGAGCTCGTCGGCCCCACGCTGGTCGGCGACTGCGAGCTCGAGGTCATCGAGCTGCGCCGTGGCAACGGCGTGTCGAGCTGGCATGCACGCCTCACGCAACAAGGCAGCATCACCGCGATCGCGACCGCAGTGCTCGGCAAGACCCGCGAGATCGGCGATCGCACGTGGACACCCACCGATCGCGAAGCGGTGAAGCCGTGGACCGAGGTCGACGCGATCCCGAGCCCGAACCCGCTCGCGCCGGAGTTCTCGCAGCACTTCGAGTATCGCCTCACCGGCCCGTGGCCGTTCTCCGGCGCACCGCAGCCGGTGTGCTCGGGTTGGGTGCGTCCACGCGACGCACCGCCGACGCTCGCGGCCGCCGAAGTCGTCGCGCTCGCCGATGCATGGTGGCCGTCGGTGTTCAGCACCGAACGTTCGCCGCGACCGATCGCGACCGTCGCGTTCACGCTGCAGAACCTGCTCGGCGATCGCACGCTGCCCGGCGATCGTCCGCTGCTGCATCGCGCGCACGCACCCGCGGCCGGCGACGGCTTCTTCGTCGAGCACCGCGAGCTGTGGACCGCGAGCGGCGAGCTGGTCGCGATGAACCAGCAGACCTTCGCGTGGATCAAGTGATCACGGCTGCAACGCCGCGCACTGCCAGACGCCGTCCACCAGACGATGCTGCACGCGATCGTGCATGCGATCGTCGCTGCCTTCCCACAGCTCGACGACGCGCGGCACGATGCGATAGCCGATGAAATCGTCGGGGCAGGGCACCGCGGCGTCACCGAGCTCGGCGTCGACGCGTTGCAGCTCGCGACGCAGCGCCGCGATGCCCGGCGATGGACGATCCTGGCGCGACACCGTTGCGCTCAGCTGGGCACCGCGTGGACGCCCCGCGAAGTAGCGCGCGGCCGCTTCGCGCGGCAGTCGCTCGACGTCGCCTTCGACGCGGAGCTGGCGGTGCGTGCCCGCGAAGTGCAGCACCACTGCCGCGCGGGGATTCGCAGCGAGCTCCAGCGTCTTGCGGCTGCCGTCGTGCGTGAAGAAGCGCAGCCCGCGATCGTCGAGCCCACGCAGCGACACCATGCGCACCGACGGCGCGCCGTCGTTCGTCGCGGTCGCGAGCGCCATGTCGGGCACGCCGTCCTTCTGCGACCACGCACCGCCGAGCCACTCGCGGATCTTCGGCCAGGGATCGTTCACGTGAGCGCTCCGATCTCCTCGGCCAGCGCAGCGATCGCGCGCGCGAGTGCGGCCGGTGGATGGCGCGCGTAGCCGATGCGAAAGCCGTACAGGTGCGGCGTCGCGATGAAGTTGGTCTCGCCCGGCTCGATGTGGATCCCGCGTGTCGCCATGCGCTCGCGCAATCGCACGAGATCGGTGCCGCGCGGCAAGTCGAGCCACAACGTCGGGCCACCGCCGGGCGTCGTCCAACGTGCGGTGCTCGGCATCGTCTCGCGCAGCGCGGCGAGACACGCCTGATAGCGCTCGTCGAGCGCGCGCTGCAGCTGGGCGAGGTGCGTGTCGTAGTAGCCGCGATCGAGGAACTCGAAGAGCGCCATCTCGGCGAGTAGGTTGCCGCCGAGCACCGACGTCCGCTTCGCAGCGACGAGCGCGGGCACGGCGGTCGCGTCGGCGAGCACGAAGCCGATGCGCAGGCTGGGCAACAGCTTCTTCGTGAACGAGTTCACGTACAGCACGCGCGGGCCTCCGAGCGCGCGCAACGTCGGACGGTACTCGCTGCCCGAGAGCATGTCGGAGCCCCAGTCGTCCTCCATCAGCGCGAAGCCTTGCTGCGCGGAGAGCTCGAGCAACGCGATCAGCTCGGAGCTCGTGTAGCTGTAGCCGGTGGGGTTGTGGAAGCTGGTGGTCGCGTAGACGAGCCCGGGTTGTGCGTCGCGTAGCATGGTGCGCCAGCGCGCGAGATCGATGCCGGCGAACGGATCGAGCGGCAAGCCGGTCACGGTGTGACCGAGCGAGCGCAACAGCGGCACGACGTAGCGATAGCCGGGATCTTCGATCGCGATCGCACGCGTCTGCAGTGCACGCGCGACGATGTCGAGCGCTTGCTGCGAGCCGACGGTGACGACGACGTCGTCGGCTTCCGCTGCGATGCCGCGCCCGCGCAAGCGCTCCGCGATCGCGACGCGCAGCGGTGCATAGCCCTGCGGATCGTAGAACGGCATCGGTCCGCCGTCGCGCATCGCGGCGCGGAAGCACTCGGCGAGGCGCTCGCGCGGCAACAGCTCGGGATCGATGAAGACGCTGCCGAGCTCGAACATGCCGCGACGATCTTCGGAGGTCAGCAACGGCGCGGCCCACTGCGCAGCCGCGGGCTCGCGCGTCGGCTCGCGCGGCGCGACCTCGTCGTCCGCGTGCGTGACGTACACACCATCGCGTGCGCGCGCGACGATGAGCCCGCGTGCGACCAGCTCTTCGTACGCCGCCTGCACCGTGTTCTTCGACGAGCCGAGCTGCTGCTCGAGCGCGCGAACCGGTGGCAGTCGAGCGCCGGCGGGCAAGCGACCACCTCTGATCTCGTGGGCGATCGAGTCGGCGATCTCGCGGGCGCCGACGCGGCGACCGGGCTCGCTGCTCTTCACGTGGACCGCGACGTAGGGGGCCTTGGCCATGGCTCCACGCTAGTCGCAGCGCGTCGCGACGAGAAGGGACACCGCGCGAGTGCGGGCTGGGACAGCGGTGCCCGTGATAGCGTCGCGGCGTGTCCGAGCTCTGGCACGCGGTCGTCGCGTTCGTGCACGTGCTCGGGGGTGGCGTGTGGATCGGCGCGGTCGGGTTCAACGTGTTCGTGCTGCATCCGCGCGCGGAGAAGTTCTTCGCGGAGCCCGGCCGCTTCGAGGATTTCGTGTTCACCGTGGTGAGCGGCATGCGGTGGTGGGTGGTCGCCGGCATCGCGATGCTCGCGGGCGCGGGCGTCGAGCTGTTGCGACTGCGCGCGCTGACGCTCGACGCGGTGCTGCTCGCGAAGCTCGGATTGCTCGCGACGAACGTGGTGCTGTTCACCGTGCTCTCGTGGCGCATGTGGCCCGCACGCGTGGTCGCGGCCGCAGCGGAGCTACCGTCGTTGCGCCGCCGCTTCGCTCGCATCGGCGCGACGATGGTCGCGTGCAACATCCTCAACGCCGCCCTCGGCGTATGGCACCACGTCGCGCGCTGATGGTCTCAGCGCGGCGCGAAGGGATCGTAGCCGTGCTCGTGGATGCGGAAGAGCGCGTGGATTTCCTTGCGCGAGGCTTCGAAGTCGCCCGCCCAGCGCAGGCCACGACGATGCAGGAGTGCGACGGTGGTCGCGTCGCGGCGGTACTCGACGCGGGTCGGGCGTTCGCCGTGCCATGCGAAGTCGACCGGGCAGCCGCTCGCGATGCCGGCGAGCATCAACGTGCGTCGCGCGTCCTGATCGTCGATGCCGACCAGCGCGATCGCGGCCTCGATCTGCAGCGCCCACGCGAACCACCGCGGATCCTTGCGCATGTGCCGATGGGGCAGATCGTCGGCCGCATGATGGAACACCGCCGCGAGGTAGTCGCGCTGCACCGCGTCCGCACGCGCATCACCGAAGCGCTCGTGGAAGCGTCGCTCGATCTGCATCTCGATCGCGAGCAGTGCATCGACCAGCTCGGAGCGCTGCACCTCCGCGACGAAGTCGCTGCGCTCGTCCTCGCGACACGCCATGCGACTCCACGCACCACGTAGCTGCGGTGACGAGGCCGGTGGCAGACCGTCGAGCCACTCGAACCATGCGGAGTAGCGACGGGCATCGTCGGGTCGAAGCGAGCGCACCGGGACCGGAGTCCCTTCCACGGCGTATGCGATCATGATCTCCGAGGCGCCGATCCCTGGCGCATCACGATCGTACGGCCGCGTACCGATCGATCTGACAGCGGCGATCACTGCGGCGTGCCGAAGTGCTCGAACGGTCGTTCGAACCAAGCACGCACGATCTTCACCATCTTCGCCGCGTGTGCGCCGTCGACGATGCGGTGATCGAAGGTCGCGAAGACGCGCATGATCTTCTCGATCGCGAGCGCGCCTTCGCGCACGCACGGTGCATCTTCGACGGCTCCGAGCGCGATCACGATCGGCACGCGCGAGAACGGCACGAGCGGCACGTAGGCGCCTTCGAGCCCGAGCGAGCCGATGTTGGTGACCATCGCTCCGCCGAACGGATCGCGCGGGATCCCGGCCCAGCGCAGATCGAGGTTGAGCGTGTAGTTCAAGAACGACAAGAGGCGCATCACGCC
>DASZPU010000146.1:0-16250 GCA_035550195.1 Nannocystaceae bacterium
TGATCGTGACGAGCTGGTAGCGCACGCCGGTGCTCGCGTGCTCGTCCTCGAGATCGAGATCGTGGATGCGATGGTGCGCGGCAGCGAAGCGCGCGGCCGCGGGCGCACGCTCGACACCTTCGGTGACCCAACCGTGCTCGGCGAGCACGTCGAGCAAGAGCCCGGTGTTGCAGCCGAGGTCGAGCGCACGTGCGCGCGGCCGCGGCGAAGAGATGCGCCCGTCCGAGAGTCGATCGTAGAGCTCGACCGCGAGCCGCTTGCGCGCGCGATCGACCGCGTCGTGGGTCTGCGCGCGCTCACCATAGCCGTGGTCGAGCAGCGCGCTCGCATGGTGGCCGAGCGCGTGCACGAGCCGACACTGGCCACAGCGCGCGAGATCGAAGCCGGAATCGCCTGCGCCCATCACCGGGCTGCGCATCGCCGCGCCACAGCACGGACACTGTGTGATCGGCACGATGCTCATCGCTCGTGCTCCTCGCGTGCGAGCTTCGCCCGCCACCGCGCTTCGTAGATGAACAGGTCCGTCATCAGCGGATACCACAGCGACTGCATGCTCGCGTAGAAGAGCCCGGGGATGCCGTCACGCCATGCGCTCTGCGCCACCACGGTGCGTCCGAAGTGCACGAACGGGCGCACGAACAGCGGCATCTTGTTGTAGACCCAACGCACGCCGATCATGCGCCCGGCCTTCGTGCGCAGCGAGAAGCCGTCGAGCCCGCGCTTGTGATCGTCGCCGTCGACGTAGTGCGAGGCTTCGCGCTGGGCGTAGCGCACGTGCTTGCGGAACCACTCCGCGAGCGGCTTGTGATCGTCGTGGCGCAGCTTGTGGGCGAGCTTCCCGACCTTCATCGCGCTGTCGTCCACGCGCTCGTTCGTGCCGCGCGAGAACCGTGCGATCGCCGGTCGCATGAGCCGCAGGATCGATGCGTCCCGGAAGCCGCCGTAGCGCAGCTCGCGGCCGAGCACCACGAAGGTGAGCCCGACGTACGCACCGTCGAGCGTGTCTTCGCGGACGATGTGATCGATGTCGTCCCACAGCGACGGCGTGAGCTCCTCGTCGGCGTCGAGGAAGAAGATCCAGCGGAAGCGCGACTGCGCCAGCTCGAGCGCCCAGTTGCGCTGGCTCGCGTAGTCGACGAAGGCGTGCTCGTGCACCTCGGCCCCGTGCTCGCGCGCGATCGTCATCGTCGCATCGCGCGAGCCCGAGTCGACCACGATGATCGGCGCGCGACCTTCGACCGACGCGATCGCCTTCGCGATGTTGTCCTCCTCGTCGCGCGTGAGGATGATGACTGCGAGCCGATCCATGCCTTCAGCTCGCCGCCGTGCGCTGCGCGGTGGCACGCTCGCGTGCACGCAGCAGCTCGAAGTACGAGAGGCTCGCGCCGACCACCGCACCGAGCACCCACACGAGGTAGTAGGTCTTGTAGGCCGCGCACGTGACGAGGTACGCAAGCATCGACGCGCCGCCACCGAGCGCGAGCGCGCGCAGGCGCCTCCGCGCGGGCGCCACCTCGCGTACGAGTGCGAACAGCGGCACCACCATCAGCGCGTTGCCGACCAAGCCGAACTTCCACAGCTGGTACGCCGCCATGTTGTGCACGAACGCCTTGTGGAAGCCGTCGACGTCGATGGTCGCACCGAGCCCTTGCCCGAACATCGGCGCGGCGACGAAACCCTCCCACGCTTCTTCGACCTCGCGGAAGCGACCTTCGATGGTCGACTCCTGCCCGAGCCGCAGGTACTCGGCGCCGAGCTCGGCCACCGCCGACGAGTAGATCAGCAGGCCGACGAGCAGCACGGTGAGCCCCATCAACGCATGCGACGGCTTGCGCACGTACGACGCGACCACGATGCCGATGAACCACCCGAGCAACATGCCGCGCGTGACGCTGAAGATGATGCCGGCCACCATCACTGCGACGAGCAGCGCGTGCATCATCCACGCGCGCGTGGGCCTGCGCGGACCGGGCGGTGGCGTCTCGCGCAACAAGCCCGCGAGGTAGATGCCGACCAGCGGCAGGCCCGCGGTGATCTTGTAGTAGGTGTACGTCGAGCGCACGCCGGGCGCGAACGATTCCATCAGCCACAGCGACACCACGCTGTCGATCACGCAGGCCCATAGCGCGATCTGGAGCACCATGCGCGGATGGCCCACACCGCGGCCGGCAACGAGCCCGAGCACGAACAGTGCGTAGGGCAGCGCGTCTTCGACCGCCTGCTGCGACTCACCGTGGTGGATGCTGCCGACCAAGATGCCGAGCAGCACCGCGACACCCCACGGTGCCATGATGGCGAGCTCGTAGCGCGCGTTGCGATCGCCGAGCCCAAACATCCCCGCGACCGCGCAAACGCCGAGAAAGGCCGCGATCATCGGATCGATGCCTTCGGGATAGATCGGCAACACCACCGTCATGCCGAGCGCGACTGCCGTCGCGAAGGTCGTGATCAGCCGCGCCATCCAGGTAGGTGCCAGCTTAGCAGTGCTAAGCTCGTGCGACGAATGCGCGAAGAGATCTATGGGCATGCACCGGTGTGGGCGCAGCATGTGCTGTGCACGCTGGAGGGCCTACGGCTGCGTCGGCAACGCTTTCCCGCCGATTTCGACGAGCGGCTCGACCGCGCACGCACGCGCAGCGGTTGGAGCGGCGCCCAGCTCGACGCCCATCGCCTCGTTCGTCTGCGACAGCTGCTGATCCACGCCGGTGCGCGCGTGCCCTGGTATCGCGAACAATTTGCCGCGCACGGCTTCGAGCCCGCGCGGCTGCAGCACTTCGACGAGCTCGCGGCGCTGCCGATCATCGACAAGCACACCGTCGTGCGCGAGGGTCTGCGCGCGGAGTCGCTGCCGCACGGCATCGATCCGTCGCCCGTCGTGATGCACACGAGCGGCACCACGGGTGCGGGGCTGCGCGTGGTGTCGTCGGTCGAAGGCATCCGCGAGCAATGGGCGGCGTGCTGGCGGTATCGGCTGTGGCACGGGCTGTCGCAGAAGCTGTGGTGCGCGACGTTCGGTGGGCGCGTGCTCGTCGATTCGGCCACGCGCGAGCCGCCGTTTTGGCGGGTGAATCTGGCCGGCCGACAGGTGCTGATGTCGAGCTATCACCTCGGCCCCGCGACTGCGCGCGCGTACCTCGAGATGCTGCGTGCGCGCGCGATCCCGTGGGTGCATGGCTACACCTCGATGGTCACCGCGCTCGCGGAAGCGGCGCTCGAGCTGCGCTTCGAGCTGCCGGCGCTGCGCTTCGTCACGTTCGCGTCCGAGTCGGTGAGCGCGAGCCAACGCGCGCGCGTGCGTGAAGCATTCGCACTCGAGCCGCGCGAGCACTATGCCCAGACCGAGTGCGTCGCGAACTTCAGCGAGTGCACGCATGGTCGCTTGCACGTCGACGAGGATCAGGCGCACGTCGAGCTGCTCGAGCACTCGCGCGAGCCCGATGGGCGCGTGCTGTATCGCGTGATCGGTACCACGCTCGACAACTGGCACCAGCCGCTGGTGCGCTACGACACCGGCGATCTCGTCGCGCTCGGAGATTCGTGCGACTGCGGATTGCCGGGGCGCATCATCGCCGAGGTCGATGGCCGACGCGACGACGTGATCCTGCTCGGCGACGGCATCAAGGTCGGACGCGCGAGCCAGATCTTTCCGGCGCTGGAGTTCGTGCGCGAGGCCCAGATCCGTCAGCGGGAGCCCGGCGCGATCACGATGGCCGTCGTGCCGCGCGAGCCGTGGACGCCCGCGTTCGAGCAGCGCCTGCGCGAGGCCGTGCGCGCGCGTCTCGGCGACGAGCTCCGCGTGACGCTGCAGCTGTGCGAGGCCCTTCCGCGCGGCCCGTCGGGTAAGCTCCGACTGGTCGTGCGGGACAACTGAGAGATGTGCGGGATCGCGGGGATCGTCGGTGACAACGATCGTGCGCTGCTCGATCGCATGACCGACACGCTCGCGCACCGCGGGCCCGACGGGCGCGGTGTGTACGTCGGCGAGGGCTGGGCGTTCGGGCATCGCCGGCTCGCGGTGATCGATCTCGGCGGCGGTGCGCAGCCGATGCACGCGCACGACGGCGCACTCACCATCACGTTCAACGGCGAGATCTACAACTACGTCGAGCTGCGCGAGCAGCTGCGTCGGCTCGGGCATCGCTTCGTGAGCGACAGCGACACCGAGGTGGTGCTCGAGGCCTATCGCGAGTGGGGCGACGGGATGCTCGTGCATCTCAACGGCATGTTCGCGTTCGGGCTGTGGGATCACGCGCAGAAGCGCATGTTGGTCGCGCGCGATCACGTGGGCGTGAAGCCGCTGTACTACGCAGCGTCGAACGGTCGGCTCGCGTTCGGCTCGGAGCCGAAGGCATTGCTCGCGTGTCCGTGGGTGTCGCGTGCGCTCGATCCGGTCGCGCTCGATGCCTACGTCGATCTGCTCTACATCCCGCCGCCGCGCTCGATCTTCGCAGGCCTGCGCCAGCTCCCGCCCGCGCACAAGCTGGTGTGGCACGCCGGCGTCGTCACCGTCGAGCGCTGGTGGGATGCACTGCCGGCGATCGACGATCGCCTCGATCTCGAAGGCTGGGCGGAGGTCGTCGAGCCGGTGCTGCGCGATGCGATCGTGCTGCAGACGCGCGCCGACGTGCCGCTCGGTGCGTTCCTCTCCGGCGGGCTCGATAGCTCGACGATCGTCGCAGTGCTCGCCGAGCACGGCAGCCAACCGGTCGAGACGTTCTGCGTCGGCTACGGCGAAGAAGGCAAGAGCTACGACGAGCGCGCGATGGCGAAGGTGGTCGCGCGCCACTTCGCGACCAACCACCACGAGGTGGTGCTCGACGTCGACGTGCTGAGTGGGCTCGAGGCGATGGTGCGCGGCTTCGACGAGCCGTTCGGCAGCCCGACGGCGCTCTTGTCGAGCGCGCTGTCGAAGTTCACGCGCGGCAGCGTGACGGTCGCGCTCGCGGGCGATGGGGGCGACGAGCTGTTCGGTGGTTATCCGCGCTATCGCGGCATGATGCTGGCCGAGCGCACGAGCGGATTGCCGCCGGCCGTGTATGCGTTGGGCGATCGTCTCGTGCAGGGTCGCGAGGCTGCGGTCGCGCGCAGCTATCGTCGCTGGGCGCGCCAGTTCCTCGCCGGCGCAGCGCTCGATCCCGCGGAGCGTTACGCGGCGTGGGTGGGCTACATGAGCGCGAGCGATCGCGATGCGCTGTACACCGACGAGCTGTGCGCGAGGATCCGCGAAGGCGGTCGCGTGGCGCCGGTGGTCGACGACTTCCGCAGGCCTGCGCGCGGTGACGCGGCCGAGCGCGCGGCGTATGCCGACCTGCACGGCTTCCTGCCGGAGAACGTGCTGCGCGGCAGCGATCGCATGAGCATGGCGTGGGGGCTGGAGCTGCGCGTGCCGCTGGTCGATCCACGCCTGGTCGAGCTCGCGATGCAGATCCCGTCGCGCCATCGCTTGGGTGTGCTCGCGAGCAAACGCGTGCTGCGCAAGATCGCGAAGAAGCTCTTGCCGCGCGAGATCAGCAAGCGCGGCAAGCTCGGCTTCAACGCGCCGCTCGGCGTGTGGCTGCGCAAGGACCTCGACCGTTTGGTGAGCGAGTGGCTCGCCCCCGAGCTGGTCGCGCAGCGCGGCTGGTTCCGCCCCGACGCGATCGCGACGATCGTGCACGAGCACCGCGCGGGCCTGCGCGACCACGGCCTGCGCCTGTGGTCGCTCATCGTGCTCGAACAGTGGTGGCGCCTCTACGGCGCGTAGCTACGGCTCGACCGATCCGGCGGCGCAACCGTCGGTGGGCCGCACTTCGCCGCGTTGATCGTCTTCGGGGCAGCTGCTGCCCATGCCGGCCGCGGGCCCATCGGCTTCCGGCAAGAACGTCGGCGTCGGCCCACCGTGGCTGCCGATCTCGCCCAAGCCGGGATCGTCGACGCTCGCTCCGCTGATGCACTGCGTCGTCTCCGGCCACTGCAGGCTCGCGGTACCAGTGAGCGGTGCGTCGCAGGTCGTGTCGACGAACAGCGAGTTCGCGAAGCTCATCGCGCCGGTCGGCTTGCTCGCCACGATCGTCGCGTTCGTCACCGTGCCTGCGCCGACCTCGACATCCAACCCCGTGGGCTCGTTGTCGTAGAACGTCGAGTTCACCACCGTCAGGTCGCCGGTGTTGAGCCACAGCCCGCCGAACCACCCATCGACCGCGTTGCCGTCGATGTCGACCGCGCCACGGTTGTGCATGAACGTGCTCGCGCGCACCTCGAGGTCGTTCTGCTTGATGAACGTCGCGCCGCCGAGCGCCGCGCTGTTCGAGTCGAACAGGCAGCGATCGATGAGCATGTGCAGCTGCCCGTCGTTGGGCGTGCGGAACAACGCGCCACCGAGCTCGTTCGCACGGTTGTCGCGGAACACCGACCCGCAGATCGTGTACGTGACGTTCGCATCGCTCATGCCGTCGAAGATCACCGCACCGCTGTTGCCACCGGCGCCGCCCTGCTCGTCGTGGTTGAACAGCGGGCAGCCGGGCTCGACGTAGTTCTTGCCGCGCCCTTCGGCGACGTTGTCCTCGAAGATGCTGTTGTAGATGTGCGGGTTGGCCCAGAGGAATCCGATCGCACCACCGTTCGCCGCGCGGTTGTTGCGGAACACGCTCGCGGAGATGAGCACCTCGGCGCTGCCGAGCACGTAGATCGCACCGCCGCCGACGTCGGGCCCTTCGAGCGCCGCGACGTTGCCCTCGAAGTGACAACCGAGCACGTGCAGCTTGCCGTTGCGCACGTAGATGACGCCGCCCGAGCCTTCCTTGTAGCCGTACGCGCAGTTGGGATTCGCGGGATCCTGCGGGAAGTACTCGCCGGTCGGCGCTGCACCACCGACGAAGTCGAGCCGCTGCAGCACGACCTTCGCGTCGTTGTCCATCCAACCTTCGCTGTCGAAGTAGAAGTGCCGCGTCATGCCCTGCGCGTCGAGTGTGACGAGGCCGTTGCCGTCGATCGTCGTGTCGCGATCGATCGGCAGCACGATCTGGGCGTCGAGTGTGATCGTGACCGGCTCCGCGCCGCAGTCGAAGGTGATCACGCCGCCTTGTTGCGCGGCCGCCGTCAACGCCGCGCCGGTGCAGCTCTGCGGCGTGCCGTCGCCGACGACCGCGGTGGGGCTCGACGTGTCGTAGTAGCCGAGTGGTGGATCGCACACGACGTCGGGCAAATCGCCACCGATGGGGCCACCCGTGTCGCCCGTGCCGGACTCCTCGCTGCCGCCTTCGCTCGCGTCACCGCTGTCTGCGGCTTCGCTGCCATGCGCAGTGTCGTGCCCGCTCTCGCTGGACGTGCCGGTGTCGGCGGTCGCGTCCGCGTCCGCACGGCAGCCGATCGAGAGGATGAACGAAGCGACGAGGCCAAGTCGAAGATGGGACACCGCAGCGGACGACGTACGCGAGCGCGCGATGTTGCGGGGTCGCGATGTGCGGTTCACCTCGTGCGAACCTAGCAGCCTTCGAAGGACATCTCGTGGTAGTTCGCGGCGCGGGCGACCTGCGCGAGCTCGGCGATGGGCCGATACGCGGAGATGTCGAGCCGCGAGATGCCGCGCAGGCCCAAGGCGTCGACGATCGACGCATCGGGGCGTTCGACCACCACGTGCTCGAGCGCAGACGCGAGCGCCGTGGCGACGCGCTCGGGTGTCTGCGCGCTCGTGACGAACGGTGGCGCGGGCACACGCGCCGTCTGGTGGATCACGCGCGTGCCGGCGAGCGCAGTGGGACGATGCTTGCGCAGGAGGCCATACGTGACGCAATCGATCGCGGCGACGTCGGCATCGTCGTCACGCAGCATGCGAAGGCTGTGCTCGTGCGCGCCACTCTGCGCGACGTGGGCGAAGAAACGCCCCTCGACGTGCAGCGGCGCGACGAGTGAGCGCAACACGTTCATGCCCGAATGCGAGGTCGGCGTGTTGATGACGCAGCGAAGGCCACGCAGCTCCGAGATGCTCCGCGCCGCGCACGAAGCCCGCACGACGATGAACGAGCAGTAGTGCGGACCTTCGCAGCCGGGAAACTCGAAGTGCGGCGTCGCGACGACACGCAGTCGATCGGCTTGCCCGAGCACCGCGTCGTAGCCACACGCTTGGCCGAGCAGCAGCTCGCCGCCCTGCCACTGCGCTTCGTAGTCGGGATCGCGATCGAGTCGATGCGGCACCGGCGAGATGCCGGACGCTTCGAGCCGACGCGCGATCGCGGCCCACAGGCGATCGAGCGCACCGCGAACCTCCGACAGATCGTACCAGGGCAGAGACGCCAGCATCGGCGAGTCGCGGAGCGTAGCGCACGGCTCGGACCCGTGCACGGCCACACCGGGCGAAGGCCGCGCCGCCCGCGGCCGGAACCGTGCTAAGAAGGGATGCTGGGGCGAGACCGGGGGGTCCGATGCGTCGTGAAGGATTGATCATGTTCGTGCTCGCGGCCGCATGCGCGAGCGAAGGTGGCAACGACAGTGCGGCCGACAGCGGCAGCGAAGGCACGTCGAACACGAGCACGACGTCGCCGAGCACCAGCGATCCCAGCGGATCGCCGACGACTGCGAGCACGAGCGCGACCACGTCGGCCGAGTCGACGATGGGCACCACCGATCCCGCGACCACCGATCCGAGCGAGACCGACGGTGGCAGCGGCGAGAGCGGCAACGACGAAGAGATCGAAGTCTGGGAGCTGCGCACCGACGGCTTCATGCCGCCGCAGCAAGAGACGCACTACGCGTGCTTCTCGTTCACGTTCCCCACCGAGCAGCTGCATCACATCGTCGGCATCGTGCCGCAGGTGACCAGCCCGATCGTGCACCACTACGTGCTGTCGCTCGCCGACTCCGAGGTGCAGCTCGATCCCAACAACTCCTGCGTCGAGTGGCCCGCACACATCTTGTGGGCGTGGGCGCCGGGCATCGAAGCGATCGACCTACCGCCCGAGGCGGGCTTCCTCGTCGGGCATCAAGGGCCGAGCGTCACGTTCATCCTGCAGGTGCACTACAACAATCCGCTGGCGATGCCGTTCGCCGACGACGGTGGCATCGATCTGCACGTCACCAAGCAGCTGCGTCCCAATCGCGCCGGCATCTTCACGCAGGGCGACATCCTCAGCATCTACATCCCCGGCGGCAATCCGGCGTTCGAGTACACCGCGGTATGCGGCAGCGATGTCACCGCGAACCTGCTGACCGAGCCGATTCATGTGTTCGCGTCGTTCCTGCACGCGCACCAGATCGGGCGCCAGCTGTGGACCAGCGTCATCCGCGACGGCTCGACGATGGAGCTCGCACGCGACGACCCGTTCAGCTTCGACACACAGAACTTCCAACCTGTCGACTTCGATGTGATGCCTGGCGACCGACTCGAGACGCACTGCGTCTACGACTCGAGCGGTATGGGCGCGGTGATGGGTGGCGAAGACAGCAACGACGAGATGTGCATCAACTTCATGATGTACTACCCGTGGATCCCGTCCGAAGCCTGCGGCGTGTTGTGACGGCCGCGGAATAATCGCGGTCGCGTCGGGCACCATGGGGCGTTGCCCAGGGGGGAACGGCCGGAGGAGCGGTACGAAGCGCTCGTGCGCACGCACGCGGCGGACTTGTACCGCTGCGCGTATCGGCTGACCGGTGTGCGCGCGACGGCGGAGGATCTCGTGCAGGAGACCTTCTCCGAGGCCTGGCGCGCGCTGCCGACGTTGCGTTGCGCCGAAGCGGCGCGCGGGTGGTTGTTCGCGATCCTGCGCCATCGTCACGCGCATCTCGTGCGCGGCGCGAGTCGGCGACCGACGGTCGCAACCGGCGTCGACGAGCTCGCGAGCACGGTGCGCGACGACAACGGCGCCTTGCAGCGCGCGCTGGACGAGCTCGACGAGCGCTTCAAGGTGCCGCTGCTGATGGTGTTCCTCGAGGGGCTCACCTGTCAGGAGACCGCGGATGCGCTGGGGCTGCCGCTCGGCACCGTGTTGTCGCGGATCCACCGGGGGCGCGCGGCGCTGCGCGACGCGCTCGAGCACGGACGTGTCCTGCGGATCGACGATCGCGCGCACAGGAGGCGGCCATGATCGACGACGAGCTGTTGCGCGATCATGCGGAGGAGATCGCTGCGCTGCCGCCGGACGATCCGTTGCGTCGCGAGCTCGCGCGCTGCGTGCATGCGCTGCCGGTCGATGCACAGGCGGAGCTCGATGCCGAGACCGCGGCGTTGCAGCGCGCGCTCGGCCACGTCGACGTGCCACCGATCCAGGTGCAGCGACCGCGCGCGCGCACGCGCATCGTGCCGCTCGTCGCGATCGCAGCGGCGCTGCTGCTCGCGTTCGCGCTCGGCCGACTCACGACCGCGCCCCCCGAGCCGACCGCACCGATCGCCACCGCCGAGCCCGCAGACGATCCCGCGCAGACGCGCGAAGGCCCGCGCGTGATCGCAGTGAAGTGGTGGCACGTCACGTGTCCGGCCTGCAAGGAGCTCGACCCGCGCTACGCCGACGTGATGGCGAGCTTCGACGAGTCCGAGGTGCTGTTCGTGACGCTCGACATGAGCACCGCGCTGTCGCGCCAGCAGTCGGCGCTGATGGCTTCGGCGCTCGGCATCCGCGATTTCTACGACGACGTGTTCGGCTCGAGCGGCTTCGTGGTGCTCTTCGATGCGACCACGAAGCGCGAGCTCGGCAAGTTGTCGGCGACGCAGCAGAACGACGAGATGAAGCGATCGATACGCGACGCACTGACGCGCTCGCGATCCTAGAAAGGCAGGCTGACATGCGAAGATGGGTGAGCGCGATGGCGCTGGCCGTGGCGTGTGCGAACGATGACGGTGGTGACGACGGTGCGGGCACGTCGTCGAGCGGCGGAGGCTCGAGCAGTAGCGGTGCCGTGGAAGCCACCACCGCGCCGCTCGAGTCGAGCACCACGATGCCGGCCGAGAGCAGCAGCGAAGGCGCAGCGACGAGCTCGGACTCCGGCGTCGCGGAGAGCAGCGAAGGCACCACCGGCAACGCCACGGTTTGCGATCCACCGCTGACCCAGAGCGCGTGCGGCAACCCGAACTCGATCGTGCGCGGCACCGCGACCGTGGGCGACGGCGCTCCGACGACCGGTACGTTGCTGCTCGCGCTCACGCACCAATACCTCGGCGACGGCGCGTCGGGCGGCATCTATCACATCTCGGCCACGATCCCCGCGGTCGACTTCGCTGCGGGCCCGGTGCCGTTCGAGCTCGACATGTGCGCCGGCGGCGAGATGTGGAGCGAGGAGAACTGCGAGTTCCAGATCTCCGTCGCGCTCGATGCGAACGACAACGGCGTGATCGATGCCGGCGATCCCACCGGCAAGCAGTTCGTGTTCGTGAGCTGCACCGGCGACAACCCGTGCCTCGAGCTCGCGCTCGACTGCACCGACGGCACGAGCTGCGTCGCGTTCCCCGACCCGGGCTATTGCGCGTGCCCGGGCAACGGCCAGGTTTGCAACAGCCCGATCGTGGCGTGTTGAATCAGTCGGCCGGGCCGGGATGGATCTTGATGACCGAGCTCGGCCCGGTCGCGACCTTGCTGGGATCGAACGTGTACGCGTGCCAGATCACGGTGCCGCTCGCATCCTCGCCGCGCACCGACTCGCTCGACGCGACCTGCACGGTGGGCAGCTCACCCGCGGCACACTTCGCGGTCGCTGCGGTGGGCAGTGGACCGAAGAGCAGCTCCGAGTTGTCGACGACGTGCTCGACGGCGTACGTGATCGTGAGCTGATCGGGACCACCGAGCTGCTGATCGATCGCCAGCACTTCGCAGTCCGCGGCAGCGGCGACATCTCCGTCGCACAAGCGATCCTGCCAGCCTTCGCCGCCCGCATCGCGATCGGCGAAGTCCTTCGCGCCGCGCTCACCCTGCTGACGCATCGCCGGATTCGCCGCGTAGAACTGCGTGAGGCACTCGCCGTAGCGCAGCGTCGCGACCACCGTCATCGTGTCCGGCACCGCAGCCGGCAGCGCATCCGAGCCGAGCTGCAAGCGCACGTAGCCGTTGCGCAGCACGCCGTCGTCGTCGCTGCGTTCGCACGCGGACAGCCACAGCGCACCCCCGAGCAGAACCATTCCGAGCTGATGTCGCATCGCAAACCCCCAGCCCTACAGGTTGCCACTACCAGCCGCAGCAATCCACCGAGTAGTCCGGGAGGCTGCCGAGCTCGTCGCAGATGTTCTGCGAATCGCAGCCGGCGACCGGGCTGTCGTTCTCGTAGCAGGTGCACAGGTCGGCGACGCACACGAACCGCCGACCGGTGTCGAGGCAGCTGTATTCGCATTCGTCGCCGCCGTTGCTGCCGATGCTGCACACGCCGTCACCGGTGACCTCGGCATCGCCGCTCTCGTCGCCGAAGCACAGCGACTCCGCGACGCTGCCGAGCTCGTCGCACATCGGTGATCCGTCGTCGAGCGTGGCGCAATCGAGCCCGCCAAAACACGTGTACGCCTCGCACCACGCGAGCTGACAGTCGGCGGGGTACTCGACGATCTCGTTCACGCAATCCATCACGCACTGCTCGTAGCTGCCGAGCTCGGGATGACAGGTGATGAGCGCGGCACAGTACGACTGGCAACCGGTGACCCAGTCGCTCGCACAGCCGGGCGGATCGCCGGTCGTCGTCGTCGATGTCGTCGCGGTGGTGTCGACGCCGGTCGTCATCGTCGTCGACGCGGTGGTCTCGCTGACCGTGGTCGCGGTGCCCGCCGTCGTCGCGGTGCCGGTGCCGCTGTCGTCGTCCGTCTCGCCACCTTCGGTGCCGACCTGGGGCGCACAGCCACCGAGCAACACCCACGCCATCACCACGTCACGACGCATGCCCATGTCGTCAGCATGACATCACCGGGTCGCGCGCGGCAGCAACTTTGTGATCGGCCGCGGGGACGCGGAGGGCACGCCCGGCCGCCATCAGGCCTGGTACAACGGTGCACACATGGATGCGCGCAGAATCGGCGTGTTCGGCTGGGGCCTCGTCGCTCCTGGGGCGCGCGACGTCGACGCGTTCGCAGCATCGCTCGCGCGCGTCGAGGATCGCCTCACGCCGTTCGCCGGCTTCGGGCCCAGCAACTTCCTCGTCGGCGAGCCCGACTTCGACTTCGCCGACTACAAGCCGTGGCTCGACGCCCACTTCCCGCCGAGTCGCTACCAAGGGCTCGACAAGAAGTTCGGCGGGCCCACGAAGTTCGCGATCGGAGCGTTCATCCAGGCGCTGCGCCAGAACGCACCGATCGAAGGCGAGCTGCGCGAGCTCGGTGCGCACGCGCAGGTGATCGTGGGCGGTGGGCTCACCGATCTGCCCACCTACGATCGCATCGGTCGCGAGCTCGATCGCGCACAGCGGCGGTGGAATCGCTTCTGGTCGGCGCCGTCGCGCAACAACGCGCTGCGCGAGCACCTCGAGGGCACGCGCGACGAAGCGGCGCCGCCCGATCCCGCATCCGTCGCCGAGGCCGCGCGCGACGACGCCGAAGAAGCGTGGTGGTCGTACTGGGCCGCGCGCTCGAGCGGGCTCGCGGAGTACCTGGCCGCGTTGCGCGAGATCGAGGGCGTCGACGTCGGTGAAGACGTCGCGAACTCGAAGGGTCTGGTGATCAAGCAGAAGCAGCGCGGCATCCGAGATCTGCGCGCGAAGTGGGGCGCTCCGGAAGCGCCGTGGGATCTCACCACTGCGCCGGCGCTGTGGAACATCGCGTCGACACCGTCGTCGCAGATCTCGATGCTCGGGCACATCACCGGCATGTGCTTCTCGCCGTACGCGGCCTGCTCCACCTTCGGCTTCGCGCTCAAGCTCGGCATCGAGGCGATCCGTCGGGGTGAGGCGAAGCTGGTAGTCGTCGGCGCGACCGATCCGCCGCCCTACCCGATCAGCGTCGCCGCGTTCTACGATGCGCGCGTGCTCTCGCACGACGGTCGCATCTCGCGTCCGCTCACCGGCATGCGGGGCACGCACGTCGCGGGCGGTGCCACGGTCTGGATCATCGGCGACCTCGAGCACTACCTCGCGAAGGGTTGGCAGCCGCTCGGGCTCGAGCCGCTCGGCGTCGGCATCACCGCGGATGCCGATCACATCATCACGCCGTCGAAGGACGGGCCGATCGCCGCGATCCGCCAAGCGCTCGCGCTCGCGGGTGCATCGGCGGATCAAGTCGGGCAGTTCGACATGCACGCCACCGGCACGCCCGGGGATCTCAACGAGATCCAGGTGCTGCGCGAGGTCTTTCCCTCGAGCTGTCGCTTCAGCGCGCGCAAGGGTGGCTTCGGCCACGGCATGGGTGCGGGCGGTGGTTGGGAGCTCACCGCGCAGTATCTCGGCCACGCCGCGGGCTCGTACTTCGCGACGCGCATCGGTTGGGACACGGTGCATCCCGCGATCCGCGAGCTGCACGATCGCTTCACGCTCACCGAGCGCACGCCGGTCGAGTCGTCGCTGGTCGGCAAGCTGTCGATGGGCGTCGGTGGCGTGAACGCCTGCGTGATCTCGAAGGCATTCGAGCGATGACGCCAGCTTGTCCGCGCTGCCGCGACGTGTTGCTGCAGCCGCTGACCGCCCACGGCGTCGCGACGATGGTGTGCGGGCGCTGCTGGGGGCTGTGGCTCGATCACGCCGCCGCGGCTTCGTTCGCGCTCGGCGACGCTGCCGCGGCGCCTTCCGAGGCCTTGCCGTGCGCGGTGTGTCGCACCACGATGCGCGCGTGGAAGGTGCGCGACATCGTGATCGATCGCTGCGACGTCCACGGAGTGTGGTTCGATCACGCCGAGCTCGATCGCGTGATCGAGCGCGCCCACGCACCCGAGCCCAGCACGCCGCCGAAGACCGACGTCGGCGGCGAGACCACCGGCTTCGTGGTCGAAGCGATCGCCGCGATCGTCGACATCTTCACCTGAGCGCGGGGTGGTTCGACAACCACGCGTCGGCGATCGCGAGCGTGGCGGCGTCGACACCGACCGAGCGCCAGACCTCGCGGCCCTGGGCGACCAACGCACGCCGCTGGGCGAGCGGCATCTCGTCGTCGATCATCGCGAGCTCCATGCCCGTGGACGCGCGACTCAACGAGCGCTCCGGCAGCTGCTGCGCGCGCGCCCAGGCCGCGCGTGCGTGCGCGAGTGCTTCGTCGCTGCGCTTCTGCTCGGCGAGCGCGTGCACGTGATCGTTCAACACCATCACCTCGCTCTCGACGTCACCGAGCGCGGCATAGATCGTCGCGGCGCGCTCGAACGATGCGTCCGCCCGACGATCGCCCTTCATCCCGCGCACGCGCGCGAGGTAGTGCACGGCGTCGGCAGTGCCCGACGATTCACCGCCGTAGGTGAGCTCGTTGATCGCCAGCGCGTGCTCGGCGTGCGCGATCGCTCCGTCGAAATCGCCGGTGCGCGCGAGCAGGTCGGCCAGCCGCGTCTCGATGCCGGTGAGGCGCCGATCGTCGGGACCGTAGAGCGCCGACAGGGCTGCGAGCGCTTCGCGTGACACCGCGAGCGCAGCGGGCACGTCGTCGAGCATCGCGAGCACGTGCCCTTGCACACCGAGCAGCTCGATCGTCGAAGGATGACGATCGCCGACCGCGGCGCGGGCGAGCGCCACGGCGCGCGTCACCGTTGCACGCGCGGCCTTGCCATCGCCTGCGAGCAGCTCGGCCTGCGCGAGGTTGCCGAGCGTGTTCGCGACCCGCGGATGACGATCGCCGAGCTCGCGCTCGTACCACGCGACCACTTCGCGCAGCTCGGACACCGCGCGCACCGGCTCGTTCTCGTGGAAATCGAGCGTCGCGAGATCGGCACGCACGTCGATCGCGGTGCGCGTCTCACCGAGTTGCTCCGCCAACGCACGCGCCTTGCCGAGCTCGGCACGCGCGCGGGTGAAGTCGCGCGCGATGCCCCACACACCACCGAGCTGCTTCGCGAGTCGCATGCGCTCGCGGGGCTCGTCACCGAGCCGCACGAGGCTCGCTTCGGCGGTCTGCGCGAAGTCGTCGGCAACCTGCGGCTCGCCGAGATCCACGCCATCGATCCACACCAGCTCGAACGCGGCATCGAACGCGAGGCGATCGTCACCGATCGCGATCGCGGTCCACAACGTCTCGGAGGCGCGGTCGTGCGCGGCTTGGCCATCGCCCAGCTCGGAGCGCGCACGCGCAGAGGCCAGCGCGACCGCGGCGATCGTCGCAGCCTCGCCGTGGGCACGCGCGCGCCCGAGCAGCTCGCTCGCGGCGGCGTCGGCCTCGGCGTGACGACCGACGCGGAGGTTGG
>DASZPU010000147.1:0-11063 GCA_035550195.1 Nannocystaceae bacterium
GGAGCTCGTCTGGATCGTCACCGCCGATCATGGCGAGGCGTTGCTCGCCGGCGATCGCATGCACGGGTTCGATCTCTCCGAGCCCGTCGTGCACGTGCCGCTCGTGATCGGCGGCCCGGGCATCACCGCAGGGCGCGTCGCCGCACCGGTGTCCACGCTCGATCTGTTTCCCACGATCCTCGCGCTGACGAATACACCGCCGGTGCCGTGGACCGACGGCGTCGATCTGCTCGCCGACCGCGAGCTCGACCCGCAGCGCGTGGTGCTGGTCGACACCTGGCACCGCGGTGGGGCAGGGCAGCTGCTCTTCGATCAGGTCGCAGCCACGGACGGTGCGCACGAGCTCGTCTTCGAGATCACGAAGAACGCGTGGGGCCTCGTCGACCTGCGCGATCCGGCACGCGCACCGCAGGACGTGCTCGCGAGCTTCGACCCCGAGCCGTGGCGCGCGAAGATCCGCGCGTACCTGGAGGCCGGGCCCCTCGAGCTGCTACCGTGACGCCCGCGCGCTGCACATGACGAGCGTCGACTGGCCGGTTCGAGCGGTGTGGAGCTGGCCTCTTGCCACCGCGTTCGTGACCGCGATCGAGCTGCTCGCATCTCCGCGCCGCTTCGATCTCGTCGCGTTCGTGCTCGCGACCGCGAGCGGTGCGGCGATGGGGGCATGGCTCGCGGCACTGCTCGTGCTCGTGGCCGTGCTCGCGCGTCGGCGCGGATGGCAGTGGCCCGAGCGCCTGCGTCCGAGCACGGCCCGCTACGCGACGCTCGGCGCGGCCGCGCTGCTCGCCGCGCTCGCACTGCCGCTCGCATGGTGGGTGGTCGGCGAGGTGCACGGCGTCGTGGAGGAGCGCCCGATCGACTATCCCGAGACCTCGCGCCAGCTCTGGCGCGGCGTGGCGCTCGTCGCTGGACCCGCAGCAGTCGTGGGCTTCGTGATCGTCGCGGCCCCGCTCGCGCGCTGGCTCGAGGCACGCGCACGCGGAGCGCTCGCGCTGCGGCTCGGCGCCACCTTGGCGCTCACCGTCGTCGTCGCGCATCTCGGCAGCGGCGCGTTCACGGTCTACTTCGGCAGTGAGCTCGTGATGGCGTTGGTGATCGCGGTCGGCATCGCGGCCGCGAGCTGGCTGCCGAGCACGCAGCGCGGCACGATCGGTGCGCTCGCGTGTCTCGCGTTGCCGCTCGTCGTCGGCCTCGGCATCGTGGGCCTGCACCACGCGGCCGCGCGCGCGTTGCTGCTGCATCGCACGCAGCTCGCCACGACGATCGCCGCCGTCGGCATCGGCTGGCTCGACGGCGACGGCGACGGCGATCTGCCGCCGTGGCTCGGCGGAGGCGATTGCGACGACGACGACTCTGCGATCGCGACCAGCATGCCCGAGCTCCCCGGCAACGGCGTCGACGACAATTGCTGGGCGGGCGATCGCGCCGCGGTCGAGCCCGTGCGCACGCGCGTCGTCGACGGTCCGCGGCCGCCGATCGTGCTGGTCACGATCGACACCGTGCGCGCCGATCGACTCGAGCTGCTGGGCTCCGCGCGGCCCACGATGCCGCTGCTGAATGCATACGCGCAGCGCGGCCTCGTGTTCGAGCGCGCGTACTCGCCGGCGAATCACACCTTCTATTCGATGACCGCGCTACTCGCCGGACAGGCCACCGAGCGCATGGTCGTGCCCGGCTCCGGCGCGGTGCCGAAGATTCGCTTCGTGCACTGGCTGCCGCAGCGGCTGCACGAGCTCGGGTACTACACCGTCGCGATCAACCCGCCGCTCGTCGTCGACGGCAAGCTCGCGCCCGAAGAGCTGCGCGTCGACGAGGTCGATCTCGGCCCGTTCGACGGCGGGGGCAAGAACCGCAGCACCACCTCGAAGCAGATCGCCGACGACGCGGTGCGCCGCATCGAAGGGTGGAAGGACGAGCGGCCGCTCGCGCTGTGGATCCACTTCATGGATCCTCACGCGTTCCACGAGGCGCCGCTGCACGTCGCGCTCGACGACGGACGCGATGCGTACGACGACGAGCTGTCGTGGGTCGACCTCAACCTCGGCCGGGTGCTCGCCGCGGTCGAGCGCCGCTTCCATGGCGAAGCGATCGTCGCGATCACCTCCGATCACGGCGAGTCGCTGGGCGAGGACGGCGACTGGGGACACGGCTTCGGGCTCGCCGAGCGCGAGATCCATGTGCCGCTCGTGCTCGTCGCGAAGGGCGTCGCGGCGGGACGTCGCAGCGATCCGGTGTCGACGCTGTCGCTCGTGCCCACGCTGCTCGAGTTGCTCGGTCAGCCCCGCGATCCCGCGCTGGTCGACGCGCCCACGCTGCGCGAGTCGCCGGGCTTCGCGATCGCGGAGAACCCGGCGCTGTTGTGGAACGAGCTGCGCATGGAAGCTGCGCTCGTCGAGCCCACGCTCAAGCTGGTGTGGGCGCGCACGAGCAACACGCTCGAGCTCTTCGATCTCGCCGCCGATCCCCACGAGCGCGTGAACCTGGCGTCGACGCGCCCCGACGAGCTGGCGCGCATGCTCGAGCGACTCCGCAACGAGCTCGAGGCGGGTCACTGACCGGTGATCGGTCAGGCCCGCCTCGCAGGAGCAACGAGAAGCGCGCGCGCTACTCGACTTCTTGATCGATGTAGAGACCGGCGGCCGCGTTCACGCCCTGCTGGTCGGCGGCACCCGTGCGCTCGTAGGTCGAGAACACGAGGTCGTCGTCGAGATCGCCGAAGGCCTGCGCCGTGAACTGGCACTGACCGTAGCCGGTGGTCGCGTTCGACGAGATGTAGTTGTAGTGGAAGAAGTGCGCCTGCTCCATCTGGAAGTTCAGGCCGTTCCACGCCGCGTTGTCGGTCCAGTCGGTCATCGGGTAACCACCCGCGCCCGCGTTACCCGGGACGCAACGACCGCCCGGACCCTGGTTGCAGAGCACGCCGATGCCCGGCGTGGTGCCGGCCGGACCGCCCGCGACGGCACCCTGCGGGTGCGGGCAGCGGTGCGGCGCCTGCAAGCTGATGCCGGCGCCCTGGCTGATGACCTGGACCGCGCCGCGCTCGACGTGCTCTTCGTTGAAGAACGCCGAGCTCGCATCGAACAACTTCGCGAGCTGGATGCGCGCTTCGGACGTCTTGCTGCGACGCATGTACTTGGTGAGCGCCGGGATCGCGATGGCGGCGAGGATGCCGAGGATCGCGACGACGATCATGATCTCGATGAGGGTGAACCCTCGTTGACGCTTGAGCCGCTGGATGTCGAGGAACATGGCTGTAGTCCTTTTCAGGCCCGGAGGGCCGTGACGCTGGTTCTTGGGGCGCGAGGTTGCTGAGCGCCCCATGCGGGCGCGGGTTCGGGCGTGCTACTCGTTCTCTTGGTAGAGGCCGGTGTTGTCGGAGCTGTAGTTGACGGTGTTGCTGGCGTGCGTCGTGGAGAACGCCCAGTACGTGCCGTCGAAATCGAAATCGCAGAGCGCGTAGCTGACGAACCAGTCGCGCGCGATGAACGGGCCGGCGGAGGCGGCCGGGAATTCTTGATCGAGGATCGCGGTGCCGGTCGGCGGCGTGTCGTTCTCACCGTTCGGATCCGCCGAGCCGTGGCCGGAGATCGTCGCGTAGCCGCACCACGAGTCGCCGCCCTCGGGCAGGAACTGCAGCGCATCGAAGCCGTGCAGCGCTTCGCCGCCGCGGAAGTACGGCGCATCGGCTTGGCCGGTGAGCGTGTAGCCGGCGTCGGCGACGTCCCACTTGAGCGCGCCCTTCACCGCGAGCAGTGCCGACATCTGCGGGTACGTGCAGGTGTCGCCCTCGCAATCCGTCGTGCTCGCGTAGTGCCCACTCTTGGCGAGGAACGTCTTTTGGCGCAGCGTCAGGTTCGAGAGGTCCGCGATCACCTCGGTCTTGTGCGCGTTGCGGACCTGTCGCGAGTACGCGCCGACAGCCACCGCGGCGAGCACGCCCAAGATGACGACGACCATCATCATCTCGATGAGCGTGAAGCCGGCCTCGGTGTGCCTACACCGAGCGCGAGCAGTGGGAGCGATCCGAGACACGCGGCGCACGGGTTAGCACGGCCTGTGCCAAGGCCATGACGCGCGCAGAATCGCGGGCCACGTCCCACCAGGGTCCTCCCGATGCGCGAGTCCGGCCCGGAACGAATCGGCGCGGGGACAATTCTCGGCCCGGCGGGGCGCCGAAAAACGTCACCGCCAGCGTCCACACAGCGTTCACGGCGCGAGCCTGCGTCGCGCCCCGTCCGCGCGTTCAGCCGTCGTCGCCTTCGGCCTTCGCGACCTCGATGCCGAGCTTCTCGAGGCGATACCGCAGCGAGCGGAAGCTGATGCCGAGCAGCTTCGCGGCCTCCTTGCGCACACCGCCGGTCTTGCGCAGCGCGGCGCCGATGAGCTTGCGCTCGAGATCGGCGACCGCCTGCTCGAGATCGACGATGCCGTCGCCGTCGTCCTCGTCACCGCTGGTCGCGGTCGAGCGTCGCGAACGCAACGGCGGCAGATGCTCGGCCGAGAGGATGTCGCCGTGCTCGAGCGCCACCGCGCGCTCGACGAGATTCTCGAGCTCGCGCACGTTGCCGGGATAGTCGTAGGCGAGAAACCACTCCATCGCATCGGGTCCGACGCTGCGCAGCGGTCGACCGAGCTCGCGCGTGATGCGATCGAAGAAGCGCTCGACCAGCAACGGGATGTCCTCGTTGCGGTGACGCAACGGCGGCAGCACAATCTGCACGACATCGAGTCGGAAGTAGAGATCGCTGCGGAACTCGCCCGCGGCGATCGCCGCCTCGAGATCGCGATTGGTCGCCGCGACCACGCGCACGTCGACCTCGAGCTCCTTGTCGCCGCCCACCGGACGCACCTTGCGTTCCTGCAGCGCGCGCAGGAGCTTCACCTGCATCGCGAGCGAGAGCTCGCCGATCTCGTCGAGGAAGAGCGTGCCGGTCTGCGAGGCCACGAACACGCCGTCGCGCCCCGAGACCGCGCCGGTGAATGCACCGCGCACGTGCCCGAACAGCTCCGACTCCATCAGGTTCTCGGGGATCGCACCGCAGTTCACCGCGACGAACGGACCCTGCGCGCGATCGGAGAGGTTGTGCAGCGCGCGTGCGACCAGCTCCTTGCCGGTGCCCGACTCGCCGCGGATGAGCACGTTGGTGCGCGTCGGCGCGACCTTGCGACACAGCTCGAACACGCGCTGCATCGCGGCGGAGCGGCCGATCATGCGGTCGAGGCTGCCGACGCCGCGCAGCTCTTCGCGGAGGCGACGATTCTCCGAGGACAGCCGCGCGCGCTCGAGCGCGCGTGCGACCACGACGTTGATCTCGTCGACCTTGAACGGCTTCACGAGATAGTCGTAGGCGCCGAGCTTGAGCGCTTCGATCGCAGTCTCGGCGGTCGCGAACGCGGTGATCATCAGCACGAGCGGACCGGGATCCTTGCCGCACGCGTGGCGCAGCACTTCCATGCCGCCCGTGCCGGGCATCGTCAGATCCGTGATGACGAGATCGAGCCCGCCCTTGTCGATGCGCGCGATGCCTTCGTTGCCGGAGGCCGCGGTGATCACCTCGTGACCCGCGCGACCGAGGCAGATCGACAGGAACTCGCGCATGCTCGGCTCGTCGTCGACGACGAGGATCCGTGCACGGCGGTCGTTCGCGTCGCTCATCGCTGCGCTCCTTCATCCAATGCGATGCGCGCGGGGCGATGCAAGACCACCAGCAAGTGCGCGCCGAACGTGCGCAGCGGCGGGCGATCGCGCGCGAACCACTCGAGCTTCTCGAGCACGCGTCCGAGCACCGGTAGCGCCAACAGCTGCGGCACCGTGGTGAACACGCGCAGCCCGTGCACATCCGTCATGACCAATCCGTCGGGCAGCATTCCAACGAAGCGGGGCAGGGTGTCGAAGCGGGTGAGCCCGCGATCCGACTGCACGACCAGCGCACCTTTTTCGATCAGGCTCGGCGCGTTGCGCAGCCCGTGGTACGCGCCCCACCAGCTGCGCGGGTTGTCGATCTGGCAGAGCGCGGTGCCGCCGGGCGCCAGGATGCGGGCGACCTCCGCGAGCAGCGATCGCGTCGCCAGATCCGAGCTGTGCTCGTCGTGGCCGAGGTGCGGCAGCGTGCGCAGGCTGTAGATCAGCTCGAAGCGGCCGTCTTGCCACGGGAGATGGATCGCTGCGCCGCGCCCGAGATCGCGACCGTCGATCACCGTCAACGCGGCTGCGCGCGCGCGTACCCACTCGGTGACTTGCGGGGCGCCGTGACCGAGATCGAGCGCGATGCGCCCCGGTGCGTGGCGCAGCACCACTTCGCCGGCCAAGCGGTCGACCAGGTCGACGACCCGCGACGCATGCGGATGCGAAGCCGTCTCGGGCTGCACGAACGGCACGCCGCCGACCCCCTGCGCCGGTCCCACCTGCAGCGCCCCGCCCACCTGCACATGACCCACCTCTGGATCACTCGAGCTGCTCGCGAGCGCGTTACGCAAGGGTCCCGAGATCACGCGCTCGGGCACGTCGCCGGCCGGCTTCGTTGACCCGCTCACAGCGCCCATGGTACGCCTTTGGCCTGCCCGGAGCCCGCGATGCCGACCAAGATCCTCGCGATCGACGACAGCAAGACCATGCGGCTGGCGATCAAGATCACCTTCGCCGCCGAGGACGCGGAGGTCACCGCCGTCAGCAAGGGGTCGGAGGCCGTCGTGCGCGCCAAGCAGATGCCGGCCGACGTCGTGCTGGTCGACGCAGTGCTCGCCGCAGGTGAGCCGAGTGGCTACGACGTGTGCGCGCAGCTGAAGGGCGATGGCGCGACCGCGAGCATTCCCGTCATCATCCTCGCGTCGGGTCAGACCGGTGTGGATGCCGGCAAGCTGAAGTCGTGCGGTGCGGATGGCTCGATCACGAAGCCGTTCGAGACGCAGGAGCTGATCGACAAGGTCGCCGAGGTGCTCGGCAAGCCGCGCACGTCGAGCACGCAGGTCGTCGCCACGACACCGACGCCGCCGCCCGCAGCGGTGGTGAGCGCGGCTGCTGCTGCGCCCGCACGCACCGCTGCGCCCACCGCTGCGCCGACGAGCGTGCCGCCGACGCGTGCTGCCGCCGTACCGACGACGCCGCAACCCGCCGCGCGTCCGACCACGTCGCCACCGATCGCGACCCCGGCCGCCACCGCAGAGAAGGCTGCGCCTGCGCTGCGTCTGCAGCCGCAAGCCGCCGCGCAAACACCTGCAGCGCGTCCGGCCACGATGCCGCCCACGCCTGCGCAGGGCGAAGGTGCGATCCCGATCGCGGTGCCGATTCCCTTCACCGCAGCGTCGGAGCCGACGCCGGGCATGCTCGCGCGCTTGAAGTCGGCGCAGGGCGGTGCGACGGCGGGCCTCGATCCGCGCGTCGCCGAAGCGATCGTCGCGCTCTCGCGCGAGGTGCTCGAAGCGGTCGCGTGGGAAGTGGTTCCGGAGCTCGCCGAGCAGATCGTGCGCGATCGGGCCAAGGCCGGCTGAGGAGAGCGAGTCATGGAACAGCTGCCTTCGGCCTACGACCCCGCGGGGGTCGAGGCCGCTCTCTACGCGCGCTGGCGTGAGCGTGGCTACTTCTCACCGAAGTCCGAGGCGAGCGCGCCGACGTTCACGTGCGTGCTGCCGCCGCCCAACGTCACCGGGCGCCTGCACATGGGCCACGCGCTCACGGCGACGATCGAGGACTGCCTCGTTCGCTGGCATCGCATGCGCGGCTACGCAGCGCTGTGGCTGCCGGGCACGGATCACGCCGGCATCGCGACGCAGGTGATGGTCGAGCGTCAGCTCGAGAAGGAAGGCACGACGCGGCAGCAGGTCGGTCGTGACGAGTTCCTGCGCCGCACGTGGCAGTGGAAGGACGAGCACGGCGGCATCATCGATCGTCAGCACGAAGCGCTCGGCGCTTCGCTCGATTGGTCGCGCTATCGCTTCACGATGGACGAGGTGTCGAGCCGTGCGGTGCGCGAAGCGTTCTGCCGGCTGTACGACGAGGGCCTCATCTATCGCGCGTATCGCCTCATCAACTGGGACTGGGCCAGTCAGACGGCGCTCTCCGATCTCGAGGTGGAGCACCGCGAGACCGAGGGCAAGCTCTGGCACATCGCGTACCCGGTCGAAGGCGAGCGCGTCGAGCTCGTGGTCGCGACGACGCGGCCCGAGACGATGCTCGGCGACACCGCGGTCGCGGTGCATCCCGACGACCCGCGCTACAAGCATCTCATCGGCAAGCAGGCGAAGCTGCCGCTCACCGATCGCACGATCCCGATCGTCGGCGACGCGATCCTCGTCGACATGGAGTTCGGCACCGGCGCGGTGAAGGTCACCCCCGGCCACGACTTCAACGACTTCGAGACCGGCAAGCGTCATCAGCTGCCGGTGATGTGCGTGCTCGATCTGCACGGGCGCATGAACGACGAGGTGCCCGCGCGCTTCCGCGGGCTGCCGGTCGCCGAGGCGCGCACGGCCGTGCTCGATGCGCTCGCACAGGAAGGCTTCCTGCGCGGCGAGCAGCCGCACAAGCTCAGCATCGGACATTCGCAGCGCACGGGCGTGGTGGTCGAGCCGATTCCCTCGACGCAGTGGTTCGTGAACGTCGCACCGATGGCGGAGAAGTCGATCGCGGCGGTGCGCGCGGGCCAGACCACGTTCGTGCCGCAGCACCGCACCAACGACTACTTCCGGTGGATGGAGAACATCCACGACTGGTGCATCTCGCGGCAGCTGTGGTGGGGCCATCGCATCCCCGCGTGGTACTGCGAAGACGGGCACGTCACCGTCGGTCGCACCGATCCGACGAAGTGCGGCACGTGTGGCAAGGGCTCGCTGCGTCAAGACGACGACGTGCTCGACACGTGGTTCAGCTCGGGGCTGTGGCCGCTCACCACGCTCGGCTGGCCCGATCGCGAAGACGACACGCAGCGGTTCTATCCCACGAGTCTCATGGAGACCGGCTGGGACATCCTCTTCTTCTGGGTGGCCCGCATGATGATGTTCGGGCTCCACTTCACCGGAAAGGTCCCGTTCACCACCGTCTTCCTGCACTCGATGGTGCTCGGTGAAGACGGGCAGAAGATGAGCAAGACCAAGGGCAACGTGGTCGACCCGGTCGAGCTCATCGATCGCTACGGGGCCGACGCGCTGCGCTTCTATCTGTGCACGATGGCGGGGCAGGATCTCGGCATCGTGTTCTCGCGCGCGCGCGTCGAGGGCTACCGCCACTTCTGCAACAAGCTGTGGAACGCCGCGCGCTTCGTCGACATGCACGTGCGCGACTGGGATCCGCAAGGCTTCCATGATCGCGTGGCCGTGGGTGGCGACGCGTCGTCGCTGTCGATCTTCGATCGCTGGATCCTCGGGCGTTGCCTGCAGACCACGCAGAAGGTCAACGAGCACCTCGCGGAGTTCCGCCTCGATCTCGCGGCGCACGCGGCCTACCAGTTCGTCTGGTACGAGCTGTGCGACTGGTACATCGAGGCCGCGAAGAAGCAGCTGCGCAGCGGCGACGATGCGCAGATCGAAGCCACCCGCGGCACGCTCGCGCTGGTGTTCGACGTGGTGCTGCGCGCGTTGCATCCGCTCATCCCCTTCGTCACCGACGCGATCTGGACGAGCCTGCCGAAGGTCGATCGCGGCGAGAGCCTCATGGTCGCCGCGTACCCGCGTGCGCGTGACGAGCGTGCGTGGGATGGCCCGGTGCCCGCGGCCGCAAAGCTGCTCGCGGCGTTCGACGACAAGGTCGCGACCGCGGCCCAGCTCGCGATGGACATCACCAGCTCGATCCGCGCGCAGCGGGGCCTGCTGAACATCCCGCCCAACAAGACCGACGTCGAGATCATCGCGCCGAACCCGGAGGTCGTCGCTGCGATCGCGCCGATGATCGCCCACCTCTCGGGCACGCGCACCGTCACCGCGCATGCGGCGGGCCACAGCTCGAGCGGGCCGATCATCACCGGCGTCGTCGGTGCGCACGGCGTGAACCTGCTGGTCGGCGACTTCTTCACGCCCGAGGCGCTGGCTACCCAACGCACGCGCCTGCAGAAGACCTACGAGAAGCAGCAGGGCGAGATCGCGGCGCTGTCGAAGCGCCTCTCGACGCCGGGCTTCCGCGACAAGGCGCCCGCCGATGCGGTCGCCGAAGCGCAGCGCAAGCTCGACGAGCTGCGCGTCGAGAGCGACAAGCTCGCGGCGACGCTGCGCGGCCTCGCGTGATCACGCGGGCGGCCACACGCAGATCTGGTAGCTGCACGCCATCCCGTCGGGGCACTGCTCGCCGCCGCCGCAGTACAGCACGCACGCGGTCTGATCGGCGATGACGCCCTCCAGGCACTCGACGGTCGCGGTGCCGGTCGGCGGTGGCGCGAAGCAGTCGCAGCGATCGACGCAATCGGTGAGCGCACAGACGAGGCCGCCTTCGACGAGCGCGGCGGTGATGCAGGTCGGCCACACCGTGTCGCCGCCCATGCCCATCCATCCGCACGTCGACGCGTCGCTCATGCCGCTGCCGTTGCGACAGGGCCCGAACTCGCCGGGCACCACGGGATCGCAGGTCCACGCGGGCGGACCGCTCGACTCGCTGCTGTCGCCGGAGTCCTCGCTCGTGCTCGACGTCGTCGGCAGCGCAGTCGTGCTCGAGGTGGTCGACGTGCTCGAGGTGGTCGACGTGCTCGACTCGCCCGCGCTCGACTCGCTCGAGCTCTCCGACGACGACGGCGTGTCCGGCTCGCACGCGCACACCACCGCCGCGATCGCGAGCAACACTCGATGCAATCGTTCCATGCTCGCCCCTTGTCGGCGCGCGGGCCCGCGATGACGCGTCAGCGCTCGGACGGCCACAAACACACGTCGTCGCCGCAGACCATCCCCGCGGGGCAGTCGCGCAGCTCGGCGCACGCGAGCACGCAGGCGCGTGCACCGGGCCGCACGTCGTCTCTGCACTCGACGCGTCCGTCGTCGACCTGCAACTCTGCGCAGTCGTCGTCGTCGCGACAGCCCGTGAACGTGCACACGTTGGCGCCGGCGATCACCGGCGAGCGCAGGCACGCGCCCGCGTCGCGCGCCTC
>DASZPU010000148.1:0-1922 GCA_035550195.1 Nannocystaceae bacterium
TGCACACGCGCGCGCTCGGGCCCGGCCCCGCGCACGCCGACGACGACGCGCTCGCGCAGCTGCGCATGCACATCGAAGCGCTCGAGGAGGTGCAGGCTACGTGATCGCACCCGAAGCGATCCCCGCAGACGTCGTCGTCCACGCCGGGCCCACGCGCGTGGGCAGCGAGCTGCGTTGGACGGTGCGCAGCGACGACGGCGAAGGTGTGCTCGCTCAGCTCGCGCCCGAGCTCGCGCGCGACGAAGCCGTGCGCAGGCGTTGGGTCGCGGACGCGGAGCGCATGCAGTCGCTCGACGTCGAGGGCTACGCGACGCCGACACGCATCGGACCGGCGCCCGATCCCCGCGATGCCGCCGCAGCGCCACCGTGGCGGATCCGTCCCCGTCCTCCCGGCATCGCGCTCGACGAGTGGCTCGCCGCGCGCGCGCCCGCACCGATCGACGAAGTGACCGCGCTGTTGCTCGCGATCTGTGGCCCGCTCGCCGAGCTGCACGCGCACGGCCGTGTCATCCGTGATCTCGCACCGCGCAACATCGTGGTCGCGCCCGACGGTGCCGTGTGTCTCGTCGACATCGGGCTCTCGCGCACCGAGGTGTTGTCGAGCCGCACCGCCGCGAGCCTCGTGCTGCAGGGCTCGCCCTACCTCGCGCCCGAGCTCTTGCGTCGCACGCACGTCGACACGCGCTGCGATCTGTTCGCGCTCGGCGTGATCGCCTACGTCGCGCTCACCGGCGTACCACCTTGGGGCGACACGCCGGCATTGCTGCGCCCGGCCGGCGATGCGCCGCGTGCCCGCGCACTCCGTGATGCGATTCCCCGCGAGCTCGATGCACTGATCGCGAGCTGCCTGGCCGACGATCCGGCCGCGCGGCCCGACTCGGTGGGCGACGTGGTCGCGGCCCTGCAGGGTCGTCCGCTCGCGCTCGCCGAGCAACGCCGCGTGCACTGCCAGTCCTGCGGTGCGCCGATGCGCATGGGCCAACGGTTGTGCATCGCCTGCGGACGCACGACGGTGTTGTTCGAGCACGCGCCGCCCGACACCAGCGGCACGGTGGCGATCGAGCTGACCAAGGCCGCCGAGGACGCGCAGTTCGTCGCGCGACTGCGCGAGATCTTGACCGCGGTGAGTGAAGACAAGCTGCCGCCGCTCAACTTCCTCATCGGCGACGAGCGCATGTACTCGAAGGCCGAGAAACAACGCATGCTGCGCTTGCCGCTGCGGCTGTTCGATCGGCTCACGCCCGCGACCGCGAGCGCGATGCAGGAGCGCATGCGTGGGCTCGGCCTGCAGACGCGCATCGTGTCGTCGGCGCCCCAGCTGCGACGGCAGCTGCTCGTGCCCGCGATCATCCTCGCGAGCACGATCGCGATCGCGGCCCCGCTGTTCGTGTTCGGGATGACCGCGCCCGCGTCGATCATCTTGATCGTCGGCTTCGTGGCATCGATGGTGCTGACCAAGCGCCGCCGCGTGGTCCGGGCACGCACGCGCGATCCGATCCTGCGGCTGCGCGCAGCCCCGGCGGCGTTGCCGGCCTCGGATCCGTGGGTGGGGCGCATCGCGGCGTTGCTGAAGCCGAGCACCGCCGCCGACGTGCGCGAGCAGATCGGCGAGCTCGCGCTGCTGTTGCAGCGACTCGTCGATCATCGCGTCGAGCACGCGCGCGAGCGCGCCGAGATCGACGCGGTCACGACACCGGTCGCCGAGCTCGTGGGTTTGATCGAGCGCACCGTCGCGGAGCTCGACGACCACGATCGCGAGCTCGCCGGGCTCGACGAGGGCGAGCTGGTACGACAGCTCGCCCGCAGCGAAGCGCGCGGTGACGCGGCGGAGCGCACGCGACTGCAGCATGCGCTCGAGCGATTGCGCGTGCTCGAAGAGGCGCGCGCGGGCGCGCTCCATCGCCTGCTCGAAGCCGGCTCGC
>DASZPU010000149.1:0-10611 GCA_035550195.1 Nannocystaceae bacterium
GAGCCGGCGATCGCCGTCGATGTCGCCCACCGCGAGCAGGCGACCACGCTGCCCGGAGATGTCGGTGGTGCCCACGCGTTTCAGCGAGCCGAAGCGCCCGCGATAGACCTCGATCGTGTCGCCGCCGTCGGTGATCGCGACGAGCTCCGCGTCTTCACGGCCGTCGAGATCGATCGCCGCGACGCCGAGCGCGACGGGCAGCTCGTCCCAGGGCTCGGGCGCGCCGAAACCATCGGGGGCGCCACGCACGAGCAGTGGCGGCACGTCGGGTGCGGCGTGCGAGAGCACCGCGTCGGCGATCGCATCGTCGTCGAGCTGCGCGATCGAGAACGCAGTGGGATCGTCGGGATGTCCGACGGTGCCGACGACGTCGACGGTCGGTGACGCCCACGCGAGCGCGCCCTGGCCGCGCGCCCACGTCAGCACGGCAGCGTCGCCGATGATGCCGAGCACGACGACGTCGGGCAGCGCATCGCCGTCGATGTCGACGATGCCGGACGTGCGGGGCAGGGCGCCGACGTCGACGGCGATCGGCGGCGCGAACGAAGCGTCGCCTTCGGCGCGGTAGATCCACATCGACGACTCGCAGGTGGCCACGAGGAGATCGGTCGCGCCGTCGACATCGGCGTCACCGAGGGCAGGGTGCGCGCTGCAACCGACCACGCCGGCGGCGATCGGCAGCGCGAGCGCGCCCGCGCCGTCGTTCACGGCGATCGAGCTGGTCACGCCGCCCACGGGATCGACGCCCAGCACCAGCACGTCGACGTCGTCGTCGCCGTCGAAGTCGGCGACGCGCGTGGCGACCGGTGTGAACGCGACCGCAATGGTCTCGCGCTCGTCGCCGAAGCACGCTTCGCCCGCGACCGCATGCCCGTCACCGCAGTCGGCATCGAGGTACCGCCGATCGGTGCACCCGATCACGAGCGGCACGAGCAGGACGGAGCTCCGCACGCGACGAGAATACCAGGCCGGCACGCCGGTCAGAACCGCGACTCGAGCTCGAACCACAGCCAGTGCTCGGGCACCGGGACGCGCGCGAGCGTCGAGGGACGGTCGTCGATGCGCGCGTACACGTCGTAACGCACGCGTGGCGTCAGCCAGCGCGCGACGCGATACGAGACCTCGATGTACGCCCAGACCGAGCGCTCGTACGCGAGGTTGTTCTGCAGGTCGTTGTCGAAGAAGCGGACGCGCGAGCGGATGAGCAGCGGATCGATCGGGCGCGCGCTGATCATGAAGTACGCGGCGCCGTCGTGGCGCACCGAGTTGGGATAGTCGGTGTCCTCGGTGAAGCTGTGGCGGTACTGCAGCAGGAACGACACGCGATCGTGCGGCGTGAAGCGCATGCGCGGTTGCAGCGTGTAGCGCTCGCCGGTGCAGCCGGCCACGAACGCGGAGACGTCCGACGTCGCGTTCTGGTTCGAGGGGTCGTCCTCGGTGATGGTGTCGTTGGCGTCGCTGGCGTAGCCCTGGTCTTGCAGGCTGCAGAAGCTCTCCGCCGCGCCGCCGTAGTTGCGGGTGTCGCGATCCTGGATCGTCACCCACAAGCCGGGGCTGAACCACTTCGTCGCGTCGAAGTCGGCGCGCACGTACGTGCGCAGCTCGGGCCGCTTCGACGCGATGTTGGTCCAGACGTCGAGGAACGTGCGCAGCACGAGTCGCTTCGCCAGGAGCGCGCTGTAGCGGATGCGAGCACCGGCCTCGTCGCTCGCGCGCAGGCCCGCGTTGACGTCGAGACCCGCGATCGGTCGTGCGAAAGGATTGATGTACTTGGTGTCGTAGTAGCGACCCGACACCTCGACCTCGTGCACGTCCCAGGTCGCAGTCGCGCGCAGGATGCCCGCGAAGCCGCCGCCCAATCCGTCTTGATGATCGAAGCTGCGCGACACCTCGGCGAAGAGGTCGGCCCAGCGACGACCCCACGATGCATCGACACCGACCGCACCGAATGCGCCGCCGTAGGGCAGGGGCGCGTAGTCGCGGAAGTCCGGCTTCGCACCGTCGACGAGCCAGCGCGGGGTCGCACCGTAGCCGGTGACGCCGACGTGCGTGCGCCGATCGTGGAACCACGAGAAGTTGCCACCACCGAGCGCGAGGTCGAACATGTTCGGCAACGTCTGGTAGCTGTACGTGCTGGTCTCGGCGAGCGGGTCGTCCTGCGCCTTGTAGACCGACGGTGCGCTGCACTCCGGAGCGTCCGAGGCCGGATCGTCGCAGACGTTGCGATCGCTGATCATGTACTGATAGATGTCGCGCGGCTGGTAGGAGAAAAAGCCGTAGAGCTGGAACCAGCTGTCGCCGACGGACAGGTGCTTCGCGCCGACCGCTGCACCGAGCAGCCCGTAGCGGAAGCGATAGTCCGGCGTGCCGTACACGTCGGTGTCGCACGGTGTCTCGTCGAGCTCACCCGCGGACTCCTTGCACAGCCGCGTGGTCTTCACGCGGCGATAGTACGAGTCGTCGAGGAAGAAGCCGTTGGGCGTGTAGCGACCGCTGTTGTCGAAGGTGAGCTTCTGTCCGAAGCCGATGCGATAGCTGCCCGCGATGACGCCGAACTTCGGCGTGTCCCACTGGATGAAGGCCTTGGTGAGCTGCGGGCGCGTGCGGTTGGGCTCCGCGACGAACGCATCGCGGTTCGGATCCCAGCTGACCTCGCCCAACCGATTGCGGTTGAGCTGGCCGGCCATGCCGATGGTCAGGTGCTTGAGCGTGTTGACGCGGGCCTGCAGGATCATCGGCGGGGCGCGACGATCGCGGGACGTCCACACCGTCTGGTACTGCACGAACCCGCTGACCGGAGCCTTGCGCGTGCTCTCTTCGCCGATGACGATGAACGCGGCGAGCGACGCGAGCAGCTTGCGATCGAGCACGCCCGCCGACACCAGCACCGCAGGGTCGCGGATGTGGCCGGCCTCCTTGCGGTAGGCCAGGATGCGATCGACGTCCGCGTACGTGAGGTTGGGCAGCGCGTAGAGATCCTCGCGCGTGGCCTCGTCGAGATTGGTGCCGCGTCGCATCAAGTCGACCAGCGTCACGTACGTGCTGTCGCTGATCTGTTCGGTGGTGTTGAGCTCGAAGAGGTCGTTCTCGTCGTCGACGTCGATGAAGACCTCGTACTCGATCGCCCACGCTCGCTGCGCGAACAAGAACACGAACGCAGCGACGAGCGGCGCGAGCCAACGCGAACGTTCAGTCACAGGTGACCTCTTCGCACGCGCCCCACAGGCCGACCATGCCGTCCATCGCCGTCGCTTCGAGCTCGTCGAACTCGCTCGCGCGCGCTTCGCCATTGGGGGGAATTCGCAGCACGCACGCGTAGCCGCGCTCGACCATCAGCGAGTTGAGCTCGCGGCCGTCGAGCGACACGTAGGCGAGCAGCCGGTCGTACGCGTCCTCGCACTCGACGTCGTAGGAGAGCGCGACGGTCTTGCCCTCGACCAGCCCCTGGTTGAAGTCGCGGGCTTCCGCGCCGAAGCAATCCATCTTGCCGTTCGTGATCTCGGGCGTGTCGATCATGAGGTAGCGAACGCGCTGTCCGTCCTCGAGCTCGATCGTGTCGCCATCGATCACGCGCGTGACCACGGCGGAGCTCGGGCCGCAGCGACCCTCGTCCGCGCCCTCGCAGGCGAGACCGAGCGCGACGCCGAAGGCGAGCGCGCCCGCGAAGTGCAGCCGCTTCAGCACGCGTCGTTGACCGCGCCCGGAGTTCCGTTGTCGCCCGCGCCGTACATCGTCGACGCCGCGCACCAGTTCGCGTCGGCATCGTTGTCGGTGGGCGTGCTGCTACCGGGATCGAGGCTGCGCGACGAGCCGGCCGGCACGCTCGCCCAGAACACCTCGTCGAGCACCATGTCGCCCACGCCGACCGCGAGCCCGTGGTCGCTGTTGGACAGCCCGAAGCCGAACGCGTAGTCGACCACCGGCAAGCCGCCGTTCATCATCATGTCTGAGTTGCGCGCGAGCACGATGCGCGTGCCCGCAGTGACGGCGAGGCACGCGTCGTCGTTGATGGTCTGCTCGAGCGTCGTGACCATCGCGCCGTCGATGCTCGACAGCTGCAGGCCGTTGAGGTCGACGTCGGCGGCGACGAGCACCTCGAACCACTCGCCGGCCGCGTCCGTCACCGCGTTCGGGTTGGCCATCACCTCGGTGATCACGAGATCGCCGAGCGCGGGACTGACGATCGCGCGTGGCACTCCGCCGTCGTCGCACATGCCGTCGCCACCACCGCCGCCGCACTGCCCACCGATCGCGCCGGGTGTGCCGAGATCGCCGGCGCCGTACGGCGTCGTCGCGTCGCAGAAGTTGCCCTGGTCGTCGTTGCCGACCGGATCCTCCGCGTCGGGATCGAGGCTGATCGCAGTGCCCGCGGACGCGCCGGTCCAGGTGACCTGATCGAGCACCTCGCCGACGTAGCCCACGAAGAGCGTGCCGCCGCCGTTGGCGAGGCCGAACGAGAACGACGCGAGCACCGGATCGATGCCACCGTTGGTGGCTGCGTCGGCGTTGCGTGCGAACACGACGCGGCTGCCCGCCGCAGCTGCGATGCAGTCGCCACTGCCCGGCAACGTGACGTCTGGCGCAGTGGGATCGGTGCCGAGCTCGAGCCCGTTGAGATCGACGTCGGCGGTGACGAGCACCTCGAACCACTCGCCTTGCGCGTCCGCGACCGCCGAGGGATCGGGCATGAGCTCGGTGATCACGAGGTCACCGACCTGCGGTGCGACGACGCTGCGACGCGTGCCGCCGTCGTTGCACGTGGACGGCATCGAGCCCGCGCACTGCGGATTCTCTTCGCCGGGCGTGCCGAGATCACCGGCGCCGTAGGCATCGACCGCCGCGCACCAGTTCGCCTCGTCGTCGTTGGCGGTCGCGTCCGTGAACGTGCCGTCGAGGCTCGTCGCTGCGCCCGCGGTCGTGCTCGACCACGCGATCTGATCGACGACCTCGCCGCCGTAGGCCACGAACAAGCCGGAGTCGCTGTTGGCGAGCGCGAACTCGAAGGTCGCGCTCACGAACGGCAGACCGCCGTTGACCGTGGCCTCTTCGCCGCGCGCGAGGACGGCGTAGTCACCGACGCCGAGCGCGATGCACTCTTCGACCTCGATCGCGCTCTTCACTTCGCCGACGACCGTGCCGAGCTCGAGACCATTGAGGTGCACCGGCGCATTCGCGCGCAGCTCGAACCACTCCCCGGCGGCGTCGTCGACGGCGTCGGGGTTCGCGTGGAACTCGGTGATGACGAGGTCGCCGGCGCCGGGCGGCACGATGTCGATGAAGCCGGTGCCGTCGTTGCACTGCCCCGCCGGCGGCAGGATCGGACACTCGGCATCGTTGGCCGAACCCGGTGTGCCGTAGTCGCCGAGGCCGAACGTCGTGACCGCGTCGCAGAAGTGCGACGGATCGTCGTTGTCGTCGGCGCTGAGATAGTCGGGGTCGAGGCTCTTGGCCTTGCCGTCGTGCGTCGTGCCCCACGTGACGTTGTCGTCGAGCACGTCGTCGCCGTAGCGCACGATGAGCGAGCTGTCGGTGTTGGAGAGCCCGAAGTCGAAGAGCGCATCGACGCGCTCGAGCCCGCCGTTCACCGCGGGATCGTCACTCTGCGCGAGCACGAACCACGTGCCCGCCGGCACGTGGATGCAGTCGATCGCGCTGAGCTGACCGGCCGGTTCCTCGTCGTCGACGTTCTTGTAGAAGCTGATGCCGTTGAGATCGACTTCGGCGGCGACGTAGATCTCGAACCACTCGGCATCGCCTTCTTCGGCGAGCGCGGGGTTCGGGAACACCTCGGAGATCACGATGTCGCCGTACACCGGCGCTACGATGTCGCGGACGACTCCGTCCTCTTGGCAGGTGGTCGGTACGCCGGAGCCCAGGCACGGATCGTTCGTCGCGCCGGGTGTGCCGAGCGATTCCTCCGCGAACATCGTGAACGCGTCGCACCAGTTCGCGAGGTCGTCGTTGCCCTCGGCATCGGGCGTGCGTGCGCCATCGAAGCCGCGCGAGCTCGCTCCGGTGAGCTGTCCATAGAGCGCTTGGTCGAGCACGTTCTGCCCGCAGCTCACCTGGATCTGGCCGGCGCTGTTGGGCAGCTGCCCGAGCTCGTCACCGTAGCCGTAGTCGACGAAGTCCGGCCGCGTGTCCTCGATGACGTTGCCGAGCACGACGTAACCGCCGGGCCCGATCACCAGGTCGCCGAGGGTGTGATCCTTCAGTGAGTCGCCGTTGTCTTTCGCGGCGCTCAGCACGAGGCCATCGAGCTGCTGCTCCACCATCGTGGCGTTGTAGATCTCGATCCACTCGTGGCCGACGTCGTCGCCGGGCGCGTCACCGAAGATCTCGGTGATGACGAGGTCGCCCATCAACAGACCGCCCGGACACGCATCGGTCTGGCGGGGTCCGCCTCCGCCACAGGCGAGCGCGGCTGCGAGGATCACGAGCGCGAGGGGGCGTCCTGACGAAGTCATGGCGGTGTCATTCCGGTGGTGGGCTGGGTGGCGGACGCGTCGGCGGGAGGAGTCGGCCGCTCGGGGGAGTCCGTTGCATCGTCGTCGCCGTCGCTGTCCGTTTGCGGCGGGCTCGTCGGGGGCTCGGGCTCGGGCAACGTCGGGTCGCCTTCGCTCGGCGCGAGCGGCACGCGCGACTGCGCGAGCGCCCAGGTGTCGACGAACTCGATCTGGCGCGGGTCCTTCACGACGATCTGCAGCTGTTCTTCGCCGTCGTCGCGTCGACCCTTGCTGCGGAACTTGTACTTCGTGATCGTGCCGCGCACGCGCACGAACTCGCCCTTCGCGTGCTCGATCTTCGAAGACTCGAGCACCTGATCGTCGAAGAACACGAGCGTGAAGTCGTCGAACATGCGGCGCGCGAGCATGACGCGCGTCGGGCCGCCGTTCTTGCCGACGCGGATGTCGCCGACGTTGCCGAGCAAGACGACCTCGTCGCCTTCGAAGTGCTCGAGCTCCGCGAGGGCGTCCCAGTGGGTGAGCGTGACGAAGTTCTTGCGCTTCGATGCCTCGCGCTGGAAGTCGGCCACGAACTCGCCCCGCAGATCCCACCACGCGAGCCGCAGCGGATAGTCGCGGTAGTGCTCTTTCGTGGGATCCCAGATGCCGCGCTTGGCCGCGCGCGCTTCTTCTTGCGCTTCGACCATCTCGTCGTGAAACCGCGTCGAGTAGCCGTACTTCGTGAAGTAGGGGCTCATGCCCGCGCGGATGCACTCGACGTTGTAGTTGACCCACTTGCCGTCCTTCTGGGCGAACACGTAGGCGAGGTAGCGGTTGTAGCGATCGCGGATGTCTCGCGGATCGTCGCGCTCGAGTCGCACGCGATGGACGTCTGCGAAGAACTCCTCGGCGAAGTGCTTCGCGTCCATGCCGAGCGGCGTGGGAATCTTGACCGGGTGGTCGGTCTTCGCCTGCTCGTTCCTCAGGTACTCGTCGAAGCCGACCTCGTAGGCGCGCAGCGCCTTCTCGTTCTTGAACGTCTCCTCGCAGTCGAGGCCGAGCAAGCGCATGCTCGCGTCGAGGCCTTCGACCTTGATCGTGTCGCCGTCGACGACGCCCTTGTTCTGCAGCAGGAACTCGCCGATGAGCAGGCCGGGATCGTGCTCCTCGTTCGCGAGCGCGTGCTCGAGCTGTTGACGATCGTAGCGACCGGACAGCGCGCCGTCGCCATCGGCGGCGCAGCCGATCGCGAGCAGCACGACGAGTGCGGTCGTCACTCGCACGGTCGGTTGGCCTCTCCGGGCGTGCCTCGAGCACCGAGCCCCGTCATCATCTCGAGGACGACGTCGTCGGTGCACCACGCGTTCTCGTCGTCGTTCGCGTCGGCGTCCGGCGTGCCGCCGAACGACCGCGTCCCGACCTCGGGCAGCTCGAAGTAGACGACCTTGTCGAGCATCACGTCGCAGGCCTCGAGCGTGATGATCCCTGCGTCGGGCATCTTCACGACGGGATCGTTGTCGTTCTCTTGCTTCACCGCATCGGTGCCGCTCTCGCTCTCCGCCGTCGGGACGTCGGCCTCGTTGACATGGTTGCCCTGCAGGCCGTAGTCGACGATGTCGGGCAGGTTCACGTCCGGGACGATGCCGAGCACGAAATACCCGCCGGGCGCGAGCGGTGGCGGTGAGTAGCGGACGATGCCTTCGACGCCTTCGGTGCCGCTGAGATTTTTGATGATGACGTGGAGGCCGAAGAGATCGACGGTCTGCGCGGAGCGATTCGTGATCTCGATCCACTTCGGGTCGGAGCCGACTTCGCCGTGCAGCTCGGTGATCACGAGGTCACCCGCAGCGACGTCGGGGCAAATCTCCGGCAGCGGCTCACGCACGCATGCGAAGGTCGTGAGCACGATCGCGGCCGCGCCGCCTGCGGCTGCACACCTGCACAGCGCGGTGCGCTCTCGCGATTGCCCGCATCCTCCGTCGCGCCTCATCCGGAATTCCCTAGCGAGCGGCCAGCATATGGCAACGGGGCGCCGATGGGCTACCCTGACAGACCGCTTCCGCGAGGGGCCCCTCGAAGGTGGCGGTGTCGTGACGTCATGGACGAACACCTGCCGTATTCGCTGTTCCAGCGCCTGCCCAAGACCGACCTCCACGTGCATCTCGATGGCTCGATGCGCCTGGAGACGGTGCTCGACCTCGCGCGCGAGCAGGGCGTCGAGCTGCCTGCCCGCGATCTCGATGGGCTTCGTCGCGCGATGCACGTTGGTGAGACGACGGGCAGCTTGGTTCGCTACCTCGAAGCGTTCGACATCACGCTCGCGGTCTTGCAGACGTCCGAGGCGCTGTATCGCGCGGCCTACGAGCTCGCGGAAGACGCCGCTCGCGAGAACGTGCGCTACATGGAAGTGCGCTACTCGCCGATGCTGCACACGCGCCAGGGCATGCGGCTGACGCAGATCGTCGAGACGGTGCTCAAGGCCACGCACGATGCGGCGCAGGCGTTCGGCATCGAGACGCGCTTGATCCTCTGCGGCATCCGCAACATCCCGCCGGAGTCGTCGCTCGAGATGGCCGAGCTCGTCGTCGCGTACAAGAACCGCGGCGTGGTCGGCTTCGATCTCGCGGGCGCGGAGTACGACTATCCGCCCAAGGATCATCAAGAAGCATTCGCGCTCGTGCGACGCAACAACATCAACGTCACGATCCATGCCGGCGAGGCCTACGGGCCGGCCTCGATCGCGCAGGCGCTGCACGTCTGCGGCGCGCATCGCATCGGCCATGGTTGTCGACTGCGCGAAGACGGCGACCTGCTGCACTACGTCGTCGATCACCGCATCCCGCTCGAGTGTTGTCCGTCGTCGAACGTGCAGACCGGTGCGGTGCGCACGCTCGAGACCCATCCGATCAAGCTCTATTACAGCCTCGGATCGCGGGTCACGATCAACACCGACAACCGGCTCATCACCGACACCACGATGTCACGCGAGCTCCACATCTTGCACACCAAGCTGGGGTTCTCGCTGAAGGACATCAAGCAGGTGATCATGAACGGCTTCAAGAGCGCGTTCCTGCCGTTCCACGAGAAGCGGCGCTACCTCGAGAAGATCAGCGAGGAGCTCGAGCAGTTCGGTGACAAGGGCGAGGTGCTCGAGCTCGCGGGGCGCGGCGCCACTGCGAGCGAAGGCACCGGCACGGCGAGCGTCGCGTGAGGCTCGCGCTCGCGTTGCTCGTGCTGGTCGGGTGTGGTGCGCCGGCGCGCGGTGCCGGCGGTGATGCGCCCGTGGAAGCGAAGACGGAGCCGAGCAAGCCACCGCCGCTGACGTTGAAAGACGGCGGCGAGACGGTGCGGATCGTTCAACGCGCGTCGGCGATTCTGCCCGGCAGCAACGATGCACTCGAGCTGCGGCTCGGCGACATCACCGGCGGTGCGGTGGAGCTGGTGCTGTCGAAGCGCGACGGCAGTGCGGTGTTGGTGACGAAGAGCGTGCACGATGGCGACGTCGTGCCCTTCGCGCTCGACGGTTTCGACTACGAGCTGGTGGTCGAGCACATGGAGAACCTGCTGGTCGGCGACGACTGGGTCGAGCTGCGCGTGCGCGCGGCGGGGCAGGAGGCGGTCGCGCCGCAGCCCGACGCTGCAGTCGACGAGCGCGCACGCATCGAGAAGTTGATCGACGCGGTGGCGAAGTCCGGCATCGTCTTCATCCGCAACGGCAGCGAGCACAGCGCGAGCGAAGCCGCGGATCACCTGCGCACGAAGTGGTCACGCGCGGGCGATCGCGTGAAGACAGCCGACGACTTCATCGAAGCGCTCGGCAGCCGCTCGTCGCAGAGCGGCGAGCCGTATCGCGTGCGCCTGCCCGACGGCACCGAACGCGACTCCGGCCCGTGGCTGCGCGAGCTCCTCGCCGCGCAGTGAATCAGCCCTAGACCGGTGTGCTATCCTCTTCGAGGTACCGTGGCGAAGGGGCGCAAATCCAGCGGCGGAAGCGACGAGCAGGTCGAGGTACTGCACGCGATCTGGAACGAGCTCAAGGGTCTGAACTCGCGCGTCGAGCGGACCAACGAGCGCCTCGAGCAAACCAACGAGCGCCTCGAGCAAACCAACGAGCGCCTCGAGTCGCTGGAGCGCGGTCAGAGCGAGACCAACCGCCGTCTCGACC
>DASZPU010000150.1:0-11721 GCA_035550195.1 Nannocystaceae bacterium
GTGTTGCTGCTCGACTACGATGGCACGCTGCGCGAGGTGACGCTGCGGCCCGCGGAAGCGCGTCCGACCCCGGCACTGCGCGCGCTGCTGCTCGAGCTCGCGCGGCTGCCCGACACCGACGTGCACGTCGTCAGCGGCCGCGATCGTCGCACGCTCGCCGCGTGGCTCGGCGATCTACCGCTGCACTTGTGTGCCGAGCACGGCTTCGCGATGCGGCCCGCCGGCAGCGATCGGTGGGTCACGCGCGACGACATCGATCTGCGTTGGCTGCCGCGCGCCGATGCCATCCTCCGCAGCGTGGAGGTCGAGGTCGACGACAGCGAGGTCGAGCGCAAGCCCTGCGGGCTCGCGTGGCACTACCGTCGCGTCGATCCCGACTACGGCGAGTGGCGGGCCCGCGAGCTGCGCTTGCACCTCGCGGAGCAGTTCGCGAACGAGCCGGTCGAGATCCTCGCGGGCCGCAAGGTCGTCGAGCTGCGTGCCGCCGGCGTCGACAAGGGGCGCTACGTGAAGAGCCTCGATCTCGCGGGCGCGTTCGTGCTCGCGATCGGCGACGACCGTACCGACATCGAGATGTACGGCGCGCTGCCCGAAGGCGCGATCAGTGTGCACGTCGGCGATGACGGCGAGCGCAACCGCTATCGCGTCGATGCGCCGAGCGACGTGCGTGCGCTCCTCGAAGCGCTCGCAGGCTCCGCGAGCGGCGCGAGCCGAGCCCACACCGGCAAGTGATCCGAAGCGACGCGCGCGAGCGGGCTGGTCAGCGCTCGCACCTCGCGGAGCAGGCTCGCCGGGCGCGTCATGATGCGATCGAGCGCGAAGATCGGTCGCCGCACGGGGTAGCTGCGCGGCGCCGGCAACGTGCCGAAGTGCGCGCGTAGCCGGCCGAGCACGTCACCGCGTGGCAGCCACGCGTTGAAGTCGCCCATCACCAGCAGCTGTTTGTCCTCGTCGGCGAGATCGGGCTCGAGCAGGTGGGCACAGCGCTCGAGCTGTGCATGCCGCTCGCGCACGCGTACACCGAGGTGCGTGTTCATCACGGTGAGCCGGCGACCGTAGTGCTCGAGCTCGACGTGCATGAGGCAACGCGGCTCGCGGGCGCCGACGCTGAGGTCGAAGCAACCCGAGGCGACCACCGGCAGATGGGTGAGGATGGCGTTGCCGAACGGCCCAGGGTCGCGACGCATCGTGGTGCCGAGCACCGCGTGCAGCTGCAGGCGATCGGCGAGCTCGGCCACCTGTCCGCCCAACGCACCGTCGTGTGCGGAGTGGACCTCTTGCAGCGCGACGATGTCGGGCTCGAGCTCCGCGAGCACCTCGCCGATGCGCGCGATGTCGGTGCGCCCGTCGAGCCCGACGCCGCCGTGCACGTTGTAGGTGACGGCGACCAGTGGACGCGACGGATCACCCCGCACCCGTCTGCTCCTCGGTCGGTGCGATGGGTGGTTGGGTGGCGGTCCAGCGTCGCGCGAGCACGACGCCGAGCACGGCGAGCGCGACGAGCCCGAGCGCGATGCCGACGGTCGACACGATCGTCGCCGCACCGCCGGTGGCCTGGTGACCCAACATGACGAGCGCGATCGAGCCCGGCGTCATCACCATCATCGTGCCCAGCATGTAGTCGCGGAACGATACGCGCGCGGCTCCGGCCGCGAGCCCGACGACGACGTGGGGCGCGATCGGCAAGAGTCGCAACACCGCGACCGCGAGCAGGCCGCGTCGCGCCACGTCGCGCAGGCGTCGGCGCAGCTTCGGCCCCGCGAGCGAGTCGATGAGCGGATGGCCCGCGCGCCGACCGATCACGTGGTAGGTGGCGGCCGCTCCGAATGCGCCGGCGAGGCCATACGCGAGCCCGAGCCACGGACCGAACAGCGCGCCACAGGTCGCGATCATGATCGTGACCGGCACGAACATCAGGCCGCCGACGATGAACGATGCGACGACGCCGAAGCCGGCGAGCACCGGTGCGTCCTGCACCGTGGCGATGAAGCGCACGAGCGCGTCCGGATCGAGCCAGCCGCCGATGCGTCCGGCGATCACGACGACGAGGAACGCGATCCACCACGCGAGCCCGGCCCAACGCCAGCGTCGCGGCTTGCCACCGTCGGGCCCGCGTCGCGTCAACCAGCGGCCGATCTGGCGGCTCGCGATCGGCTCGGGCGGATCGACGAGCTCCGCGTCGGGCAACAGCTCGCTCGCGAGCGGCGACGGCATCGGTTGGTAGGGTCGCAGGGTCCGCTCGCCCTGTGCGAGCGCGGTGATCGCAGGGCCCAGCGCGCCCGCGCGGGCGATCTCCTGCTCCACACGCTCCGCAGGCACGCCGAGGTGCTCGCCGAGCAGGCGATCGCGCAGGCCGGTGATCGCGGCCGCGACATCGGGGCGATCGCCGGCCTCGATGACGAGATCGCACTCGCCGTCGAGGCCCATCGAGCGGTTGGTCAGATTGGCGCTGCCGATGCGGACGAAGCGATCGTCGACGATGCACAGCTTGCCGTGCAGGTTGAGCGATACCGGCGGAAGATCGGGTGCGGCCGGCGGCAACCATGGCGTGACCACATGCAGTCGATCGCGCGGCGTCATGCGACGCGTGCGTGCGATCATCTCGTCGCGCAGCACGCCCATCGTGATGTCCTCCATCCAGCCGCTGCTCTCCTGCGGCGTGACCACGACGACCTCGGCATCGGAGCTGCGCAGCAGCTTGGTCACCGCGGACGCGGCTGCGCGCGAGGTGAAGTAGGGGTTCTCGATGTAGACGCTGTGCGTCGCGGCGGCGAGGCTGTCGCGCCACAGGGTCTCGACCTCGCGCACCTCCACGCAGCCGGGCATCGCCGGACGCGTGCGCGCGATCCCGACGTCGACGTCCCGCACGTCGACCGTCAAGCTGTCCGGCCACTGCGGCGCCGTACCGATCGGCTCGGGCAACGCACGGCCGGTGGCGCGCTGCCAACGTTCGCGTACCAGCTCGCCGAGCGCGGCCGCAGCGTCGCCGTCGACGGCCATCTGCACGTCGTGGTGCGGGCGATAGCAGTGCCCGTGCAGATCGACGCGGCGAGGATCACAGGCTGCATGCTCGGGCGTGTCCCAGCGGACGTCGCAGAGATCGAGCCCCCCGCAGAATGCGAGCGCGTCGTCGATCACCACCAGCTTCTCGTGCTGTGAGCCGCCCGCGGGCGCGCGGTCGTCGAGCTCGAAGTGCACGCGCGCGGGCGTGCCCAGCGCGAAGCGCAGCCGCAGCAGCGGGTCGCGCTCGAGCCAGTAGATCGGCGAGAAGTCCCAGCCCAGCACGTAGGCGTGCAGATCGGGATTGTTCGCGACGCAGGCCGCGAGCAGCGAGCCCAACGTCTCCTGCTCGTGATCGTCGCGCAGGCGGATGCGACAGTCGACGTCCCAACCGACGATCACGATGCTTCGCTGGGCGCGTTCGAAGGCCTCGGCGACCGCGCGGAAGAACGCGGCGCCGTCGACGATGAATGCGGCCCGCTCCGCGTGTGCGACGCGCCAGCAGTTGTGGCCCGGTCGCAGGATGCTCTCGCGCTGCACGATGCGTCCCATGCAGGGACTAGCGAGCGTGGAACGTCTGTCAAGCGGACGCGAACGTGCGTCGGGGTTCGTACTGGGCCACCTCGCGCTTGCGTGCGTGTGCTCGCGTCGCATGCTGGGGTGGGAATGCCGTGCGCCCGGTTATCCTGGGCGAACGTGGCAGAGAACGAGCGCGCGATCGAGTCCGACGAGCTGGTGCGAGCACTGTTCGCCGCGCACCCAGGTGGCATCGTGCGCATCGCGACCGGTGGTCAGGTGCTCGATGCGAACGCCGAAGCGGCGCGCATCCTCGGCCTGCGTCGCGACGAGATCCGCGGCATGTTCGTGGCCGAGTGGGACACGCGGGTGATCGACGAGCGCGGCGAAGAAGTACCGGTCGCGGAGCTGCCGGTGTCGCGCACGCTCGGCACCGGCAAGCCTGCGGGCCCGGTCACGCTCGGCGTCGAGCGTCCCGACGGCTCGGTGTCGTGGGCGGTCTACTACTCGGTGCCGCTGCGCGACCCGAGCGGTGCCACTGCGGGCGCGATCGTGACGCTCCTCGACGTCACCGATCGCGTGCGCGCGGAGTCCGAGCTGCGCCGCAGTGAAGAGCGCTGGCGTTCGCTGTTCGGCAGCATCCCCGGCTTCGTGATCCTGGTCGATCGCGAAGGCAAGCTGCAGACGATGAACCGCACGGTCGCGGGCATCGAGCTGCGCGAGGTGATCGGTTCGCACTTCACCCAGTGGATGCCGCCCGAGAGCGCGACCGTCGTGGCCGAGCGGCTCGCGCACGTGCTCGCGACCGGCGAGACCGTGGTGTTCGAGATCCGAGGCGCTGGCGAAGGCGGCGTGATCGAGTGGTACGAGGACGTCATCTCGCCGATGCGCCAGGGCGGCGAGATCGTCGGCGGCATCATCATGGCGCGCGTGGTCACGGCACGGAAGCGACTCGAGCACGAGATCGAGGAGAACCGTCGGCTCGCGGCGATCGGCATGCTCGCGGCCGGCGTCGCGCACGAGATCAACAATCCGCTCACGTACATCCTCGGCAACGTCGCGCACGCGCTCTCGCAGGTCGAGGACCCTGCGCTCGTCGAGGTGCTCGAGGACGCGCGTCGCGGGGCCGAGCGCGTCGGCACGATCGTCGGCGACCTCAAGCTGCTCTCGCGCGAGCCCGACGAAGCGGTGGGGCCGATCGATCTCGCGAAGGTCATCGATGCCGCGCTCGGCATCGTCGACAGCGAGCTGCGCCATCGCGCGACGGTGGTGCGTGCGTACGTCGACATGCCGCCGGTGCGCGGCAACGAAGTGAAGCTGATGCAGGTGGCGCTCAACCTGCTGGTCAACGCGATGCAGGCGATGCTCGGCGGCGAGCCCCACCGCCACGTCGTGCGCATCGAGACGCGCGTGGCCGACGGCCGTTGGGGCGAGATGATCGTCGAAGACGATGGTGACGGCATCCCACGCGATCAGCTCGCGCGGGTGTTCGAGCCCTTCTTCACCACGAAGCCGGCCGGGCTCGGCACCGGGCTCGGGCTGTCGATCTGTCAGGGCATCGTCGACTCGCACGGCGGATCGATCGCGATCGCGAGCGAGGAGGGGCGCGGCACGAAGGTCACCGTGCGACTGCCGCTCGCGGAGGACACGTCCGTCTCTGCGCCCGCGCCGGCGGCGAGCCAGCCGGCCCCACGGCTGCGCGTGCTCGTCATCGACGACGATGCCGCGGTCGCGCGCACGTTGATGCGCATGATCGGCGCCGCACACGACGTCGAGCTCGTGCACGACGGCGAGGAGGCGCTCGCCGTGCTCGAGCGTGCGCGCTTCGACGTGGTGCTCTGCGACGTGATGATGCCGCGGCGCTCGGGCGTCGAGATCTACGAGCGCGTACGCGAGCGCGATGCCGAGCAAGCCAGCCGCTTCCTCATGCTGACCGGTGGCGTGTTCTCGCCGAGCTTGCGCGCGCGGCTCGACGCGCATCGGCTCACGACGCTCGGCAAGCCCATCGATCGCGCGACCTTGCTCGCCGCCATCGCCGAGCGAGCGGGCCGCACGTGACCGTCTACAAGATCTGCGACGAGGCGGCGTGGCGCGCCTGCGAAGCGCACGGTGAGCTGCCGTGGTCGCAAGACGACGTGCGCGACGGGTTCATGCATCTGTCGAGCGCCGCGCAGGTGCCGGGCACGCTCGCGCGTCACTTCGCCGGACGCGACGGCCTCTGGTTGGTCGCGGTCGACGACGCGTGCCTACCGGCGCTGCGCTGGGAGCCGTCGCGTGACGGCCAGCAGTTTCCGCATCTGTACGGCCCGCTGCCGCGCGCGGCGATCGTGCGCGCCGCTGCGATCGCAGCCGGTGCATTGCCCGACTGGCTCGTCTAACCGGCCGCCGGCGGGATCGACAGCACGCGCACGCCGGAGCCGCCCGCGAAGCCGTAGCCGACCGCTTCGTCGACGCCGATCACGGTGACGCCCGCGGGCGAGCTCGACTCGAGCGCATGCGTGCCGGCGGCGAGCGGCACGTGCACGTACCAGTGCATCGCGCCACGCAGCGTGCCGAGCTCGCGGAGATCGTCTTCGTCGATCGCTTCGCCGTCGATGCGCAGATCGGCGGCATCGCGCACCACCAGCGTGGCCCAGCTCGCGACGTAGCCCGCGGGCACGACGAACAGCGAGCGACGCTCGTGCTGGCCGGTGGGCGGCAGCACGATCATCGCGGGATCGCCGAGCTGGCTGTCGCCGAGCACCGTGTTGCTCATCGTGAACTGCGTGATGCCGAACGACGCGTCGGGATCCGTGCTGCGCACCGTGAAGCCCGCGTCGCTGTCGAACGCGACGTACTCGCCGGCGTCGAGCGCCTTCGGTGCGCCGTCGGGGCGCGACGGACACCACACCAGCTCGACGTCCGACGCACCGCCGACGATGGCGTAACGCGCGGGCGCATCGCCGCCGCCGGTCGGCGCGGGTGGAGGCGCGACCGCATAGCTCGTGCCCCACGCGGTATCGGGCAAGAGCTGGTGCTCGAGGTGATCGGCGCAACACGTCTCGACGTCGGCCGGGATCGCGGTGGCGACGTTGCCTCCGAACACGGCGATCGCCTGGTCGGCGTGCACACGCGTGCCGGAGAGGTTGCCGTACGCCTCGCCCAGCGCGTCGGAGAGCACGGTCGCGACCTGGCCGCGATCGAGCACGATCTCGTCGAACGCCGCGGGCACCAGCGCCGACGTGGGTGCGAGCTGCACGTGCGTGTCGTCGGCGATCGCGACGATGCTGACGAATGCACCGGCGTTGACCGGCGTGGGATCGTCGGCGCTCATCGCCAGCATGATCGCGTCGCCGGTGGTCGCGGTGTAGTCCTGGCCGAGCGACTGCTCGGGCAAGAGCAGCGACGCGTCGTTGGAGTAGACCTCGACGACGTTGCCCGACGGATTGAACTGGTACGCGGCGACCGGCACGTCGCTGTCGATGCGGAACGCGATGCCGTCGCCGCTGCTGGCCATCGCGTCGATGCTCCCGCCGGCACCGAGCTCGAACGTGTGCGTGGCGGTCGGGGCGATGGTCGCGATGTCGACAGGCTCGCCCTCGTCGTCGCCGAGATGGATCTCGACGTGCGCATCGCCGAGCGCGGACACGTTCGCGATCACCACCGCGAACGGTTGCTCCGCGGCCGGCGGCGACATCGGTGTGCCGCGCTCGTCGTTGGGCAGATCGACCGCCCAGAACGTGCAGCCGAGGTTGCTCGGCACCGCGGCGACGTCGTCGCACGAGAGCGAGAAACCGATCGAGCCGTCGGGTGCGCCGACGTCGAACTTGAAGCCGTCCTCGTCCGCGCCTTCGTCGCTGCCGCCCGTCGTGTCCTCCGCCGCTTCCGCGCACGGATCGGGCTGCGGGTCCACGCTGCCGGTGCCGAGCGTGCCGGCCTCGCTGCCGCTGCTCTCGGTGACGCCCGCGACCGGCGGTGGCCCGTACTTCTCCACGGGGCCGCACGCGCCCACGAGCGCGAGCACGCACGCGAGTCGAGCGCAGCTCACCACATCTTCATTCGTAACACGCCGAGGGATCCCCGACCACGAGGCCCATATCGGGCTTGCTCGCGCCGGCGTATGCTGTGACGGATGGCCGCACGCCAAGCCCTCCTCGACGCCGCCACCTCCTACCTGCGCAGCCACCCCGAAGAGATCGTCCGCGTGCTCCGCAACGCCATCGGGCTGCGTTTCGGTGTGCCGATCGCGTCGCTGCGCTTCCTCGCGGGGCGCGGCAACGGGCCGAAGGACGTCGAGATCGATCCCGATCCGCCGGGCATCCGCGTCGCGGCGACGCTGGAGCTGATGGGCACCACGGTGCGCGCGATCACTTCGATCTTCATCGAGCGCATCAAGCTCTCCGCCGAGGAGCTGCGGCTCGAGATCCGACTCGAGGGCACGACGCTGCGCGTGCTCGGCGATTCGCAGACGCCGGTCGCTGCGCTCATCAAGTCCGGCGCACTGGATCTCACCAAGAGCGGCAACCTCGCGGCGCACATGCCCAAGCTCGGTGCGCTGCTCGGCGAGAGCACCGGCAATCGCCTCGTGATCGATCTGATGAAGCATCCGAAGATCGGCAAGAACAAAGCCGTGCGTCGCGTGCTCGGGCTGATGTCGTCGATCGTCACGGTGCACGGCGTGGAGTCCGACGACGGTCACCTCGACGTGCTCTTGCGCGCGTTCCCACGCGGCGTCGGTGGTGCGGTGCGAGCGGTCCGCGATCATCTCTTCACCGATGGTCCGCCGTGGATCCGCGGCATGCTGCCCGGTCGTCGCGGCGAAGCTCGACCCGGGTACTGAGCCGCGCGTTTCTGCGCGGTGAGTGCAAACTTGCGCGCGCGATGAACCGTTCTTCGAGGGCGCGCTAAGTCGCCGGGGATGCACACCCTCGCGCTTGCCACTGCTGCGTTCGTCCTCGCCACCCCTGCCGTCGCGCTCGCGGCCGAGCCTGCACCCGCTGCAGGTGCGAGCGCGCCCGTCGATGCGCCGCCGAAGCAGGACGAGCCCAAGTACAAAGGCACCGGCTTGCTGGTCACGACCGGCTTGCTCGGCGGCACGACGCTCGCGGTCACCATCGCACGCAGTGCGATCCTCAAGAAGAACTGCCCGCTCGAAGGTACCGGCGCGGCGAAGTGCAGCTACGACTTCGGCAGCGACATCGGGCTCGCCGCGACCGCGTGGTCGCTGAACTTCGCGACGATCGGCGTCGCGTCGGGTGCGGGCGTCATGCTCGCGCGCTACCACGCGTGGAAGGACATGGGCACCGGCAAGAAGCGGAAGATCAACGCGATCATGGGCGCGGGTGGTGGCGTGCTCGGTGTCGGCATCGTCGGCATCGCGACCTCGGCCGCGCTCGCGTTCGTGCTGCCGGCGAAGTGCGTCGACAAAGAGCTCGGCGGCGGCGATCCGCTCGCGGGCGATCGTTGCCTGATGAGGGCATACCCCGCGTGGACGATGACGAACTGGGCCTCGTTCGCGATGGTGAGCTCCGGCGCGGCGATGCTCGCCTACGGATCGACCTACAAGCGCAACCAGAGCCGGCTCGCGAGCCTGCAGGTCGCACCCTTCATCGGTCGCACCGTGGCGGGGCTCGGCGTGGGGGGACGCTTCTAGGATACGATCGCCCAGGGATGCGGTGACGAGCGGCAGCGCCAGCGATCAGACCGAGCGCACCATCGTCGAAGGCCCGGCGTCGGAGCCCGCGGCGCGCGACGCCGACGACGTGGGCCCCGAGATCGGGCGCTATCTCGTCATCGACGAGATCGGTGCGGGCGGCATGGGCCGGGTGTTCCGCGCCTACGATCCGAAGCTCGGTCGCGAGGTCGCGCTCAAGCGCCTGCGACTGCGTGCGCACGGTGGCGAGACCGACGGCGCTCGCATGCTGCGCGAGGCCAAGGCGCTCGCGATGCTCTCGCATCCCAACGTCGTGTCGATCTACGACGTCGACATCGATCACGGCACCGTCTACATCGCGATGGAGTACGTGCGCGGTGCGACGCTCAAGACCTGGGTCGTGCGCAGCGGGCACGGTTGGCGCGAGGTGCTGGCGATGTTCGTGCAAGCCGGCCGTGGGCTCGCGGCCGCGCACGCCGAAGGCATCGTGCACCGCGACTTCAAGCCCAGCAACGTCGTGGTCGGTGAGGACGGTCGGCCGCGCGTGATGGACTTCGGGCTCGCGCGCGCGTTCGGCAGCACGAGCGAGTCGGGTGCGTTCGAGTCGATGCCACCTGCGCTCGCGTCACCGCTCGACGGCGATGCTGCGGACAGCCATAGTGGGGATCTCGGGGCCACGCTCACCGCGCTCGGCACCGTGGTCGGCACGCCGCCATACATGGCGCCCGAGCAGCACATGGGCGAAGCCGTCGACGCGCGCACGGATCAGTACGCGTTCTGTGTCGCGCTGTGGGAGGCGCTCTATCGCAAGCCCGCGTTCGCGGGGCGCAGCGCGTCCGAGCTCGCCGCGCGCAAGCTCGCGGGGCCGCCGAAACCATCGACGACGAGCGGCGTGCCGGCGCAGCTGCACGTGTTGCTCGCGCGCGGGCTCGCACCCGATCCGAGCGCGCGCTGGCCCGACATGCCGACGTTGCTCGCGGCGCTCGAGCGCGCGGCCACGCCTCGCCGTTGGCGGTGGTCGCTCTTCGCCGGCGCCGCGACGCTCGTCGTCGCCGGCGGTGCCTGGTGGATCGGACGCGCGCCGGCGTGCAGCACCAGCGCGGAGGAGCTCGCCGACACGTGGGGCCCCGAGCAACGCGCGAGCGTCGAGCAGGCGCTGCGCGAGTGCCATGCCGCGTTCGCGGAGTCCACCGTCGCGCGGGTCACCGCGTCGCTCGATGCGACCGCCGAAGCATGGATCGCGATGCATCGCGACGCGTGCGAGGCCACCAAGGTGCGTCACGAGCAATCCGACGAAGCGCTCGACCTGCGCATGATCTGCCTGCGCGCGCGTGCACACGAGCTCGCCGGTGTCGTCACGCTGCTCTCGTCGGGTGGCAGCGAGGTCACGGAGCACGCGGTCGAGGTCGCGATGGGGCTGGCACCGATCGAGCGCTGCGCCGATGTGGCCGCGCTGCGCGAGCGCGTGCCGCCGCCCGAGCAGGCCGGCGTGCGCGAGACCGTCGAGGACATCCGCGCGCGCCTGGCCGATGCGAAGAACGTCGCGCGCGCGGGCAAGCTCGCGGACGGGCTCGCCATGATCGAAGCGACGCAGGCCGATGCCGCCGCCACCGAGTACGTGCCGATCCAGATCGAAGTGGAGCTCGCGCGCGCCGACGTGTTGGTGCTGCTCGATCGCGATGCCGAAGCGCGCCCGCTGCTCGAGCACGCGCTCGACACCGGGCTCGCGCAGCACGACGAGCACGCGGCCGGCGTCGCCGCGGTGGAGCTCGCCGGGCTGCTCATGCGCAGCGGCCAGCGGGCCGACGAGCTGCAGTGGCTCGCGCGCATCGGGCTCGGGCTCGCCGAGGGCTACGGCCAGGATCCGCAGCTGCTCGCCGACGCGATGATCATGCACGGTGAGGTGTTGGCGGACCGCGAGCTCGAGCGCGAGGCCGAGCCGTACTACGCCGCCGCCGTCGCGCTGATGGAGCGCGAGCGCGGGCCCAACCATCCCTCGTTGGTGTCGCCGTTGCTCGCCGACGCGGAGATCGTGCGCGCGCTCGGGCGCCACGAGGAGTCGAAGCAGATCATCGAGCGTGCGCTCGCGATCGTCGAGGACGCCTACGGTCCCGATCATCCGCAGGTCGGACGCGCCCTGATCGCGCGCGGGTGGGCGGCGCTCGGCGATCGCCGCTTCGTCGACGCCGAGGCCGACTTCGCCCGCGCCGAGCAGATCGCCGAGGCCTCGTTCGGGCCCGCGCACCACGCCACGTGGTCGGCGATGGCGATGCGCGCCGCCGCACTCGCAGAGCGGCAGCGCTACGACGAGTCGATCGCGATGATCGAGTCGGCGCTCGCACGCATGAACAAGCCGGAAGAGCGCGCCCACCCGACGCGCGCCAGCATGCTGCACAACCTCGGGCGCGTGTACTCGAAGAAGGGCGACCACGAGCGCTCGGCGGAGATCTATCGCGAGGTCGTCGCGTTGCGCCGGGAGTACGGCCACCAGGGCATGCTCGCTGCGGGGCTCGGATCGCTGGGCCGCGAGCTCGAGGCGCTCGAACGCTGGGACGAGGCCGAGCGTGTGCTCA
>DASZPU010000151.1:0-7289 GCA_035550195.1 Nannocystaceae bacterium
CGCACGTGCTGCGCGTCGTTGCGCTCGATCGCGGTCGCGTCCGCTTTCTCCGGCGCCGCATCGATCGCCTCGTAGCGCTCCTGCTCCACGCGTCCCATCGTGCGCGCACCGGTCGCGAGCTCGAGGCCCAGCACTGCGAGCACCGCGGCCGCGACCGCGAGTGCCACTGCGCGTGCCAGCGCAGCCTTGTCGGCGCGCGGACGATCATCGACGAACACCGCGCGTGCGCTCGGTCGCAACAGCCGCGCGAGCACGCGATCGCGCCGCGACTCGTTCGGCACGCAGGTCGCATCGTAGGCGGCGAGCAGCGCCGCGGCGTCGAGATCATCGGCTGCCATTGACCGCCCTCCTGTCCCTCGCGCGCAGCCGCTCGACGAAACGATCGAGCTCGAGCCGCGCGGCTCGCAGCCGCGTGTACACCGTGTTGGGATTGAGCTCGAGCACGCGCGCGACGTCGCCTGCGGAGAGCCCGTCGATCTGACAGAGCAGGAACACCGCGCGCTTCTCTTCGTCGAGTTGCTCGAGGAACGTGTTCATCAGCGCCGCGGCTTGACCGAGGCCGACGAAGTCGTCGGGCGGTCGCGGTGCGCTCGGTGGCTCGACCACCTCGAGGCGTCGACGCTCACGCGCCTGCTTGCGCTGGGCGTGCATCACGACGTTGCGCGTGATGCCGGCGAGCCACGGTCGCACCGGGCGCGACGGCTCGAAGGCCGCGAACCGGCGACGCACCACGAAGAAGACGTCGTGCACGACGTCGTCGACGATCGCATCCGAGACGCCGAGCGCCCGCGCGACGCGCCACACGAACTCCGCGTGCGCGCGGTACAGCGCCGTGAAGGCTCGCTCGGACATGGGCTCGGAGGCATCCACGGCGCGGCTCGATCAACTTTCCCGCCGACCGAGGAAGTCGTTCGAGAATCGACCGCGCACGTTCCCAGAGGCCGCTGGGCGCCGTTCCGGGGCGAAATGAAGCGGGGGCCCCCGACGGAAGTACTGTTAACCGGTCGGGATTTGAACCCGAACCTTCAGATTGGCAGCTGATGCTCTACCTGTTGAGCTTTCGATTTTGCACCCACGCCCACGTGGGGCCGCCCGCAGATCGAGCGTAGCGCAGTCGCGAAGGTGAAAGAAGGGGCCCCGCCCGACAAAAGCATTCGGTGTACGAAGCGGGACTCGAACCCGCGTCATCGGTCTTATCAAGATCGCGCTCTACCAACTGAGCTAGTCGTGCTCTGCCTCCGCCCACGTGGCGGGAACCCCGTGGGCAAGGTAGCGCGAGCGGCTCGCGTGCGGCAAGCCGAACTACTCGGAAGGCTCGGGCGCGCCGTCCGTGCGACGCTGCATCGAGATCGTGCTGCGCACGAGCGGGGTGCCGCGCAACAGCTGCTCGAAGAGCTCTGCCGGCGTCTTGCCGCCGAGCAACGACACGAGGTTCATGTTGTTGGCTGCGGCCTTCATCACCTCGGAGTCGGCGGCCCCGTGCAGCGCTGCGACGAGCTCGCGTTGGATCGCGGCGAGTCGCACCGCATCCGCTTCGGCGAGCGCACGTGCAGTCGCGCGCTCGAGCTCGGCCTGCACGGTCGCGTACGTGTTGTGCTCGTCGTGGCGCAGGTGATCGGCGCGCGCGTGCGCATCGGCATCGCGCACGACCGCGGCCGCACGCGCTTCACCGATCGCCTTCTCGCGCGCGAGCTCGCGTTCGGCCCGCGCCTGCGCGCGCACCTGATCGCGGAGCAACGACAGATCGGCGCGATCGGCCTCGAGCTCGAGCTTGCGCGACTCGAGCCCGTGACCGTCCTCGGCCTCCATGCGGCTGGTCTCGGCCATGCGCCGGTTCGCGGAGCGCTGCAGCGTGTGCTCCTCGGCGTCGATGCGATCGCGATGCTGCGTGGACTCGAGCCGGCGCGCGGCCTGGTGATCGCCGAGCTGCAGCTTCACGAGCTCGCGCTGGGTGTCGTCGAACAGTCGCGCGAGCTCGGTGTCGGTCACGGCGACGGTGAGCACGTCGAGGTCGGTCACCGCGAGCCCGTTGGCCGCGAAGCGCAGCGGTTGGCCGCCTTGCAGCAGCGTCTCGCGCACGAGCTCGGGGAACTCGGTGAGCAACGCCGTGGCGGCGCGTGTGCGTGCGGCTTCACGCAGTCGCGCCCGCAAGGTGTCGGCCAGCAGCTTGATGGGATCTTCGACGTCGAACCAGCGATCGCTGTCGCCCACGAGCTCGTAGGCGATCTGCAGCTTCACCTTGAACTCGACGAAGTCGGACGACTCGACCTCGAACGTGTCGGTGGTACGTCCGCCACGCACGCGCAAGAAGCACGAGCGCATGACGTGGCTGCCGTCCTTGGTGGGCCCGTCGGAGAGCGCCAGCGCGGTGAGCCGCTCTTCGTACTCGAGCAGCTCGGTGCACGGACCGGTGACGACGCGTCGACCGTGTCGCGAGGTGATGTGGATCGCCTCGTTGTTCGGCACGATCACGCTCACCGCCCAGGGCGTGTCGACGTCGTGGCCGGTGCGCTTGTGCGGCTCGGCGTGGCCGATCCACAGGTTCCAGTCCTCCGCGGGGATGCGCCGCCGCACGTGCACCTCGCGGCGCGGATCGACGAGGTACGAGGTCTCGCCGCGCACCATCTTCACCATGCCGTTGTGCAGATCGCGGACGTAGATGCCCGACTTCTGATCGATGCCGACGGCGTCGACGATGACTTGATCGTGATCGTTGCCGACGTGGGGCTCGCGGGTCTCGGGGTGCAACACCTCGGCTTCGATGAACGGGAAGAACACGCTGGGCTCGCCGCGCACGAGCAGCTCGTCACCGGGCTCGTAGGTGGCCTTGTCGAGCACGTTGCCGCCCGCGACCTTCGCGGACAGCTTGGCCGCGAGCTCCTCGCGAGAGATCCGCGAGATGATGCGCAGCCACAGCGCCTGGTGCTCGCCGAGCTCGTACGCATCGTAGACGCGGCGTCGCGAGCCACGCTGCAAGAACGTGTCGTGCGGACCGGGAAACACGCGCGCGGGACCACGGACGATGCGCGGGTTGCCGTCGGCGTCGAACAGATAGCAGAAGTTCTTCGGGCCGAGCACGACCGCGCGACGTGCATACGGATCGGTGGGGCGACCGGCGCGTCGATCGGCGCGCTCGCCCGGACGCGACGCACGGCTCTCGCGACGGCGCGTGAACGCATCGTCGAGCGCAGTCAGCATCACCGCCTTCTGAGCGCCTTCGAGATCGCCGCGGTGACGGATCTCGTTCTTGAGCACGCTGAACTGCCGCGCGGCCAGGCCTTCCTCGACCTTCGCGAGCAAGCCGTTGAGCTCTTCCACCACCGACTCGGTGAGATGCGCGATGCCGTCCTCTTCGGGCGCGCCCTCGCTCTCGTCCATCGCCGGCACCACTTGGATGCCGGTGGGCGGGATGAAGAACTGCGTGTGGCGGCCTTGGATGACGATGCGCTGACCGACCGCGAGCTTCACCGGCCGGCGATCGGTGTCCAGCGCACCCGCGCTCTCGTCCGCACCTTCGATCACCGCGCCGCCGAGGCCCGCCGAATCGATGGTGAGCTGTGCGTACGGAGCGTCCTCGTCGACGGGGCCGACGACCTCGACCAGCAGATAGTGGTTCGCACCGAGCTTGTGGGCGGGACGAACCTCGGCCGATTGGCCGGGCCACAGCGGGAACGCAGCGGGCCCCGGGATCACACGCGTGGTGCCGAGCGCGAGCGGCTTCTCCTTGTTGCCGCCCGGCACGAAGGTGCCGTTGTGGTTCGCGCGATCCTCGAGCATCGGGTTGTCGAGCAAGATGTACTCGCCGTCGCGCGCGATGATGAAGGGCCGCGCCTCCATCGGCGCTTGCTCGAACGCACCGCGACCGTTCGCGCGCACGATCCGATCGTTCGCGCTCGGCGTGAACTCGGTGGGTCCGATGTGCGTGAGGATCTCGCCCGAGGTCTCGTTGAGCGACCAGAGGTACGTGTGCCGGGGAACGGGAATCTTCTGGCGGTCTTCGGCAGCCATGGGCCGGATAGCTTGCCAGCTTTGCGCGGCGGCGCCACCGAGGTAGCGTGGCCGCTCCGAAACCGCGATGGACCGCCTTCCGCTGACGATCGTGCACTACGGTGCAAACGACCCCGAGACGCACCGCGGCGGTGTCGAGTCGTTCGCACGCAACCTGCGGCTCGTGTTCGACGAGGTGCTGTTGTGGCATCCCGCGGTGCGCGACGTGGAGCGTGTGCGTCGCGAGCAGCTGCTCGTCGTCTGCGACAACCACTGGGTGCTCGACTGGCCCGACGATCTGCGCGTCGTCGGATTCCAGCACGGCGTCGCGGAAGTGAAGCGCACGCACACGCGCACGTGGAAGGATCGTCGCCTCGCTGCCCGACAGGCCAAAGCGGCGAAGCGCAAGAACACGATCTGGGTCGCGTGTGCCCAATGGATCGCGCGTACCTTCGGCCAGCTGCACGGCAACGCTGCGCAGGTGGTCATCCGTCACCCCGTCGACCTCGCGCGCTTCGATGGTCGACGCGAGCAGATCGATGATCGCTTGCTGCTGCACGACGCGCGCGGCGAGCACAAGGGCGAGCGCCTCGTCGCCGAGCTCGCGCGCCGCTTCCCGCAGTGGAAGCTCGAGCCGCTCGCGTGTGCACCGGCCGAAGTGCCGGACCGCATGCGCCGCGCGCGAGCGTTCCTCCATCTGAGCCGCTACGAGGGCAACAGCATCGTCTGCAACGAGGCGATGGCGATGGACCTGCCGTGCCTGTTCACCCGCGTGGGCCTCATGCAGGACGAAGATGGCCCGCGCGACGTCCAGCTGATCGATCCGGTGCGAGCATTCGCCGACATGGACTACCTCGCCGCCGAGCTCGCCGCGTTCACCGACGCGTTGGCCACACGGACGTGGAATCCGCGGAAGTGGGTGTTGGAGCACGCCTCGATCGACGAGGCGCGCGCCCGTTGGGCCGACGTCGTCGCGCTCGCGTCGCGAGCGTGATCGTGACGACGCGTCTGCGCGGCGCATGCTGCGGACGATCGTCGTGTCCAAAATGACGACGCGTCGTCATCTCGATCGCATCTGCGTGATCGGTAGCCAAGCCGACCAGCATCGTGTGCGTGCGCGGTCGGTCGTGCGAGGTCGACGACGATCACGACGGTGCGGCGCGACGATGATGCACGATGGATCGCGTCCACTCGATCGACGTCGAGCACGTTCGATCGATCGCGAAAATTGATCTTGGCGCACGCTCGTTGCAGCGAGTAATGTGCAATTACTCGGGCGAGGGAACAGCGCTGTGAAACTGTTGAACACGAGATCACTCGCAGGGATGCTCGCGCAACACACTGCTGCGCTCGCAGATCACCCGCTCTATCGCGGCATCCGCACGGCGAAGGAGCTGCGGATGTTCTGCGAGCGTCACGTCTTCTGCGTGTGGGACTTCATGTCCCTGCTCAAGAGCCTGCAACAGGACGTAACCTGCATCTCGCTGCCGTGGGTGCCGGTGCGCGACCCCGAGGCCGCGCGGCTCATCAACGAGATCGTGCTCGGCGAAGAGAGCGACGAGATGGTCTCGGGGCGGCACGTCAGCCACTTCCAGTGGTACCTCGAAGCGATGGCGGAGATCGGCGCGGACGTGGGCCCGGTGCAGCGCTTCGTGAAGCGCCTGCGCAACGGCACGCCCACCGACGTCGCGCTCGCCGATCCGGGGATTCCCGACGAGTCCCGCGAGTTCACGCGTACGACACTGTCGTTCCTCGAGATGCCGCTGCACGTCCGCGCGGCGGTCTTCTTCTACGGTCGCGAGGATCTCATTCCGCGCATGTTCCTGCCGATGCTGCACGGGCTCGCCCGCGAGGGCTTGTCCTGCGAATTGTTGCTCGGCTATCTGCAGCGCCACATCGAGGTCGACGGCGGCCACCACGGCCCGCTCGCCGAGCAGCTGCTCGAGCGCCTGTTCGAGAACGACGCGCGCCGCGAATCCGATGCGCAGCGCGCAGCGATCGTCGCGCTCGCGGCCCGCCGTCAGCTGTGGGACGCGACCTACGCAACGATCAAAGCGGCCTGAGCCTCACTGCGCAATCTTCAGTGAGCCGCGTCCGATCTGGACGTCGAATCCGCAGCTCGCGTGCCCCAGCCCACCGATGCACGTGATTTCCGAGACCGTGACCGGACGTTTCAAGACCCCTTCGACGACCCCCGCGATGAGCCCGCCCTCGAAAGCACACAGCTTGCGCCCGACCGTCTCCATGCCGGCACAGGTGACGCATTCGTACACGTCGATGTACATCGCGTCGTCTTCCATCTTGGGCACCTTGATCGTGCCGATCTTCAAGTCGGCGCACAGCTGCAGGAACGCCTCGAGGTTCGGCAAGCCCAGCGCTCTGCCCAGGCGCTTGCCCGCGATGTATGCCGGGCCCGCTGCGCCGCGCCCGAGGATCTCCTCGAATGCGACCAGTCGCACGAGTCGGAACAACGCCACCGGTGCGAGTGGCCCGAGCGTCTCGCGATCGACCTTCAACGCATTCTCGACGGTGACGTGCGACATTTCTCGAGCGTTCATCGCAATCAATCTATCACGCCTGTCTGTTCGCGTCGAGCTGCACTACGCGATCGATCGCCGAAAACATTTCTACTCGACGCCGGGCCGAACGAGAAGGAGACGAGTCGGATGACTGCACAACCACAACCGCTACGACGTACCGATCAGATCCAGGAAATCCTGCGGGGATTGAGGAGCTCGTCCTCCGAAATCGTCGGTGCAGCGATCGTCAATTCCGAAGGCTTCACGGTCGCGACCGCGTTGCCCAGTGAGGTCGACGAAGAAGTCGTCGCCGGTATGGGCGCAGCGTTGCTCGGTGTCGGCGAACGTATCGCGGCGGAATTGATGGATGCCGAGATGGTGCAGACATATGTCCGCAGCGCCAACGGCTACATCATCCTCAACGCGGTGAACGAGGATGCGATCCTCATCGTGCTCACCACCGACAAAGCGAAGCTCGGGCTCGTCTTCCTCGACATCAAGAAGCGGCTGCCCGATCTGGGGAGGATGCTGTAGATGCATCGGGCGGGCGCGGTCGCGATCGTGTGTGCGGGGATCGGGTGCGTCGATCTGCTGTGCGTGGACGCGTGGCTGTTGCCGGCCTGGGCCGCCGAGCGACGGGGGGCAGCCACGGTCGCGTCGGCGAGCATCGTGCCGGAGCGCAGTGCGATCGCGCCGACCACCGATGTCCCTGCGCCCACGATCGCGACCGCGCCGGACCTCGATCCACCGCGCGCGGAGCCAGCGCGCGTCGAGGCGACGCCA
>DASZPU010000152.1:0-9542 GCA_035550195.1 Nannocystaceae bacterium
AAGCCTCGAGCGTGCGCGCGAACGGATCGACGCAGCGCAATGCCGGGATCTCGAGCATGCCCTTGCACGCGAGCGCGAGCGCGTCGGGATCTTCGTCCCCGCGCAGCCCGACGCCGTGCTCGGCGAGCGCATCGAGGAACGCGACCTCGCGCCATTGCACGGGCGCTGCGATCGCCCACGGCGATCGCCACGGCGCGAGCGCGTCGACCACGGCTGCGATCACGCGCTCGACGTCGCGACGCACCGCGTTCGTGTCGGGCGCGTCGCGGTACCACTCGAGCAGCGCGAAGCTCTCGCGGTGCCACGCGCCGCGCTCGCCTGCGCGTGCGACCGCGGCGATCTGGAAGATCGGCCCGCTGCCCCGCGCGAGCAGGCGCTTCATCGCGAGCTCGGGGCTGGTCTGCAAGAAGCCGTCACCGGCGCGCACGGGCTCGATCCACGGCTCGAGCGCGAGCTCGTCGACGATCACGGGCGTCGGCGCTTCACGCAGACCTTCGTCGCGCATGCACGTGCGCACGGCCGCGAGCGCGGCATCCCACGCCGCCACGCGCTCGCGCATCGCCCAGGCCACGCGGCCTCAGGCGTTGACGCGCTCGACGTACTCGCCGGTGCGCGTGTCGATCTTGATCTTCTCGCCGATCTTGATGAAGAGCGGCACGCCGACCTGGTAGCCCGTCGACACGGTGGCCTGCTTGGTCACGTTGGTCGCGGTGTCGCCCTTCACGCCCGGCTCCGAGTCGATCACTTCCATCACCACGTGCGACGGCAGGCTCACGCCGACCGGACGGTTGTTGTAGAAGAGGACGTCGACGCCGAGGTTGTCGAGCAGGAAGTGCGCATCGTCGCCGATGAGGTCGGCCTGCATCTCGACCTGCTCGTAGCTCTCGTTGTCCATGAACGTGAACGCGTCCCCCGTGCGGTAGAGGAACTGCATCTGCTTGGACTCGACGTTCGCGGGCTCGAACTTCTCACCCGAGCGCCACGTGCGATCCATGACCGCGCCGGTGAGCATGTTCTTGATGCGGCACTTGTAGAGGCCCTGCCCCTTGCCGGGCTTGACGAACTGGAAGTCGACGACGACGTAGGGGTGCCCGTCGATCTCGATCTTGGCGTTCTTCTTGAGGGCGCTGACGTCCATCGAAGCCATGGCGAAAAACTCTTTCTGTCCGCGGGAAAGGCCCCCGGCTTTTGGCCGCCCGCGGCCCGGTTGTCAACCGCGGGGCTTCGGGCTAATCTACGGTTTACCACAAGGGATACCGTGGAATGCGCCTGAGCACCAAAGCCCGCTACGGATTGCGCGCGCTGGTACACGTCGCCCATCGTGGCTACGCGTCGGCGCAGACGATCGCCGACAAGCAATCGATCCCCTCGCGCTACCTCGAAGAGATCATCGGCGAGCTGCGACGTGCCGGCCTCGTCGTCGGCAAGCGCGGACCTCGTGGCGGGTACCGACTCGCACGACCGCCCGCGGAGATCGCAGTGTCCGAAGTGCTCGCGGCCCTCGCGACCGCGCACGGCGACGGCAACGCCGGTGCACCGCAGGACGAGATCACGGTACTCGTCGAGCGCTCGATCGACGATCGTCTGCGCGCCGCGCTCGGCGATCTGCGGCTCGATCAATTGCTCGGCGAAGCCCGCGAGCAGTATCGCCGCTCCGCCGCGAACTACGTCATCTGAGCGCGAACCAACACACCGTCATGCAACGTCCTCCCGTCGTCGGCAACATCCTCGGGCTCATCGGCAACACGCCCATCTGTCGGCTGCGCAAGGTCGGCGGCAGCGAGAAGACCCACGCCGCCGTGTGGGCCAAGTGCGAGATGACCAACCCCGGCGGCTCCGTGAAGGACCGCATCGCGCTCGCGATGATCGAAGACGGCGAGCGCAGCGGCAAGCTGCGTCCCGGTGAGACGGTGCTGGTCGAGCCGACCTCGGGCAACACCGGCATCGGGCTCGCGCTCGTCGCTGCGGTGAAGGGCTATCGCCTCGTGCTGACGATGCCGGAGAGCATGAGCCTCGAGCGTCGCAATCTGTTGCGCGCGTACGGTGCGGAGATCGTGCTGACGCCCGACGATCGCACGATGGAGGGCGCGGTCGCGGCCGCCGAGGATCTCTGCAAGACGCCGGGCCACGTGATGCTGCAGCAGTTCGAGAACCCCGCGAACCCGGAGATCCATCGCCGCACCACCGGACCCGAGCTGCTCGCGCAGATGGACGGACGATCGATCGATGGGTTCGTGTCGGCGATCGGCACGGGCGGCACGATCACCGGCGTCGGCCAGATCCTGCGCGCGCACAATCCGAAGATCCGCATCGTCGGCGTCGAGCCGGCGCGCAGCCCGGTGCTCTCGGGCGGCAAGCCCGGGCCGCACAAGATCCAGGGCATCGGCGCGGGCTTCGTGCCGAAGGTGCTCGACACCGCGATCTACGAGCGCGTCGTCGTCGTGCAGGACGAAGAGGCCTACCGCACGAAGAAGCGGCTCGCGCACGAGGAAGGCCTCTTGGTCGGCATCTCGTCGGGCGCCGCGGTGTTCGTCGCCGAGCAGCTCGCGCGCGAGCTCGGGCCGGGCAAGAACGTAGTGACCGTGCTGTGCGACACCGGCGAGCGCTACTTCAGCCTCGACGAGTACTTCACCGCCGAAGGCGATCGCAGGTGATCGCGTCGCGCACTTTCGTGGTGATCGGTGCGGGCGGGCTCGGTTGCCCTGCCCTGCTCGGCCTGCGCATGGCCGGCGCACGGCGCATCGACGTGATCGATTGCGATCGCGTGGAGTTGTCGAACCTGCATCGCCAGGTGCTCTACGATCTCGGCGACGTCGGTGCGCACAAGGCCGAGGTCGCTGCGGCGAAGCTGCGCGCGTTCGGCATCGATGCGCGCAGCTTCGTGCAGCGCGTGACCCCCGACGATGTCGAAGCGATCGTGGCTGCGTCACCGGCCGACGCGATCGTGCTCGAGTGCACCGATCAACCCGCGCTCAAGTTCGCGGCGAACGACGCGTGCGTGCGCCACGGACGATCGCTCGTGCTCGCCGCATCGCTGGGCTTGCGCGGCCACGTCATCGCGGTCGTGCCGGGCAGCGCGTGCTACCGCTGCGTGTTCGAGGCCCCGCCGCCGCTCGAGCTCGTGCCCACCTGCGCGAGCGCAGGCGTGCTCGGCACGGCGGTCGGCACCACCGGCTTCCTGCAGGCCCACCTCGCGGTCGCGATCGCGAGTAACGACTTCGCCGTCGACGACGAAGCACGCGGGCGACTGCTCGAGCTCGATCTTTCGCGCGGCACCATCCGCGCGCTGGCCGGTCGCAAACGACGCGACTGCATTTGTGCTTGCGAGGCGCCGCCTCGCGCAGCTACCCCAGGCGACAGAGGAGATCCGTAGATGGCCACCGTTCGCATCCCCACGCCCCTGCGCAAGTTCACCCAGGGCAAGGAAGAGGTCAGCGTCGCCGCGAAGAACGTGCGCGAGCTGATCGCCAACCTCGAGGCCGGCTATCCCGGCATCCGCGAGCGCATCTGCGACGAGAACGGCGCAGTGCGTCGCTTCGTCAACGTGTTCGTCGCCGACGAGGACATCCGCTTCCTCGACAACCTCGACACGGCGGTGAAGGACTCCGACGAGGTCAGCATCGTGCCGGCGATCGCGGGCGGTTGAAGCGATGTCGGGCGCGGCGCAGAGCATTCCCGAGGCGATCGATCCGGGCGGCGATCCGGCCGGGCTCGCGATCGCCGAGGCGCTGCGTCCTCGGCTCGTCGAGTCGGTGCTCGATCTGGTCGGCAACACGCCGCTCGTGCGCCTGCGCGCGTTCGAGCGCGACTGCCCCGGCGTCGAGCTCTGGGCGAAGTGCGAGTTCGCGAACCCCGGCGGCTCCGTGAAGGATCGCGCCGCGCTGCGCATCATCCGGGATGCGCTCGCGCGCGGCGATCTGCAGGGTGGCAAGCGGCTCATCGACAGCACGAGCGGCAACACCGGCATCGCGTACTCGATGGTCGGCGCCGCGCTGGGCGTGCCGATCACGCTGGTCATGCCCAGCAACGTCAGCGCGCCGCGCAAGCAGGTGTCGCTGGCCTTCGGCACCGAGATCGTGTTCTCGGATCCGATGGAAGGCAGCGACGGCGCGATCGTCCATGCGCGCACGCTCGTCGATGCGGATCCCGAGCGCTGGTACTACCCCAACCAGTACGCCAACGACTCCAACTGGCAGGCGCACTACCACGGCACCGGCGTCGAGATCTTCGCGCAGACCGGCGGACGCGTCACGCACTTCGTCACCGGCATCGGCACGAGCGGCACGGTGATGGGCACGTCGCGGCGCCTGCACGAGTACGATCGCAACATCCGCTGCATCGGCCTGCAGCCCGACGACGCGATGCACGGGCTCGAAGGGCTCAAGCACATCCCCAGCAGCATCGTGCCGCCGATCTACGACGAGCGCGTGGTCGACGAGACGATGTGGATGCCCACCGAGGAAGGTTGGGACGCCGCCGAGCGCCTGGCCCACGCAGAGGGTCTGTTCGTCGGGCACAGCTCGGGCGCGAACGTGGCCGGAGCGCTGCGCGTCGGCAAACGGCTCGCCGCCGCGGGCGAGCGCGGTGTCGTCGTCACGGTGCTCTGCGATCGCGGCGATCGCTACTTCACGCCGCTCAAGTGGGAGAAGCACTATGTCTGGTGACGTGCCGCGAGGATCGCGAGCCACCCGCCCCGGCGACACGCCGCGGATCTCCGCAACGCATCTCGAGGCGATCTATCGCCAGTCGCGTGCGGAGTTCCCCAAGGAGTGCTGCGGCTTCATCCTCGGCGAGGGCGACGACGCCGAGCTCGTGCAGTGCGAGAACCGGCAGGACAAGCTGCACGCGCTCGATCCGGTCGAGCATCCGCGCACCGCGGAGAACGGCTACAACATCGGCGGCAAGCAGCTCCTGCAGCTCGTGCGCAGCTTCGAGTCGAGCCGGCCTGCGCGCATCATCTACCACTCGCATCCCAAGGTCGGTGCGTACTTCTCCGAAGAAGACACGCGCGCGGCGATCGCAGCGGGCTACGCGTGCGACTACCTCGTGGTCGACGTGCAGGACGACGCGATCGTGTGCGCGAAGCTCTTCCGCCGGGAAGGCGAGCGCTACGTCGAGATCGACGCGCTGCCCGGTGCGGCGATCTAGTCGGGTCGCAGCGCGAGCACGCCTTCGTTCCAGCTCGCCGCGTACATGATGCCGTTCACGGCGTCGTACTCCATGCGGTAGGGGCCGTCGCTGAACGTCTGATCGTTCTGCTCGGTCCACTCGAACCCGTCGTCTTCGTCGGAGACGACGAACGGCTGCGGCCCGGTCGTGTTGCCGCCGGTGTTGCCGAGCTGCGCGTACAGCCGCGTGCCGTCGCCGACGATCGAGTAGTAGCCGTCGCTCGTCGACGGTCCGACGAGCTCGAAGGTCATGCCGTCGTCCTCGCTGCGCAGGATCTGTCCCAGCGCGCCGACGTAGAGCGCACCGTTTTTCGCATAGTACGCGTCGACGCCACCGTGCTGCATGTCGAGCTCGATCACCTGCGTCCACGATGCGCCGCCGTCCGCGGTGCGCCAGTAGCCGTCGCCCTGCGTGCCGAGCAGCCACGATTGCGCGTCGCCGACGAACCACACCGAGTGGCCCGCGCCCCAACCCGGCATCGGATCGTGGCGCGTCCACGATTGCCCACCGTCGGTCGACTCGAGCACACCCGCGTCGCCGGTGAACTCGAAGCCGGAGTGGAAGCCGAGCAGCACGTGATCGAAGTCGGCGGGATCGACCGCGACGTGGTACGTGTCGTTGGTCCAGCCGCCCACCGAGTTGTCGGCGTGCTCGGCGAAGCCCGCGGGCATCGTCCACGTGTCGCCGCCGTCGTTCGAGATCCAGAAGCCCGGCGACGCACCGCGCACGCCACCGACGTAGTACATGTGCAGCGGATCGGCGGGATCGATCTCCATCACGCCGGGGCTCACCGGTTCGGGCAGATCGCCGATCGTCGCCCACGTCGCGCCGCCGTCGGTCGACTTCCACATGCCTTCGATGTCGGTGGTGAGGTAGAGCGTCGAGGGGGCGCACGGCAGCACGTGGATGTCCATGCAGCCGAACGGCGGCGCTTCGCCGTAGGGGCGGTGCAATCCCGGCGGTGAGATGTCGGTCCAGAGACCGGGCGCGAGCATCGGCGTCGGACCGCTCGGCTCGGCGATCGATCGACAATCGGCCACGACGTCCGGCTGCGCCGCGGTCTCGCTCGCCGATTCCTCCGACGCTTCGGCGCCGCTGCTCTCGTCCACGACCCCCGAGCTCGCGCTGTCGGTCGTCGACGTCGTCGTGGTCGGGGCGATCGCGCCCGTGCTCGCGCCGCCCGAGCTGCTCGAGCCGCCGTCACCGTGCCCTGCGCTACTCGACGCGCCGCACCCGAGCGCCGTCACGAAGATCGCGCATGGCAGAGCTGCTCGCATGTCGCGGCAATGCAGCGAGCGCGACGATCCTGTGGGGGATTCGACGCGCGCTCACACCTGCCGCTCGATCGACGACAACAACGCGCGCAGCGTCTCGAGCTCCGCGGGCTTCACCAAGTGGTGATCGAAGCCGGCCTCGCGCACGCGTCGGCGATCGTCTTGCTGCCCCCAACCGGTCAACGCGACGAGGATCGGACGTCGCTCCGGGAACTCGGCCCGGATCCGCCGCGCGACCTCGTAGCCGTCGATCTCGGGCATGCCGATGTCGAGCAGCACGACCTCGGGATCGTGGCGCGCGAACAGCTCGAGCGCCACGCGACCGCCGTCGGCGACGTGCACCGTCATGTCCTGCGACTGCAGCAACAACGCGAGCATCTCCGCCGCGTCGACGTTGTCGTCGACGACGAGGACGCGCCGCGGCGGGAGCTCGCGGGGCTGTGCGCGCGCGGGCGGCTCGACCCGCACGCCCGCGATCCCCGGCAGCCGCAGCGCGAACTCGCTGCCGTGACCGATGCCCGCGCTGTGTGCGGTCAAGCTGCCGCCGTGCAGCTGCGCGAGTCGTCGCGAGATCGACAGCCCTACCCCGAGCCCGCCGGGTCCGAGCCCGCTGGCCTGATCGCCGCGGTCGAACATGTCGAACACGCGATCGATCGCGCTCGCCGAGATCCCACAGCCGCTGTCGCGCACGGCCAACACGATGTCGTCGCCGTCGCGGCGCGCCGCGATCGCGATCGTGCCCGCGCGGGCGGTGTACTTGAGCGCGTTCGCGAGCAGGTTGGTGAGGATCTGCGCCAAGCGAACGGCGTCGCCTTGCACCCACAGCCCGGTCGCGACCTCGACCCCGAGCTCGACGCCGCTCGCGGCGATCTGCGGCGCGATGGTGTCGAGCACGTTCGCGACGACACTGCCGAGCTCGATCGGTTGCGTGCGCAGCTCGAGGTGGCCCTGGCTGATGCGCGAGACCTCCAGCAGATCGTCGACCAGCCGCACCAGGTGATCGACCTGGCGCTCGAGCACCGGCAAGAGTTGATCTTCGCCGTTGCGCATGCGCAGCAGCTGCAGCCCGCTGCGCAGGGGCGCGAGCGGGTTGCGTAGCTCGTGGGACAACGTGGCCAGGAACTCGTCCTTGCGGCGATCGCCGTCGCGCAGCTGCGCGATGAGCTCGACGCGTTGCTCGTCGAGCCGCGCGTTGTCGATCGCGACCGCGGCCTGCGACGCGATGCCGACCACCAGCCGCTCGGCACGCTCGTCGAACACGCCGACCTCGGGGTGTCCGAAGAACAGCCCGCCGATCGGCTCGCCGCTGCGCGACACGACCGGCACCGCGAGATAGCTGCGCACCGGCAAGTGGCCCTTGGGCATGCCGTAGTGCGGGGCGCTGTGGCCGTAGCGGGGATCGGCGCGCACGTCGTCGAGTCGCACCGGTGCTTCGCCGGCGAACGTGGGCGCGAACACGGCGGTGTTGCGCGGCAGCCCGAAGCCCTCGAACGCCTCGCGCGGCGCACCGGAGAGCGTGTAGAGCATGTACGAGCCGCCGGCTTGGTCGACGACGTTGTAGAAGAACGCACCGAAGCGCGCGCCCGAGATCGCCGTCGCCGTGTCGGTGACCGTCTGCAGGATGCGCTGCAGGTCGCGCTCCTCCGCGAGCGCGATGCCGACGCGATGCAGCGCTTCGAGCGAGTGCGCCTCTTCGCGGTAGCGCGCCTCGCTCTGCGCGATGCTGGCGCGTGCGCGCACTTCGTCGGTGACCTCGCTGCCGATCACGATCACGGCGCCCACGTGCCCGCCTTCGTCGCGGATCGGACCGAAGGTGAGATTCCAGTGCCCGGGGCGCGGCGCACCGCTGTCGTCGCGCACGAGCTCGATCGGCGCTTCGGTGAGCACGTGCGAGCGCCCGCTGTCGAGCACGTCGTGCAGCACGCGATCGAGCCCCTGCCCCGCGAGCTCCGGCAGCACCGCCAGCAGCGGGCGCCCCAGCAAGTCGCGACCGCCCAGCACGGCGATGCACGCATCGTTCGCGCGCTCGAACACGAGCTCGCGACCACGCAGCACCGCGGTGGGCACGGGCGTCTGTGCGAACAGCTCGTGCATCGCATCGCTCTCGGCGCGCACGAGCGCAGCCATGCGCGCGAGCTCGAGTCGCGCCGACACGCGCGCGAGCAGCTCACGCGCACCGAACGGCTTCACGATGTAGTCGTCGGCGCCGGCCTCGATGCCCTCGGCGCGGGCCTCCTCGCCGGCACGCGCCGACAACAGGATCACCGGCAGGTCGTGCAGCGCGGCGTCGCTGCGCAGCGCGGCGAGCAGACCGAAACCGTCGAGCTTCGGCATCATGACGTCGCTGATGACGAGATCGGGGCGCTCGCGTCGCGCGGCCACGAGCGCGGCCTCGCCGTCGTCGACACACTCGACGCGGTACGTGTCGCCGAGCAGGTGCAGCATGAACGCGCGCACGTCCGCGTTGTCGTCGACGACGAGGATCCGCGCGGCGTCCGAGGGCGGCTCTTTGCGGCGCGCCGATACGGCCTGGGCCGGCAACCATCCGTCGAGCGTCGGGAGCTCGTTGCGCGGGCGCTCGCGCGCGGCCCCGATGCGCGCGCTCGGCAGGTGCGCGGTGCCGATCGGAATCGCGACGCGCAGCTCGGTGCCGCGATCCACCTCGCTGTCGACCTCGATCGCGCCGCCGTGCAGCTTCACGAGCTCGTGCACGAGCGCGAGCCCGATGCCGGTGCCTTCGATCGTGCGCCCGCGATTGCCGGCGACGCGATGGAAGCGCTCGAAGAGTCGCGGCAGCTCGGCCGCCGGGATGCCGCAGCCGGTGTCGCGCACGCGCAGCACCACGTGATCGCCGACGCGCGCGAGCATCACTTCGACCGCGCCGGCGAGCGTGTACTTGAACGCGTTCGACAGCAGGTTGAACAGGATGCGCTCCCAGAGCTGACGATCGACGTGCACCGCGGTGCCGAGCGGTGGACAGTCGACCACGAAGCGCAGGCCCGCGCCTTCGAGCACCGGACGGAACACCTCGGCGAGCTCGCGCGTGAGCACGTCGAGCTCGATGGGCTCGTAGGTCGCTTCGAGTCGGCCGGCCTCGAT
>DASZPU010000153.1:0-12652 GCA_035550195.1 Nannocystaceae bacterium
CGATGTGCGCGCGCAGCTGTGCGGCCCAGTCCGCGAGCCCGTGCACCGTCGACTGCAGCAGCGCGGGCTCGTCGGCGAGCTTCGCGAGCATCTCCTCGAGTCGCTCGTGCGCGCGCCGCATGCGGCTCGCGACCGTGCCCGCCGGCCAATCCAACGCCGCGGCGATCTCGGTGCGCGACATCTGCTCGAAGTAGCCCAGCTCGAGCAACACCTGGTCGTCGATCGGCACCGCTCGCAGCGCACGCAGCAAGAGTTGATGCTCGCGTCGCGCTCCGATCGCGGTGGTGGGCGAGGGCCCGAGCGCCGCGATCGCATCCGTCTCGGGATCGATCTCGCGACCGCCGCGGCGCTTCTTCTTCAGGTAGTTGCGCAGCACGTTGTGCGCGATGCCGAAGAGGTAGCTGCGGAAGCTACCGGTGCCGCCGTAGTCGCCGAGCTTGCGCGCGACGATCTCGAACGTCTCCGCGACCAGCTCCTCCGCGTCCGCGACGTCGGCGATCTTGTTCGCGAAGAAGCGCGCGATCGGTCGCACGAAGCGATCGACCAATCGGCTGCCCGCGCGGCGATCGCCCAGCGCCCAGGCCCGGTAGAGCTCCTCGTCGGGGGTCACGTCGTCGGCACCCATACCGGCAGTGTCCACCCTCGGCCGGTCGGATCAAACGCGCCGTTCGAAGAGCTCCGCGACGATTTCCCCGGCCGCCCTGCCGTCCTTCGCGAGCACGATGCGGGCGCAGTCGTCCCGGCCGGTGGCGCGCGCGAGCAGCTCGAGCGACCACGCGCGGGCGAAGCCGACGTCCTCGCCCTCGCGGATGCGCTCGACCATCTCGATCCACGCGAAGAGCGGAGCTTCGACGCGCGGTGCGGGGGGCGAGATCGCCAGGCACGCGAGCGTCTCGCTGCCGAGCTCCGCGGCGGCACCGAGCACGTCGTCGGCGGTGAAGTCGTTCGCGGTGCAGTCGTTCAGGGACTCGACCAGCATCGCGGGATCGAGTCCGATCCGCGCGCTCTCGACGATCGCTTCGCACAAGCGCCGCACGTGCGCGACGGCAGCGGGATCGAGCTCGGGCACACCGAAAGGACCCCTTGATTCCTGCGACCAGGACATCGGCGCAGGAGAATACAACCTTGTCGTCGCGCGCCGAAGAAAGCACGCTCGCGCGAGGACCCGCGCCGAAAGTGCCGGGCCACGCCATGACGACGTGGCCCGGCTTGCACGGGCTGACGATGGACCGATCGAGAGCTCCGCATTCGCGGAGCTCCCCCCGACTCGAGGACGGGACGACTGCGATACGGCCGCGCCGCCGGGTCGGATCGGCGTGCGCGATGAAATCTACGGGCGAAGTCGCCGCCCATGGACGGGCCCGCGGTGGGCTACTAGGATTTGGGCCCGTGACGCGACCCTCGATGCGTGACACGCCGGCGGAGGTCGAGTCGATCATCCGCAGCCTGCCGGGTCGGCTCCGCACCGACCGCGTCGGCGGCTACGCGGGCATCTTCCACTTCGACATCACGGGTGCGAAGACGCCGAAGTGGACCATCTACATCGACGACGGTGTGTGCCGCGTCGAAGAGGGCCACGCGGGCGCGCCGACCTGCACCGTGACGATGGACGAGACCACCTTCCTCAACATCGAGACCGGCAAGCAGAACCCGGTCATGGCGTTCGTGAAGGGCAAGATCAAGGTCACCAACGTCGGCCACATGCGGAAGTACGATCGCGCCTTCTTCCGCTTCTACGACGTGCCCGAAGCGTGAGCGGGGAGGCCGGCGCGCGCGCCGGTGCGACGTGTGGCGCGCGAGTGGGACAGGCGACGCCGCGGTCGCCCTAGAACCCCGTACGAGCGGTTTCTTCGCCGGCTTCGACCGATCCGGTCGCACCCTCGCTCCGTACCGAAGACGAGACCGGTCGAAGTTGGCCGGCAGGAGACGGGACGACCTCGCGACCATGCTAGTGGGTTTGACCAGCGGAGCAGCGGTGACGTACCGTCACCGGCGAAAGGTGACTGTGTCTTCGAACACGCGACTTGCAGATCTCGACGATGTCGAGTTGATGCGTGAAGCCGCGCGAGGGCAGCTCGAAGCCATCTCTCGCATCTACGATCGCTTCGCCGGCCTGCTGATGACGATGGCCGAGAAGATCCTGACGGACCGAGCGATGGCGGAAGATTTGGTGCACGACGTCTTTCTCGAGGTGTGGCGACACGCCGCGAGCTACGACCCCTCCCGCGGGAGCGTGCGTACGTGGATTCTCGTGCGACTGCGCAGCCGCGCGCTCGATCGTCTGCGCTCGGCGAAGACGCGACGCGAGGTCGGCAGCGACGATCAAGAGAGCCATGGCGGCATTGCAGCCGACGAGCTCGAGGATCCGATGCTCGAGCCCGATCGCAAGGCGGTGCGCGTCGCACTCGCAGAGCTCCCCGGTGAGCAACGCGAAGTGCTCGAGCTCGCGTACTTCCACGGGCTCACCTCGTCGGAGATCGCCGAGCGCATGGGCTCGCCGCTCGGCACCGTGAAGTCGCGAACCGCTGCCGCGCTCGCGAAACTACGAGGACTGATGGAGAGCGGAAGGGAGGCACGACGATGATCGAACGCGACGACGATCTCGATCCGCTCGTGCTCGACGCGCTCGCGAGCTCGCTCGAGCCCAGCGCTCCGCCGGCGTCGAGCCTGCGCGCGCGGTTGTTCGGACACATCGGTGGACGCGATCGCTTCCTGCCGTTCCTCGATCGGCTCATCGCGCTCTTCGATCTCTCGGAGGACGACACGCGACGCGAGGTCGCGGCGATCACCGAGCCCGATGCGGAGTGGGAAGAGCTGGTCGACGGCTGCCGGTTCCGCGACTTCGACGGTGGCCCTGGGCTCGGCGAAGCGCATGCGGGGCTCATCCGCCTGCAGCCCGGCTCGGTGTTCCCCAACCACCGTCACGTCGGTGAAGAGCGCATCTTGTTGCTGCAAGGGCGCGTGCGCGACAGTGCGGGCAACGAGTACCGTGCCGGCGACACGATCGTCAGCGACGACGGCACCGAGCACGAGATGACCGCCATCGGCGACGAAGAGGTCGTCTACGCGGCCGTGGTCATCGCGCTGGAATTCTCGGGCGACGACGAGTAGGTCGCGCGCAGGTTGCAGGGACGCGCGGCTGTAAGGCGCATCCGCGCGCTGGCGTTCGAGCGGCCATCATGCGCTGCCTCGTTCGCCTTGCCGTGTTCGCGCTCTGCTTCGTGCTGCCCTCGATCGCCCACGCGCATCTCCGACTCGCGCGCGATCACGATCACGACGAGCCCGAACGCAAGGGACTCGTGCTCGGAATGATGTTGCAGGAGGGCGTGGGGCAGTTCGGCAAGCAGCTCGTGCCGGTGACGCGCTTCCACTACATCATCGGTGGCGGCATCACGGATCGCGTCACGCTCACCGCTCAGATCGGCGTGCAGAAGCTGCACGGTTGGAAGAAGGTCGGCATCGTTACCGACATCGTCGCGACTGGATACATCGGCCGCGGCTTCTTCCTGCGCGCGGGAGCGGGCGTCGCGAGCCAGACCGTGGTGAATGCGCGAGATCCCTTGAAGCCCGGCGTCGGTGGTCTGCTCGGGCTCGGGTACGAGTGGCGGATCGCGGAGAAGGTCGGCCTCGCGCTCGGCCTCGACTACGACGTGCGCATGCGTCCCGACCGCCTGCCCGCGCAGCAAGTCCTGCTGGGCCTGCGCCTGGGCGGCTACCTCCGCAAGTAGGGCCGCGGCCCGCGCAGCAGCCAATGAAAGAAGGCCTACGGCCCCGTCCGCGCCCCCCCGGTGCGAACGGGACCGTGGCCTCGCCTCAATGTCCCGACCGTCTAGACACCACCTTCGCGGACCGCTTCCGGACGCTGCTCGAAAAAATCGTGAACCGCGGTCGCACCGACGACACGGCGTTCATGGGGCGGCATGGACGCTGCGTCCGAGTGACCCGGAGCGCTGCGACACGGCGGCCGATTCGCGCTACGGCCGGAGCGCAGAGCCGTCCCAAAACCGTTTGCGGAGCGTGCCGCCACGCGGCAAGCTGGGACTGGACAGATGCACGCCAGGTTGGGGTCAGCGGTGCTGTGTGGGGTCGCGATCGCGTCGATCACCTCGATCGCGCACGCGCAGGATCCCGCGCCCGTCGTGCACGGACCCACGAGCGTGACGAGCACGCCGAGCGGTCCCGCAGCGACGCCACCGGTGGCGGAAGCTCCGGTCGCGACGCCCCCGGTCGCCGAAGCTCCGGTCGCGACGCCGCCGTCCGCCGAGCTGCCCGCGGGCACGACCAGCCTCACGCCCACGCCTCCGGTCGCCGCGCCCACGCCGATGGAAGATCCCTTCCGTCCCGGCCAACCGCAGCTCGGTTGGGACGATCCTTCCACCGTCGACACCGTGCCGCGCACGACCACGACCACCACGACCACCGTCGTGGTGACGCAGCGCGTGCCGGTTGCGCCTGCACCACCACCACCGCCGCCACCACCGGCCGCGCGCCGTACTCCGTTCTTCATCGGCGGCTACGGTGGCATCGGCTTCGCGTTCGGTGCGGTGTCGAAGCGCATGGCGTCGTTCTCGAACCTGCGCGGCGGCATCTTGCTGGGCGAGCGCATCGCGATCGGTGCTTCGTTCACGCGCATGACCAAGCGCTTCGGTCCGCCGATCGAGGGCCTCTCCGGTCAGAGCTACCAGCTCGCGATGGCGTACGGCGGTGTCGATCTGGGGCTCGCGATCATCCGTCGCGGTCCGTTCGAGCTCGGCGTCGCGACGCTGCTCGGAGCGGGCAGCGCGTGCGTGCAGACCTACCATCGTCGCAATCAGCACTGCGTCGAGACGGTGAAGATGATGGTGGCCGAGCCCTCGGTGTTCGCCCACTTCAACCTCACCAACTGGATGCGCCTCGGCATGCAGGGCGGCTATCGCTTCGTGGGGCGCGAGGCGTGGAAGCGACCGAACGATTTCCGCGTCGCGGGCGGCTTCTTCGGCGCGAACGTCGAGTTCGGCTGGTTCAAGCGGCCCGACACCGGCACGCGTCGTCGCGCGCGTTGGGGCTGATCGGGCCCGCGGCTCACTTCGCCGCAGCGGGACGTGCGGGCTCGGGGAGCAGCGCCGACGTCGTCATGCGCGAGCGCAGCGAGTTGATCGGCTCGAGCCCTTCGAACCACCCGAAGAACGTCTCGAGCCGGTTCTTCTGCTCGGGCGAGAGGTAGTCGAAGTTGGTGCCGCGATCGTTCACTTCCCAGAACTCGCGGCTCTCCAGCGACTCGAGCTCCTGCCAGATGCTGCGCAGGCGCTCCTTGGGCTCTTCGGACATGTCGCGCTGGATCCGGCGCGCATGTTGCTCGGCCTCGTGCATCAGATACGTGGTCGCGAGCTTCACCTGCGCACGTCTCACGCCGCGCAGGGACTTCTCCTGCTCCTTGGTCTCGGCGTGCTCGTCGACCGCGAGGAACACCGAGAGGAACTCGTCGTGCGCGCGGGAGCGATGCGAGAACGCGAGCTCGCACAGCGCACAGATGTCGTGCGCGATGACCTCGGTGACGAAGGCGAGCCCGCGCTGGTACGCGACCGCGGAGTAGTAGCGCATGAAGCGGGCGATCTGCAGCGCGCGGTGCTCGAGCCCCTCGCGGCGCTCGATCTCGGTCGCGATGTCGCGACTGTGCGTGAGCACGAACTCCGCGAGCTGCCGGTACTGGTGCAGGATGTTGTACGCGGTGCGGATGTCCGACGCGTTCAGCGTCGCGCGCAGATACGTGTTGAAGAACTTGATGGACAGATCGAGCGCGTGGAGATCGTTGCGCCGACCGGCCGCTTCACCGAGTCGCCGCGTGTCGATCGCGATGAGGTAGCAGGTGTCCTTGAGCTGCGTCAGGCCTTCGCCGAACAGCATCTGGAACTGCCGCATGATCTTCCACTCGAGCCAGGTGCCGCGGCGGCGTAGATCGTCGACCGCGTCGTCGGAGAGGCTGACGAAGTCGGGGCTCTGGCGGTTCCACGACGCGATGCGGTGCCAGTCCTGCCGCATCGCCGCCTTGCTCTCGCCGTAGCGGATGCCGTACTCGCACAGCGAGTCGACCGCGCCCGACGCGATGCCCTTGTCCTTCTGCTGCACGGCGTTCAGGCCGATGTTCGCGAGGTGCTCGACGGCCTCGACCGCTCGCATCTGGCGCTTGTCGGTGGCCAACCCCGCGCGGCCACGCTGCGGCGTCGCGGCGACGAGGCCGTCGCTCATGATGCGCGACACGATCTTCTCGGGATCGAGGAAGTTGAACACGTACGCGAAGTACGGAAAGAGCAGCAGCAGGCTCGCCGTCATCAAGAGCATGCTGAACAGCACGCCCCAGTGCGGCAGGTAGTGATCGCCGAGCGAGAAGTTCACCCACAGCACGTAGATGCTGGAGGTGACGAAGAAGCCGAGGATGCCGAGGTTGGTGCGCGCGCGGAAGAACAGCGACGTGATGTGCGGCGTGAAGCGAGTCGCCGCCAGCTGCACGATGATGGAGCTGACCGTGAGCGCGAGGCCGAGCACCGCGGCCATCACCTCGCCGAGCCCACCCAACGTGTTTCGCGCCTGCTCGATGTCCTGATCCATCACCGTCTCGATCAGCGCGAGGATCGAGACGCCGTCGTCGCCTTGGCGACGGCCCTGCGCGGTCGCGAGGTCGAGCCAGAACGAGGCGAGATAGATGAGGCTGGCGATGCCCGAGATCGTCACGACCGGCAGCGACCACGCCGCGCCGGGCAATCCCGCGCTGCGCCGGAACTGCACGAGCAGCCCCATCGTGCGGCCCGCGAGTGTCGCCGACGGCGCCTTATCGCCGTTGTCGTCGACGTCGCGCTCGTCGTGGGGACTTCGTTCACCCACCGGCCCGACGGTAGCAGATGCGTGGGCCGCGAGGTATCTTGACGCGAAGATGCTGCTCGCGGTCGACGTCGGCAACTCGCACACCACCTTCGGGGTGTTCGCGGACGCAGAGCTGCGCTGCGAGCTGCGCTTGTCGACGCGTCATGGCTGGACGCGTGACGAGGTCGCCATCGCGCTGCGCCAGGGGCTCGAGCTCGCCGGTTTCTCGCTCGGTGCGGTCGACGACGCCGTCATCGCGTGCGTCGTGCCGCCTGCGCTCGGCCCTCTGCGCGAGGCGCTGGTCCGCTACGGTGGCTTCGACCCGCTCGTGGTCGGGCCCGGCGTGCGCACGGGCATGCCGATCCGGTACGACCCTCCGCAGGACGTCGGTGCCGATCGCATCGTCACCGCCGTCGCGGCGCACGAGCGTCACGGGCACGCCGGCGGTGTGGTCGTCGTCGATTTCGGCACCGCGACCACGTTCGACGTGGTGTCGCCGGCACCGGAGTATCTGGGCGGAGCGATCGCGCCGGGCATCGGCATCAGCGCGGATGCACTCTTCGCGCGCGCCGCGAAGCTCCCGCGCGTCGACGCGACGAAGCCCGATCGCGTGATCGGTCGCAACACCGTCGGTGCGATCCAGTCGGGCCTCGTCAACGGCTACCTCGGGCTCGTCGAAGGCCTCATCACGCGCATCAAGGGCGAGGTCGACTTTCCCACGCGTGTCGTCGCGACCGGTGGGTTCGCGCAGACCATCGCGCCGCAGACGAAGCACATCGACGTCGTCGACGATGCGCTCGTGCTCGAAGGCCTGCGCATCATCCACGCGCGCAACCGCAGCAAGTGAGGCGGCGTTGGTCTTCGCCCATCGCCCGCTCGAGCAACAAGAAGCCGGACCCGGCGCATGGCGTGTCATCGGCCCCGATGCGCCGGCGCCGTTGCGCGGCATGGTGGCGCGCGGGCTCGCACCGTTGCCACCGCGCGATCTGCTGGTCGCGCTCTACCAGATCTGGGTCGGCAACGATCCCGATCTCGCGCCGGTGGCGGCCAAGACGATCGAGGGTTTGCCGATCGCGATCCTCGGCGGTGCACTCGACGATCCGACGCTGCCACCGGGCGTGCTCGATCTGCTCGGCCGTCGATTCCCGCGCAACGGCGACGTGCTCGAGCGCGTGGTGCGGCATCGCGGCGTCGCCGACGAGACGCTGGCCAGCGTCTCGCGCGTGTGCCCGGAGACGGTGTGCGACGTCGTCGCCGACAACCAGGAACGTTGGCTGCGATCGCCCGCGATCGTCGAAGCGCTCTACCAGAACCCGAACTGCCGCATGAGTGTCGTGCACCGCATGCTCGAGCTCGCAGTGCGCGAAGGCGTCGACGTGCGCCTGCCGAACATGGACGAGATCCGCCAGGCGTTGCTCGAGGGCGGCGGTGCGGATCCCGAGCGCGACGAGGTGTTCAAGCAGGCCACCGGCAGCGATGTCGCGCAGCATCACGAGCAGACCATCGAGCGGCTCAAGCAGGCCGGCGCGACCGATGATGTCGATCTCGATTCGGTGCCGGAGATCGGCCTCGGTCAGCTCGATCTCGACGCGATGCTCGCGGCCAGTGCGGCCGACGATCTGTCGCTTCCGCTCGATGCGGTGGGCGAGGACGATCCGGCCGCCGCCGACGCAGCGCAGAGCGCCGCGGTGCAAGCGGTGCAGAGCGCGAGCGACGGCCGCTATGTCGACGTCTCCCGGCTGAAGACGATGGAGAAGATCCGGCTCGCGCTGCTCGGCACGATCTTCCAGCGCTTCATCCTCGTGCGCGACAGCAACAAGGCCGTCGCGATGAGCGCGATCAAGTCGCCCAAGGTGAACGACAACGAGGTCATCGCGTATGCGGCCAATCGCACCCTCGCGCGCGACGTCATCGGGTACATCAGTCGGCGCCGCGAGTGGACCAAGCTCTACACCGTGCAGCTCAACCTCGTGCTCAATCCCAAGACGCCGATGGCGCAGGCGATGAACTTCCTCGGTCGGCTGTACCTGCACGACGTGAAGAAGGTCGCGTTCTCCAAGAACATCCCGTCCGCGCTCGCGATGGCGGCGCGGCGGCGGCTGGATCAGCGCAAATGATCGAAGCCGTGCTCGCGTGGATCGATCGCCAAGGCGGCATGCTCGTCGCGCCGAAGCGCACGCTCGCAGCGCTGCACCAAGACGAGGGCGTGCGCGACGGCACCTGGTTGCTGGTCGCGTATCTGCTCGCGGCCCACGTCGACGACATCGTGGCCGCGGTTGCGCGGGTGGTGTCGCTGCGTGACGGCACTGCGCTCCTGTCCGGGGCGGCCGACGTCGCGATCGGTTTGGTCGCGCCGTTCATCACGATCTTCGTGGTCGAGATCGTGCTGGGCCGCGAGCGTGCCCATCGCGCGCCGCTCTGCCTCGCACCGATGCTGGCGATCGCGGTCGTCCTGCACCTGCTCGACTCGTTCGGTGTGCTCGTGTTGCCCGAGCGCTGGTTGCCCGGCGTGATCGCGGGCGTCCCGTGCCTCCCGTTCGCAGCGTGGGTGAGAGACGCTGTGCCATTGCGCAAGCTCGGAGGTGGCGCGTGAGCGCGTCACGTTTCGCCGGAGTCGTGCTCACGGCCGCGATCGTACTCGCAGCCGCGCGCGACACCGTGGTCGGTGTGGGGAGCTTCGGTTCGCTCGCGCCGGTCGGGCCCGGCAAGCCGGCGCCCGCGTTCGACGTGGAGCTGCTCGACGGTGGTCGCTTCGCCGCGGCGAATCTGCCCGGCAAGGTGCATGTCGTGTCGTTCTGGGCGAGCTGGTGCGGCTACTGTCGCAACGAGCTGGCGCAGATCGATCGCAAGCTGCTCAACGGCTACGACGAGCGCGTCGGGTTCGTCGCGGTCAACCGCGAGGGCAGCAGCTACGACGAGGCGCGCGCGCTCGCGCTGCAGTACCGCAACGAGACGCGCATGCGCATTCCGATCGCGCTCGACGGCGGCGCGATGGCGAGAGCGTTCGGCGTCGGTCCGATCCCGCACACGGTGGTGTTCGACGCGGCGGGAAAGATCCGCCACGTCCACCAGGGGCTCGTGAGCTCCAACGAGCTCGCCGACGAGATCGACGCGCTGCTCGCCGAGCAGTAGCTACTCGCGGCGGATCGCGCCGAGCTTCGCGAGCACCGCGATGCCGCCGACGAGGACCGCGAGCGCGGCCCCGACCGACGCGATGCCGTAGGCCAGCGTCCAGGTGCATGCGCCACCGACCGCCGCTGCGATCGCGAGCGCGATGCCGATCATGCGCTGCATGCCGCCGTCTCTGTGCAACAGCACCGGCCACGCCGCCACGCTCGCGAGCCCGAGCAGGAACAGCGCGAGCACGCCGAGCATGCGCGCCCAGCTCGGCGCTTCGTCGATCATGCGTCCACCGATGCGCGCACTGCCGTCGCGCGCGATGACGGGGCCGTGCATGCCCATCGCGACCAGCTCGCCGGGATGCGGAGGGTAGGGCAGGAACTCGCCGTGCGGCCCCTGCGGCTCGGTGGGCTCGAACAGCGGCACGATCGCGACGCGACCTTTGAAGCGCGTCTCGAGCCGCGCATCGCCGTGCACTTCCGCGGGGAAGTCGACGTCGCCGACGCGCACGAACGGCACCTTGCGATAGCCGTCCATCTTGCCGAGCTTGCGGAAGTCGGTCCAGTCGGCGTTGTCGGGGCGGAAGCGCGTGCGGAAGCCGTCGAGCTCGACCTTCACCGGCACGATGATGTCTTGCTCGGGATCGGTCTCGTGCTGCACGACGAGCTCGCGCACCTGCATGAGGAACGGCCACGCCGGGCCTTCCACGCCGCCGGTGCGATCGAGGCGCACGAACGGCTCGCCGCGTGGGTTCGCGGGCAGGCGCAGATCGAGCCGCGTGCCCGGCTGCGCGCTGAAGCCTTCGACGCCGACGAAGCCCCACGGCGCACGCTCTTCGCCGGTGTCGGCATACGGACCGCGATAGCCGGCGCGGAAGAACTCGTGCAGCTCGGGTGCGTTCTCCCGATCGGCGCGGTCGGGCTCGAACATCGCGAGGTGCACACCGAGCGCCTTGTCGGGACTCTCCGCCTTCGCGACCTTGCCGACGAAGTGATAGTCGCCCAGCGGCACGTAGGGCTGCCTGTCGAGCTCGTAGTACGCGATGAGCTGCTTGAACTGGAGGTCGGGATTGACCGGCGTCAGCTTGAGCGCATCACCGCCGCGCGCCTGCACGATCTCGCGGGTGCACGGCACGCGCACGTCCCACGATGCGAGCTTCGCCTTCTCCTTGTCCTTGCTGCGGAACACCACCTCGTGGGTCTCGCCGCTGATCGACCACGCGGGCAGCAGCACGAGGTTGCGCTCGAGGTCGAGCTTGCCGAGGTTCACGCCGCGCGGGTTGCCGCGCACGACGAAGCCGTAGTGCTCGCCGTCCGCGAGCGTGGTGTCGGCGGGCAGCACCACCGTCTGTCCGAGCGCAGCGGGACGCAGGCCGCGGGAGTGCGGGCGCTCGAGCGGCACCATGTCGGGCTCGGTGATGCTCGCGCGTGCGGGCTCGGTCATCGCGACGAGCGCACCGATGGTCGCGATCACGCCGATGCCGACGAGCGGTGCGATCATGCTCGCGCGGCGATGCTCGGGGCTCGCCGCGCCGTGCAGCACGCCGCCGCCGATCGTGGCCGCGCGCGCGCCCTCGGCCAACGCGATCGCGACGCCGCCGGCGGTCGCACCCGTCGCGGCTTGGCCGACGCCGAAGGCTTGGTTCCACGCGTCGCCGATCGCGAAGCTCAGCACGAGCGAGTCGCCCATCACGAGGATGCCGAGCGCGACGACGGTGGCGAGGATCGCCCACGGCACGGTGGCCAGCAGGATGCGGCGCGCGACCGGGAGCGTCGCGAACGGGAGCGCCACGATCGCGAAGCAGATCGCGGCGGCGAGCGGCGCGGTGCCCCACGCGTGCTCGAGCAACGCACCGGTCTCGCGGCCCTGCAGCACGCCGATCGTCGCGGCCGCAGCGACGAGCGCAGCGAGCCACCACGCGCGGCGCAGGCCGGGCGAGAGCTCGACCTTCGCCGGCGTCGTCGCGCCGGTCACGAGCGTCGCTTCGGCGACGCGCACCGCCATCGCGAGCAGCACGACGATCCACATCCACACGAGCGCACCGGGACCGGCGATCTCGATCGCGAGCGCACCGGCGCCGAGGCTCGCGATGCCGCACACGGCCGCCACGCTCGCGCCGACCGTCGAGTCGTGATCGCGTCGCGCCGCGAGTGCTTCCTTGATCGCCGTCGGGAGACCGCGCAGCTGCACGAAGCCGGTTGCGAGCGTCACGATCGCCGCGATGCCGAGCACCGCGATCGCGAGCCAGGGTTGCCACAGCCGTTCGGCTACGGCCCACAGCGCATCGTTCATTGGCGCGTAGCTTAGCGCTGCCGCAACGCCAGTGGGAGGGCTCTCGGTCGCCAACTTCGTTGGCGATTCAAGACGCGCTCCGATCGACCCATACGATCACTTCGCGATGGGCGCTGGGCAGCTGGCTGGCGCGCATGCGCGACGGGCCCGCCAGCTCCTGCACGCGGGCGAGCAGCTGCGGGAGGTCGGCGACCACGCCGTCGTCGTTGAGCTTGAGCGTGAGCAAGAGCCCGCGGAACGGTCGCAGCGACAGCAGCTGGCCCAGCGCGATCATGGCCTTGTGGGGTGCGACGTTGGCGTCGAGCAGCAGCCAGTCGCAATGCGACGGGAGATCGCGGGTGCGCACGCGCTCGGCCAGGATGCCGAGGTGACGGAAGCGTTCGTGCGCGAGCACCCTGGGATC